>DATMCM010000251.1:0-15836 GCA_035558335.1 Blastocatellia bacterium | reverse complement strand
AGGTTGTAGGCAAGTCGATCACGCTTAACAGTGAGAGCTATCAGATCGTGGGCGTAATGCCGGCCGGGTTTGAGCTGCCGCTGAACGAAGATACAGAGATCTGGGCGCCGCTGATCTTCAGCTCGAATGAACTCACCCTGCGAAATTCCCACTATCTGAAAGTGCTCGGGCGACTCAAGCCGGGCGTCTCCATCAACCAGGCGCGCGCCGAGATTGAGTCGATCGCTGGTCAGCTTCAACAAGAGTATCCCAAGGCGAACGCGGACATCGGTGCAAGCGTGTTCCCGCTTCACGCCGAGGTGGTTGGCGGCGTCCGCGACGCAATGTTGATCTTCTTCGGCGCGGTGAGCTTTCTCTTGCTGATCGCCTGCGCGAATGTCGCCAACCTGTTACTGGCCCGGGCTGCGACAAGACACAAGGAGATCGCGATTAGAGCCGCGTTGGGCGCGAGCCGCTGGCGGCTGATGCGTCAGATGCTGACCGAAAGCGTTCTTCAGTCGGTGGTCGGGGGTGCGGCGGGCTTGTTGCTCGCGATGTGGGGCATCGAGTTGTTTGCGTCGTTACTGAATGAGACTCGCGTTCCGCGAGCCCAGTCAATCGGGCTGGATCTGCGAGTGCTGGTTTTTACCTTTCTCGTTTCGCTGGTTACCGGAATCGTCTTTGGACTGGCGCCGGCGTTCCAGGCATCCAGACCCGACCTCAACGAAGCCTTGAAGAAGGGCGGCCAGCGGGGTTCGGCAGGAAGCCTTCGTGGCAGTCGCTTGCGCAGCGGGCTGGTTATTGCGGAAGTAGCTTTAGCCCTGGTGTTGCTGGTCGGCTCGGGCTTGCTCATCAACTCATTCTTTCGGCTTCGCGCGGTGGACTCGGGAGTAATCGCCGAGAACGTCTTGACGATGAGAATCAATCTGCCTGCTCAGAAGTACCCTCGCTCCGATCAGGTGACTCAATTCCATCAGCAGGTGGTCGAGCAAGTCACGTCGCTTCCAGGAGTCGCCGCTGCGGGGACCGTCACATTCTTGCCGTATGGCGGATCGAACGGCGCGTTCGGCTATACCATTGATTCGCCCCTCGCCGATAAGCCCGTATCGATTACCTCGCAGCTTGTCAGTTCCGACTACTTCCGGGCGATGGGAATCCCGCTGAATAAGGGCCGCGCGTTCGATGAACGTGACCTCGAGAACGCGCGGAGGGTGACGATCATCAGCGATGCATTGGCCAGACGCTACTGGCCCGATCAAGTTCCGATGGGACAACGCATCAAATGGGGAGACCGGACATCGGAGACGTCGTGGATGACGGTTGTCGGAGTCGTCGGGGACGTGCGCACGGGACAGCTGAACACCGAAGCTAAACCTGCGCTTTACATTCCGTATGTTCAGCTCGGCGACCCGGTGAAAACGGGGGTCGGAGTGACTGTGAAGGAATTGGTAACTAGCGACGCGCGCACAATCAATTTGGTAATACGCACCGTCTCGAATCCTGAACTTCTTGCTGACCAGGTTCGCGCCGCGGTCTGGTCCGTAGACAAGGACCAGCCCGTCACCAATGTAAAGACGATGGAGCAGGTGCTCGCCGACACTATGATCGTTCCGCGATTCAGCACGTGGCTCCTCGCCATTTTCGCAAGCGTCGCATTGATCCTGGCGGCGGCCGGGATCTACGGAGTGATCTCGTACTCGGTCAGCCAGCGCACTCACGAAATCGGCATTCGCATCGCGCTTGGAGCCCTGCATAAGGACGTACTCAAACTTGTAGTCGGGCAGGGAATGCTGCCGGCGCTGATTGGTCTGATGGTCGGCCTTGTTGGCGCGTTTGCGCTCACGCGGTTGATGTCCAACCTGTTGTTTGAAGTAAGCGCGACCGACCCGCTGACCTTCGCAATCCTGTCCCTCGTGCTCGCAGGAGTGGCTCTGGGAGCATGCTTCGTGCCGGCTCGCCGAGCAACCAAGGTGGATCCGATAGTGGCTCTCAGATGCGAGTAGCCAGCGCGGAGAGCGGTGAGCCCGTTGCCCATCACGGACCCCGACCACGTTGATGAGCTACGCCATGAAAGCGGGTTGCGCTCGCTCGCCGAGAACACCGGCAAATGCGAGAAGGTCTGACGAAAGATAGCGAGGAGCGTCCGCGCAACTGGGCGCTACGACAGCGAGAGTTTGAAAAGTGGGCTCGCAAGACGGGTTGGCGCGACTAGAACTGCGACGACGCGGAACGCCAGATCACCTACCGTGGGCGGGACATTGAATTCCAGGAGAACCTATGACGATTATGTTGCAAGACCTGCGATACGGCCTTAGAGGCCTTATCAAGAATCCCGGCTTTGCAACGATCGCTGTGGCGACGCTCGCGCTTGGCATAGGCGCGAACACAGCAATCTTCAGCGTCGTGAATGCGGTGCTGTTGCGTCCGCTGCCCTACAAAGAAGTCGACCGCATCGTCACCGTCTGGGAAGACAACATCAAAACCGGAAAGAAAGAGGATGGCGCGTCGCCGGCCAACTTCCTCGACTGGCGCGATCAGAGTCAGGTCTTCGAGCAACTGGCGACCGCCGAGCCATATGGCCATACGCTCACCGGAAATAGTGATCCAGAGCGTTTCCGGTCGTGGCTTGTGTCCGAAGGTTTCTTTGAGATACTCGGCGTGAAACCGCTTTACGGACGGACCTTTCTTCCCGAAGAAAACCAGCCAGGCAACAATCGAGTCATTATCATGGGCGAGTCGTTATGGCGTCAGCGATTTGGAGCCGACCCAAAGCTTGTCGGTCAATCGCTTTTGCTGAATGGCCAGCCACACGAGGTCATAGGAATAATGCCGGCCGCGTGCCAGTTTCCAGCCGGCAGGGTAATGTGGGCGCCGCTGGTTTTTCGCGACAGCTACAGGCAGGATCGCGGATCGGCTTACTTCAAGGTGATCGGCCGTCTTAAGCCCGGGGTCACATCCGAGCAAGCGCAGCAAGAGATGAGCGCAATTCAATCCCGGCTCACTGAACAGTATCCGCAGGACAACAAAGAAAGAGGAGCTCGAGTCATTCCGCTTGCCGAACAGATGAGGGCGGAGGCACGGCCCGCATTGCTCCTGTTACTCGGAGCCGCCGGGTTTGTGCTGCTGATAGCCTGCGCGAACGTGGCAAATCTGTTGCTGGCACGAGGGGCCGCGCGGCAGAAAGAGTTCGCGATTCGCGCAGCTCTCGGAGCGGTTCGCGCTCGCCTCGTCCGCCAGTTGATTACCGAAAGCGTGTCCCTCGCAGTGCTCGGCGGAGCGGGCGGCCTACTGATGGCGTGGTGGGGCGTGGATACGTTACTCGCTTTCAGCCCCGGCAATCTGCCGCGACAGTCAGAGATTGGATTTGACGGCCGCGTCCTTGTTTTCGCGCTGGCTGTGTCGGTGTTGACCGCTTTCCTGTTTGGTCTTGCCCCGGCGCTGCAATTCTCAAAACCTGATTTGAACGAGACCTTGAAAGAAGGCGGGCGAGGCGCAAGAGACGGATCCGCTCGTCATCGATTGAGAAACGTCCTGGTCATTTCGGAGATCGCTCTGGCTCTTACGCTGCTGATCGGGGCAGGGCTTCTAATTCGTAGTTTTGTGCAATTGCTGCAAGTCGATCCGGGCTTTGCAGCTCGCAAAGCGATTTCGCTGGAGGTGCATGTCTGGGGAAGCAGTCGAACGCCTCAACAGCGAGCTGCGTTCTTCGAGCAGACCCTGAATCGCATCGCCGCGCTGCCGGGGGTCGAGGCAGCCGGCGCGGTGTCGGCGCTGCCTTTTCACGACAACAGCATCGACATCAATGGAACGTTCTCCGTTGAAGACCGGCCTCCTCCGCCGCCGGGTCAGGAGCCATCCGCTTTCCTCACCAGTGTGACGGCCGACTACTTTAAGGCGATGGGAATCCCTCTCCGCAGCGGCCGCTTGTTCACGAGTTTTGACAGAGACAGCGCGCCGCCGGTCGTGTTGATCAGCGAGACTGCAGCTCGCCGATTCTGGCCGGACGAAAACCCCGTCGGGAAGAAGATCAAACTTGGTTTCGTCGCGGAGTCGAAGGTTCGCGAGATCGTCGGTATTGTCGGTGATGCTCGTCATGACGGACTGGACAGCGATCCGCGCACGGAAGTGTTTCTCCCTCACCTTCAGGAGCCATACGGTTCGATGACCTACATCGTGCGGACAACGGCCGAGCCTTCGATGGTGCTGCAAGCCATAAAGAACGAAGTGTGGGCGGTCAACAAGAACTTGCCTTTTTCGAGCATCGCGACGATCGACGATTTGGTTTCGAGATCGCTCGGTGAAAGGCGATTCAATCTGGTGCTTCTCGGCGCGTTCGCAGCGATAGCCCTGGCACTCGCGAGCATAGGAATCTACGGACTGATGAGTTTCTCGACGAGCCGCCGGACTCACGAGATCGGTCTTCGAATGGCCCTGGGCGCTCAGAGCCGCGATATCATCGAACAAATTCTCAAGGAAGGCATGATTCTCACGATTAGCGGTTTGGCGCTCGGTTTGATTGCGTCGATTGGGTTGACGCGTTTGCTGTCGAGCTTGCTGTTTGGTGTGAGTGCCACCGATCCGCTGACCTTTATTGCTATTTCGATTGTTCTTGCAGGAGTGGCCCTGGTGGCCTGTTTCGTGCCGGCACGGCGCGCGACCAGGATCGACCCAATGGTAGCGTTGCGCTACGAATGAAGAGTGAATTGCTGGCCGATTTTGCCAGCCTGTACGGGCGGCCCTCCGTGGCCGCCCCTCCTCGGCACGCGTTCTTAATTGTTGGAAGAGGGGCGGCCACTGAGGGCCGCCCGTACTTGAGCGACTCATCAGAATATCCATCGCAAATTGAAACCTTACACAGCAACCATACACTTACGCTTAACCGGCAAGGCGGACGTGTATTCGGAGGGCGCATGACGACTCTTCTTCAAGACCTGCGTTACGGTATTCGAATGTTGATCGGCAATCCGGGCTTCACCGTAGTCGCGGTGTTGGCTTTGACCCTCGGGATCGGTGCAGATTCGGCGATCTTCAGCGTGGTAAACGCGGTGCTGCTTCGGCCGCTTCCCTACCCCGACTCCGAGCGGCTGGTCATCTTGCGCGAGCGAAGCCCGCAGATTGAAGGGATGTCGGTCGCATATCCGAACTTCATCGACTGGCGCGATCAGAACAACGCGTTTGAGAGCCTGGGGGTGTTTCGCCGTCAAAACTACAGTTTGACTGGCACCGGCGAGCCCGAACGTCTTCTAGGCTGGCAGCTTTCTGCTGATGTCTTGCCTTTGCTAAAGGTGACTCCGTCGCAGGGTCGTGTCTTCACAAGCGAAGAAGACAAGCCAGGCGCGACTCCGGTTGTAGTCCTGAGTCACGGGTTGTGGCAGAGACGATTTGGCGGAGACCCCAATATCCTCGGTCAACAACTTTCCCTGGATGGCCGGAGCTACGCCATAATCGGAATCATGCCCGAGGGCTTTCAGTTCCCGGGCCGCGGCACCGAGTTGTGGACTCCCGTTGGACCGGTTTCGAGTGATCCGAACTGGGTAAATCGAAGCAATCACCCGGGACTGACCGGCATTGCACGTCTCAAGCCGGGGGTCACGCTGGAGCACGCTCGCGATGACATGGAGATCGTCGCGGCCAATCTCGAAAAGCAGTACCCCGACTCAAACACCGGGAATCGCACCACGGTCGTTTCCGCGCTTGAGAATGCGGTTCGCACAATACGACCCGCGCTGCTTGTGCTGTTGGGTGCGGTTGGTTTTGTGCTGCTGATCGCGTGCGCGAACGTGGCGAACCTGTTGCTCGCGCGCGCGACGACCAGAAAGAAGGAGATTGCGATTCGCACGGCTCTAGGCGCGAGCCGCGTGCGAATCGTTCGGCAGTTGCTGACTGAGAGCATCCTGCTTTCGCTTTTGGGAGGCGCACTCGGGCTATTCTTGGCGCGATGGGGAGTAAAGCTAATCGTAGCAATCAGCCCGAACAGCATCCCACGCTCACGCGAGATCAACCTCGACGGTCGAGTGCTCGCGTTTACCATCGGGGTCTCGTTGTTGACCGGGATAATTTTCGGACTTGTGCCTGCGCTTCAATCAAGCAAACCCGATCTTAACGAAACGTTGAAGGACGCCGGTCGAGGCTCAACGGGCAGACGTCATTTGTTCCGAAGCGTGTTGGTTGTTGCAGAAGTAGCGCTGACGCTGGTGCTGCTCATCGCCGCAGGCTTGATGATTCGCAGCTTCTATCGTTTGCAGCAGGTTGATCCCGGCTTCAATCACGAACGACTCCTGACCTTCAGCGTCTCGCTGCCGCAGAAGAAGTACCCCGAAGCACAACAGAAGATCGCTTTCTACGAACAACTCGCGGAGAAGCTGCGCGCGCTACCCGCGGTGCAAACGGTCGGCTTGTCATCCGGGTTGCCGCTGGGGAACAACGGATGGCAGACATCCTTCAGGATCGACGGCCAGCCGGACCCAGAGCCGGGAAAGACTCCGCTAACGGAAGCGGCCGTCGCAACTCTCGAGTACTTCGAAGCAATGGGTATTACGTTGCTCAGCGGGCGGAACTTCTCCGAACAGGACATAAAAGACGCGCCGAAAGTGACGTTGATTGACGAGGAGTTCGCGCGCCGCTACTGGCCTGGCGAAGATGCAGTCGGCAACCGCATAAAAACAGGCGGCGATGGTCCGCCGGTCACCGTTGTGGGCGTCGTTCGTCGCGTAAAGATGGACGGACTAAACGAGGACTCCAACCGCGTGCAGTCATACTATCCGTTTCGACAACTACCCTTTGGCGCGATGATGGTAGTCATAAAGACCGTGAACGATCCAATGACCCTGGTGTCTGGCGTGCGGGACCAAGTGCTAGCGATCGATCCGGACCAGCCGGTCTACGCCGTCAACACCATGGAACAACTGCGCTCCGACTCGATCGCGCCGGACCGCTTGAATCTGATGTTGCTCGCTAGCTTCGCTACGGTCGCGCTGGTGCTGGCAGGAGTCGGAATCTACGGCGTGATGGCCTATTCGGTCACGCAGCGCACGCACGAAATTGGAATCCGCATGGCGCTCGGCGCACGGCAGAGCGACGTCCTCGGGATGGTCATAAGACAAGGGATGAAGCTGGCAGCCGTTGGGCTGGGAATCGGCCTGGTGGGCGCGTGGTTTGCGACTCGCGCGATGGCAAGTTTGCTGTTCGGGGTGAGCGCGACAGACCCGCTGACGTTCGCGCTTATCTCGTTGGTTCTCGCCGGAGTGGCTTTGGGAGCCTGTTTTGTACCGGCTCGCAGAGCTACAAAAGTCGATCCGATGATCGCGCTGAGGTACGAATGAGGTTAGTCCGTAGTCAGTAGTCAGTAGCTCGTGGGAATACTAAGTCGTGGGGCAAATCAAGAAGGAGAGGCGTTGATCATGCCAAAAAGCGACTTCGAGAATCTGAAGGTTTATCACCTGGCGGAGCGGTTGGCTGACGAAATCTGGGACGCGGTAATGGAGTTGGATCAGTTTGCCCGAAATACCGTCGGAGGACAGATAGTGAGGGCTGCCGATAGCATTGGAGCGAATATCGCGGAGGGGTCTGGGCGCGGCAGCTTCCAAGACAATCGAAGATTCATCAGGATGGCTCGGGGCTCGCTGAAGGAAACTCAACATTTCCATGGTCAGGAGTCCGTAGTCAGTAGTCCGTAGCTCGTGTTCCCAAGACCGAACAGAACCGCGGGGCACGAGCTACTGACTACGGACTACTGACTACGGACTACTGACTGGAGTTACAAATGAACCGACTTCTACAAGACTTACGCTACGGGTTGCGCTCCTTGTTGCGTAAGCCGGGCTTCACTCTTATTGCCGTCATCACGCTGGCGCTCGGCATCGGCGCGAACACCGCGATCTTCAGCGTAGTCAATACCGTGCTGCTTAAGACGCTGCCTTACAAAGATGGCGACCGGCTTGTCGCCGTGTGGGGCAGATTGAAGCAAGTGGATCAAGTTGAACTATCGCCGACCGAATTCGCTGACTATCGCGAGCGCAGCCGCGCGTTTGGGCAATTGGCCGCAGCCGAACGCGCGAACTTGAATCTGACCGGCGCTCGCGAGCCTGTGCGTCTTGAAGGACAGGCAGTCACCGCCAACCTGTTCCCGATGCTCGGCGTTGCGCCGCTGATCGGTCGGACGTTCACGGCGGAAGAAGACAAGGCCAACGCTCGCGTTGCAGTCCTCAGCTATGGTTTGTGGCAGAAAGCCCTCGGCGGGCAAGCGGACGCCGTCGGCAAGACGATCACGCTTGACGGCAATACATACGAAGTGATCGGCGTGATGCCCGGCGCCTTTCAATTCCCGCCGCCGGTCACCAACTACAAGCAAAGCGAAATCTGGGTGCCGCGTTCGCTCGAAAACGAAACGCGCCGAGCGGCTCACAATCTGTTCACCATAGGCCAGCTCGCTCCGGGCACTAGCTTTGCGCAGGCGCGCGCGGAAATGGACGGCATCGCAAAGCAGCTCGAACAGGAAGACTCGCGTCGGCAGGGTGGAGTCAACCTGGTCCCGCTGCAAGCCCAAGTCGGGCGTCAACTGCAACCCTCGCTCCTGATCCTGGCCGGCGCAGTCGGGTTCGTGTTGCTGATTGCCTGTGCGAACGTGGCGAATCTGATGCTCGCGTCGGCCTCCGCTCGGCAGAAAGAGATCGCCGTGAGGTTGGCGCTTGGTGCAAGCCGCTGGCGCATCATCCGGCAGTTGCTTACAGAGAGTTTGTTGTTGTCGCTGGTGGGCGGCGGGTTGGGTTTGTTGCTGGCGGCGTGGGGCAGCGAAGCCATTCGCGCGGCCGGCGCCGATCAGATTCCGCGTGCCGATCAGATCGCAGTAGACGGCTTCGTACTCGGCTTCACCTTGCTGCTATCGGTTGTGACCGGCGTGATCTTTGGACTTGCGCCGGCCCTGCAAGCCTCGCGCGCCGATCTGAACATAACGCTCAAAGAGGGCGGCCGAAGCGGCAGTGCTCCCGGACGCCACCGTTTGCGGAGCGGGTTGGTGATGGTGGAAGTCGCGCTTTCGCTGGTTCTGCTGGTTGGCGCAGGATTGCTTATCAAGAGCTTTTGGCGATTGGTGAATGTCGATCCGGGCTTCGACACGCAACGTCTTCTGTCAGTCGAGCTCTCTTTGACCAGCGAGCGATACGCGGAAGAATTGCCTCGTTCTATCTTCTATCAACAACTGCTTGAGCGCCTCTCGACGCTGCCAGGTGTGCAAGCGGCGGCAATCGTCAATCACCCGCCGTTTTCAGGGCGCCGAGGCATCGACGCCTTCAAGATCGAAGGCAAGCCGGATCCGACTGGAATCGAAGACACCCCGTTGGCCGACGCTCGCGTCATCAGTCCTGACTACTTCCAGATGATGAGCATACCGGTCCTGCAAGGCCGCGCGTTCAACGCTTCTGACACCAGGGACAGTCTGCAAACCGTGATCATCAACCAGGCTTTCGCCGAGCGTTACTGGCCCGGCGAAGATCCGCTCGGGCGGCGGTTGAGCGAAGGCGAGGGCTGGCTAACGGTGATTGGCGTAGTTGGCGACGTCCGGCAATCGGGATTGGATCAGGAGGCCGCGCCGCATGTTTATGCTCCTTACCTCCAGGCTCCGTTGCGTCGCTCCGGCGTACTGGTGCGCACGTCGAGCGATCCACTAAGTCTTGTGACGGCGGTCCGCAGTCAGGTAAGCGCCATTGATCCTGATCAGCCGATTTACAATGTGCACACAATGTATGAGCTGATTGCGGGTTCGATGTCAGGGCGGCGGCTGAATCTGCTGCTGTTAGGGGTGTTTGCCTTGACGGCGTTGACGCTTGCATCGATAGGAATCTACGGCGTGATCTCGTATTCGGTGACTCAGCGCATTCACGAGATCGGCATTCGAATGGCGCTCGGGGCGCAATCGCGGGACGTGCTTCGGTTGATCCTCAAGCAGGGAATGACGCCGGTGGTTGTCGGAATGGCTGCCGGTATCGCTGGCGCGCTTGGCTTGACTCGAGTGATGTCAACGCTGTTATTCGGCGTAACGGCGAACGATCCTTCGACATTCGCGGCAATCGCTTTGTTGTTGGGTATTGTCGCGTTGGTCGCTTGTTACATTCCGGCGCGCCGCGCAACAAGAGTCGATCCGATGATCGCGCTGAGGTATGAGTAGTAGTCCGTAGTCAGTAGTCAGTAGTCCGTAGTCCGTAGTCCGTAGCTTGTGCTTCAAGGTTCTACTCGATCTTACGAATACGAGCTACGGGCTACTGACTACTGACTACTGACTACTGACTAGGAGGACTGATGGAAACCTTGCTTCAGGATATACGCTACGGCCTTCGGATGCTATTCAAGAGCCCGGCGGTCACCGGGGTCGCCATTCTGTCGCTCGCTCTCGGCATCAGCGCCAACACAGTAATCTTCAGCGTGATCAACACCGTGCTACTCAAGTCGCTGCCTTACACGGATGCTGACGGCATAGTTCTGGTGTGGGGCGACACGCCGAATGAAGGTACTCATCGCAATCAGGTGTCCGCTACCGACGTGGACGACTGGCGGAATCAGAACAGCGTCTTCGAGGACGTCGTGACTTACTCGAGCTGGCGCCCGATCCTTTCCGGCGCGGTTCAGGCTGAACGAGTTCCAGCGATGCAGGTCGGCGATGGCTACTTCAAGATCATGAAAGGCGAGCCCATCCTCGGCCGAATCTTCCTGCCCGAAGAACAAGAGGACGGCAAGGACTTCGTAGTTGTTCTCGGTCACGGATTGTGGCAGCGGAGCTTCGGCGGCGACCCGAACGTCGTCGGCAAGACCGTGCTGCTCAACAGCCGGCCGTACACGGTTGTCGGAGTGATGGCGGCGGACTTCCAGTCCCTCCCAACAAGCCTGATTGACGAGCGCGCAGAGTTCTACCGACCGGTGGCTGAACCGCATGATAACGAGGAACGAAGCTCGCGCCACCTTCGAGCGATCGCGCGGCTCAAGCCCGGCGTGCCTCTCGCTCAGGCTCGATCGGAGATGAACGTTATCGCAAGTCGCTTGGAACAACAGTACCCAAAAGACAACACCGGTTATGGCGTGCGGCTGGTCTCGCTTGCTGAAGATACAGTTGGAGGGCTGCGGCCGACACTACTGATGCTGTTTGGAGCAGTCGCTTTTGTGCTGCTCATAGCCTGCGCCAACGTCGGGAACCTGCTGCTCGCGCGTTCCGCCGCTCGTCAGAAAGAGATAGCTATTAGGTCAGCACTGGGAGCCGCGCGACGGCGCCTGGTGCGACAACTCCTGACTGAAAGTGTGATGCTGGCGATGGCGGGCGGAGGACTGGGACTGCTCTTGGCACTCTGGGGCACGAGCCTCGTCGAATCGCTCGGCTCGAAGGTCAACCCGATGCTCAACAGCATCTCAATAGATCTCCGCGTGCTCGGGTTCACGGTCGCGATCTCGCTGTTGACCGGCGTTGTGTTTGGACTCGTCCCGGCGCTTCACTTATCGAAGCCTGACCTGATTGAGTCGCTCAAAGAGGGTGGCCGCAGCTCGGGCTCAGGAGCAAGCCGAAACCGCTTGCGCGGCGCGCTGGTCGTCTCCGAAGTCGCAATGGCGCTCGTGCTCCTGATCAGCGCCGGGTTGCTGATCAAGACTGTGATCCGGCTGCGCGACGTTAACACCGGATTCAATCCCGAGAACCTCCTGACCATGAACATGGCGCTGCCCAACATAAAATATCCGAAGGCCCCGGCTTGGATTGCCTTCTACAACCAACTCCTCGAGCGTATCCAGTCTCTACCCGGCGTGAAATCGGCCGGGGTGACCAGTGTGCTTCCTTTGAGCGGCAACTTCGATGGCAGAGGCCTCGCGGTGGAGACGCGCCCGAAACCTCGCGGCGAGGAAATCAGCGTGGACCTCTACATCGCAACGCCGGGTTACTTGAAAGCTATGGGCACCCCGCTGTTAAAGGGCCGGTCAATCAACGAGCAGGATGTTGAGGCTTCGCCGCTCGTTGCTCTTGTCAATCAGACGATGGCCGAAGAGCTTTGGCCGAACGACGATCCGATCGGCAAGCGAATCAAGTTTCCCGGTTCAGAAAAGCGGCCGCAGCCCTGGCGAACCGTCGTAGGCGTCGTAAGCGATGTCGCCCAGTACGGCCTCGACAAGAAGCCGCCCATGCAGATGTATCTGCCCGAATCGCAATTTCCCACCTCATTTATGACCCTGGTCGTGCGAACGAGTTCGGACCCGGCGGGAATGGCCGGGGCAATTCGTAATGAGATTCTTGCCGTCGATAGTGATCAGGCGGTTTTCAAAGTCGCAACCATGGAGCAACTGCTCGGGGATTCGATTTCGCTCAGGCGGTTCTCGATGTTGCTGCTCATTGTTTTTGCCGGCGTCGCGTTGACGCTTGCGGCCGTCGGCATCTACGGAGTCATTTCGTACTCGGTAACACAACGGTCTCACGAAATCGGGATACGGATGGCATTAGGGGCGAGCCGGAAAGACATACTCAAACTGGTCGTTGGCCAGGGCATGACGCTGACACTGGCCGGCGTGATTGTCGGTTTAGCGGCAGCGTTAGCGCTGACCCGAGTAATGGCCGGGTTGCTGTTCGGTGTGAGCGCGACCGACCCGTTGACCTTTGTGCTGATTTCAGTTGTGCTCGCCGGAGTGGCTCTGGCAGCCTGTTTCGTGCCAGCGCGCCGCGCCACCAGGGTCGATCCGATGGTTGCGCTCAGGTATGAGTAGTCAGCAGTCCGTAGTCAGTAGTCCGTAGTCAGTAGTCCGTAGATCGTATGCCTAAGATCGAGTAGAACCTTGAAGCCACGAGCTACGGACTACTGACTACAGACTACGGACGATGTATGGAGGATCATGGAATCCTTGCTTCAAGATGTACGCTACGGCGTTCGGATGCTGCTGAAGAATCCGGGCTTCTCCGTTGTGGCCGTCCTCACGCTTGCGCTGGGGATCGGAGCCAACACCGCGATGTTCAGCGTTCTAAATACGTATCTGTTTCGGGTGCTGCCGTATCCGCAAGCGGATCGACTGGTGCGTGTCTTTCGAACATCGCCTCATTCTCAGAGCTGGCCGCACTCGCCCGGGAACTTCTTTGCGCATCGCGAGCAGAACGACGTCTTCGAGTACATGGCAGCCTACAACGGGATTCGCCCAAATCTCGCGAACCCCGGAGAACCCGCGGAACGCCTCACGGGCCTCGGCGTTACCGCTGATTTCTTCAGCGCGATGGGTGTACAGCCGGCGAGCGGACGGGTGTTCACTCCCGAGGAGTACGAACCTGGCGTAGATCGAGTCGCGGTCCTCAGCCACCGCTTTTGGATGAGCCGGTACGGAGGCGAGACGAGTGTCCTTGGCAGCACCATGCGACTCGATGGGCAGGACGTTACGATCGTGGGAGTAATGCCGCCGGCCTTCGAGCATCCGCTGCTGTGGGGGAACGTCGATTTGTGGCGGCCGCTGGCGTTCACCGCCGAGCAGCGAGTCAGCCGGGGAAGCAATTATCTGAGATCGCTCGGGCGGCTTAAGCCCGGCGTGACCCGGGAGCAGGCCGAGCAGGCGATGGTGTTGCTAGCGGATAACCTGGCGAACGAGCATCAGGAAAACGCCGGCGAGAGCTTGCGACTCGAGCCTTTGAGCCGCTCGACGTCCGACGATGTAAGCCGCAAGGTAATGTGGTTCACGTTCGGACTGGCGGGTTTCGTCTTGCTTATCGCCTGTGCGAATCTGGCTAACCTTCAACTCGTCAGGACGGCGGCGCGCGCTCGCGAGTATGCGGTGCGTTCGGCGCTCGGCGCCGGGCGGATCCGACTGCTCAGACAATCGCTTACCGAGAGCCTGGTGATCTCCCTGGTCGGCGGCGCATTCAGTCTTGTGCTCGCGCTGGTGAGCGTCGAGTTCATCAGCCGCCGGCTGTTCGCCGAATTGCCCGGAGTAAGCGTGCCCCTCGACTTCAGCGTATTTGGGTTTGCTTTGTTCTGTTCGTTGTTGACCGGTGTCCTGTTCGGCACAGTTCCGGCGTGGCTCGCGTCGCGCACGGATCTGAACCAGGCGCTCAAACAGAACTTGCGCGGCTCGACTGCGAGTCGTTCGCACAATCGTTTGCGGCACGCGCTGATCGTCGGAGAAGTTGCGTTTGCGCTTGTGTTGCTTGCAGGAGCTGGCCTGTTTCTTCGGGGTCTGCAACGGTTTGCCAATCTCGATCCGGGTTGGAAAGTGGACGGACTCCTGGTCGCGCAAGTCAGTTTGCAGGGAGCCGATTACTCTACGCCGGCTAAACGCCTCGCGTTTTATCAGAGGCTCGAAGAGCGTCTGGGCGCGCTGCCCGGCGGCCCAAGGGTTGCGCTTTCCGCATCGACGCCGATTTGGGGGTTCAACAGCAGCGGGAGCTTCAGGGTTGAGGGCGAGCCTGAGCCTCAGCCCGGACAGTGGCCCGAAGTCTTTTTTGAACCGGTGACCGACGGGTACTTTGACACATACGGAATGCGAATGCTGGAGGGTCGCGCGTTCAACTCGGCGGATGGAGCAGACAAGCCGGACGTTGCGATAATCAACGAAGCGATGGCGAAGCGCTTCTGGCCGAATGAAAGCGCGGTTGGAAAACGCATTGGCAGACCCGGGCAAGACCCTCGCTGGCATCTGATCGTAGGCGTCGTGGGCGACGTAGCTTTCCCGTCAAACCTGAGCGAGCCTTACACTCGCTTTCAAGCCTTTCGCCCGCTTGCTCAAGCCTCGTGGGGCGGCGTGAACATCGCTTTGCGAACTTCATCGCCGCCCGAGAGCCTGGCTAATACTCTGCGCTCGGCCGTCGCCGAAATAGATCCGACTCAGCCGGTGCATCGGATCCGAACCGCGCGAAGCATGGTCGATCAAGGAATGGGAAGCATCTCATTACTTGGCACCTTGCTTGGCGCTTTTGCGGCGCTCGGGGTTGCACTGGCGGCGGTTGGCATTTATGGCGTGACTTCGTACTCGGTTGTGCAGCGCACGAGCGAGATCGGAATTCGAATGGCGCTGGGCGCGCAAAAGAAGGATGTGCTCTGGCTGGTTCTGAGCAAGGGCGGACGGATGGTGTTACTAGGGTCCGTGATCGGATTCGCGGGGGCTTACTCGGTTGCTCGGCTTCTGGTTTCGCTCATTCCGACGCTGCCTACTCGCGACCCCGGTGCGCTTGTTGCCATCTGCTTTGGGCTGCTCGCGGTTGCGCTTCTCGCGTGTTACTTACCGGCGCGCCGCGCGACCAGGGTGGATCCGATGGTAGCCCTAAGATATGAGTGAGTTTAGTGAGTAGTCCGTAGTCAGTAGTCCGTAGTCCGTGGGGAATATACGTCGTGGGGCATATCAAGGAAGAGAGGAGTTGATAATGCCGAAAAGCGACTTCGAGAATCTGAAGGTTTATCAATTGGCGGAGCGATTGGCTGATGAAATCTGGGATGCAGTAATGGAGTGGGATCAGTTTGCGCGAAATACGGTCGGAGGGCAGATAGTGAGGGCTGCCGACGGCATCGGAGCGAATATCGCGGAAGGCTCTGGCCGTGGCAGCTTTCAAGACAATCGAAGATTCATCCGGATGGCTCGAGGCTCGCTAAAGGAGACTCAGCATTTTCTGCGACGCGCTTTCAAGCGAAAGCTGCTTGGTGAGAAACAGGTCAACAGGATCAAGCCTCTCACCGACAATCTTGCGCCGATGCTCAATGGTTATCTGAGGTCGATCGGTCGCGTCTCCGGCAAAGGATGATCTAATGGTCAGTAGTCAGTAGTCCGTAGTCCGTAGTCAGTAGCTCGTATTCCCAAGACCGAACAGAACTGTGGGGCACGAGCTACGGACTACTGACTACGGACTACGGACTACGGACTACTGA
>DATMCM010000250.1:0-5767 GCA_035558335.1 Blastocatellia bacterium | reverse complement strand
CAAGTTCAGAAAACTTTTCAGCGCGAATGGTCTCGGTCTGTTTCAGAAAACACAAGGAGAAATAAGATGGCCGCAAGCAAAGAGAGAGACAAGGAACACGGGGAAGGGCATCTCGCGATGAACACACCCCCGATCGTGTCGCAGCAGGAGTGGGAGGCTGCGCGCCAGCAGCTCCTCGTGAAGGAGAAGGTCTTGACCCGCTCCCGTGACGCGCTAGCCGCCGAACGCCGGCGGATGCCATGGCTGGCCGTGGACAAGAAGTACGAGTTCGACGGACCCGGGGGCAAGGTAAGCCTGCTCGATTTGTTCGAGGGCCGCCGTCAATTGATCGTCTATCGCGCCTTCTTCGAGCCCGGCGTCTTCGGCTGGCCCGAGCATGCCTGCCGCGGCTGCTCCTTCGGAGCCGACCAGGTAGCCCACCTCGCGCATCTGAACGCTCGGGACACGACCCTCGCCTACGCCTCACGCGCGCCGCAGGCGGACATCGCGCGGTTGAGGGCGCGGATGGGCTGGGAGATGCCCTGGTACACCATCACCGACAGCTTCGACGCGGACTTCGGCGTCGATGAATGGCACGGCCACAACGTGTTCTTCCGCGACGGCGAGCGGGTGTTCCGCACATACTTCATCAACAGCCGCGGCGACGAGGCGATAGGGACCACCTGGAGCTACCTCGACATCACGCCGCTCGGTCGTCAGGAGATTTGGGAGGACTCGCCAGAGGGTTACCCCCAGACCCCGCCGTACAAGTGGTGGAACTGGCACGACAACTACGACGCCGAGGCCTCCCCTGACCCGAAGTGGGTCGAGGTGTCCGACGCTGGAGAAGCCGCCTTCCGAGAGCGCGACGCGCAGGCGAAAGGTAGCTAAAGAAGGGCGACCACCTCGCCGCTGCGAACGGAGACAGCATCATGACTCATACAACTCCCCTCGCCAACAATTTGGAGTCCCGTATCCGGCGCAGCATGGACGTTGGCTTGGCTTCCGAACAAACTTCCCATCGTGCCTTCGCCGGCGTCTCCGCGGTGCTCTTCGCCACCAGCGCGGCGCTGACAATTGTCTGGTGCGCATCCATGTCGGCGATGCGAGGGATGCCGATGGCTGGCGGCTGGACGATGTCGATGGTGTGGATGCGGATGCCCGGACAGACGTGGCTCGGCGCCGCGGCGTCGTTCCTCGGCATGTGGGTCGTGATGATGGTGGCGATGATGATGCCGTCTCTGGTCCCAATGCTATGGGGCTACCGCGAGGCCGTCGGCACGACAGGCAAGACGCGCCTCGATCGGCTGACCGCGCTCGTGGGGGTGGGGTATTTCTTTGTCTGGACGCTGTTTGGAATGGCCGTCTTTCCACTGGGCGTCGGGCTGGCGGCGGTTGAGATGCAGCGGCCGGCGCTGGCGCGTGTCATTCCAATCGCCGTCGGTGCGGTCGTCCTGATCGCCGGTGCGCTCCAGCTCAGCGCGTGGAAAACTCGTCACCTTGCCTGCTGCCGGGAATTACCCAGGCGGGGCTACACGCTGCCGGCCGACGCCGGCACAGCTTGGAGACACGGCCTGCGCCTCGGGCTCCACTGTACACACTGCTGTGCCAATCTGATGGCGATCCTACTGGTAATCGGGGTCATGGACATTCGCGCGATGGCCTTCGTGACAGCAGCCATGACCGTCGAACGTCTCGCACCGGCAGGTGAGCGCGTCGCGCGAGCCATCGGAGCCATCGTCGTCGGTGCAGGGTTGTTTCTGATCGCGCGAGCAGCGGGCCTGGGATGACACATCCGCTTCGTAGAGCAACGAACTAGCTGAATGCCTCTGCAACCCAAGTCATCTCGCTTTTGTTGCGATTATGACGGCCCGGCCAGCGACACCGAAGCGGCGGCCGGAAGCAACCACGGACACTGTATGTAATCCACAATGCGTTCGATATGTTGGCCTGTCACGTCGACCCGGATGGCTGAGTGAGGCGTCCGCGTGTCCATACCACCATGCCGCGTGAAGAGTAGCAAAGATTGGAGAAGCTGTCCTGAAGCTTGAACATGGGCGACGGAGAAGACGGTCCTACCCACCAACCGGTCGAGCACGTTGTTTCCCTGCGTGCGATCCCTGGGCTGATCAGTTTGCGACTCGGCGATGCCAATGAGGCAGTCGAGGCTTACCGCTATCTAATGCAGCTACGCCATTATGGCATTGTCGAGCAGTTCACGGAGGAAGAGTTTCACCGCCAGTTCGCTATTAAAAGGACTATTCGATAGGTAGACGAACTTGAAAACATGTATCGCCCGGTTTCGATTCAAAACGGATATTGCCCCGGTGTTTTCGAACGATGCGGGCGACTGTATCCAACCCAAGCCCTGTTCCCTCACCGACGGGCTTGGTCGTAAAAAACGGCTCGAAGATGCGCGACCCCAGGTCCGCCGGTATTCCCGTGCCGTTATCCCGGATTTCCACAAGGACGTCTGTCGGCTCTCTTTTCGTGCGCACTTTCAAAGTCCCACCTTCAGGCATAGCATCTACGGCATTAACAATCAGATTAGTCCAAACCTGATTAAGTTCGCTGCCGTAGGCCTTGATGTGCGGCAACGCTTCGGCGTAGTCACGCGTAAGCACGATACTCTTTTTTCTCAGCTTGTACTTCAGGATTAGAAGCGTAGTTTCCAGCGCTTTATGCACGTCGACCTCCTGCACCGACGCCTGGTCCATGTAGCTGTATTCCTTAATCGCGCCCACAAGTTCAGAGATGCGTGTGTTGGCGGCCTTGATTTCACTCGCAAGTTTCGCCGCTGCGAGCTGGGCGTTGACTCGAGTGAGCACGTCGTCAAAGGCGTCTTTCTCCAGGACATCCGAAATTCTTTGCAGACCCGCGGCATCAATCCCGGCTTCAACGAGGTTGCCGGAGAGTTTCCAGGGGTCACCCACACCGTGGTCCTCAAGCCAGGTAGCGACTAGATCTTCGCGGTCGCTTTGCTCCAGCGAATTCAGGTGCACGGTTGTAGCGGTGTGTTCGATTGCGACGTCTTCAAAGGCACGGAGTGCGTCCTCTTGTTCGGTTGTCAGCTCATGCCGGCAGAGCCGGAGGTCAGCTGCACGCAACTCCGCCAGGGTGACGATAAGATCGTTTGCGGCGCGAGTCGCCGCGGCCGCCGGATTATTCAGCTCGTGTGCGAGCCCCGCTGAGAGCTTGCCCAGCGCCATCAGCTTATCCTGTTGCTGATTGGCAGTAGTCATCTCGCGCACACGATCACTCATGATGCCGACAAGACGTTTGGCGAGAATCGGCATCCGCTGCAGCAACTCGGGAAACAGACGAACTGGAAACCGCAGCACGCGCATCGTCGTCACTGCGCGTCCGGTGAGAGTGAATTCTGTCATGCGCGAGAAGGGCAGCATCCCGCTTACTTCACTGGAGAGGTCACCTGCTCGCAGGATGAAGACCTCGTCGTGTACATTTTCATCCCAGTACGCGTGCATTTCCCCTTCGAGAAAGATCAGCAGCCAATCAGGTGGGTCACCTTTCCGGAATACCACGTCTCCCGCTGCGAATCGCCGGTCTTCGACGTTTTCAGCAAACCACTTCAATTGATCTTCCGGCAGATCAGCAAACACCCCAACGCGCCGCAGCGCCTCAACTCTATCCTCAGGTGAGTTGTTTGGTGCGATAACCGACTCAACTGTCCCGGACACTGGCATCGGAACGCCCACGCCTTCAATTTTTGTGTCGCCCATCGGTCATACCACCTTGCTGAGATATTGATGTACGAAGGAGATCGCGACAGAGCCTTCGCCGACCCCCGACGCGACTCGCTTTACCGAGCCATGTCGCACATCGCCGACTACAAAGATACCCGGCACGTTCGTCTCTAAAAGGCCTGGATCTCGGTCCGCCTGCCATCCTTTAGGTCGCTTCCCATCGCGCATCAAGTCAGGGCCGGAAAGAATAAACCCATGCTCATCACGTTCTACGATATCCGCGAGCCACTTGGTGTTTGGAGCAGCACCGATCATGATGAACAGTGAGTTGGCTGGTACTTTCTTGACCTCGTTGCTTTTCCTACAGTGGACAGAAATTGCTTCGAGATGATCTTGACCGTGCGCCTCTATAACGGACGAGTCGAATTCGATTTGGATGTTCGTAGTCTCTGTTAACTGCTTGATTAAGTATTGCGACATTGACGCTGCGAGTGATGAACCTCGTACCAACACTACCACTCGGCGCGCATACTTCGAGAAGTACATTGCAGCTTGTCCCGCGCTATTCGCGCCCCCAACGATGAACACACCTTCATCTCTCGTAGACATTGCTTCGGTCATCGCAGCACCGTAGTAGATTCCTGCGCCGGTGAGACGTTCGACGCCTGGAGCGTCCAACTTGCGCCACTGTACGCCGGTCGCAACCAACAAGGCGTGACAACTGAGTTCCGCTCCGTCCCCGAGTTTTAGCAAACGGTATGGACCATCCAGTCGGATGGCAGTAGCTTCGGCTGAAAGGATCTCAACACCGAACCGCCGGGCCTGAACCACGGCGCGCCGCGCAAGGTCGCCACCGCTGAGCCCGCTGGGAAACCCCAGGTAGTTCTCGATGCGACTGGACATGCCTGCCTGACCTCCGGGGGCTTCGCGCTCGATCATGACCGTTCTCAAACCCTCGCTCGCTCCGTAAACTGCAGCCGCGAGTCCTGCCGGGCCGCCACCCACAATCGCGAGATCGTAGAATGTCTCTGCCGCCCGGGTCTTGAGCCCGGAATGTTCGGCAAGCTCGCTAGTCGTGGGTTGATGCAAGCGTACACCGTTAGGGAAGATCACGAGCGGCAAGTCTCTTTTTTCTTTCTCGTCGAGCAGCTCTACGACGTTCTTAACGTCCGAATCCGTTTGCGCGGTCTCTATGTCGAGCCATTGATATGGGACATGATTTCGAGCCAGAAAGTCTTTTATGTTGTGCGATGCAGGAGACCAGCGATTCCCTAAGACACGGATGCCCTCAAACTGAGGCGGAAAAGCTTCCTGCCAATCCTCGAGCAGCTCGTCCAGCACCGGATAAAGATTTTCTTCGGGCGGATCCCACGGCTTTAACAGATAGTGATTAACACCCGCTTCGTTGATCGCAGCGATTGCTGCGTCGGTGTCCGCGTATGCCGTCAACAGCACTCGCTTCGCTTCCGGATAGATTTTGATAGCTTGCTCCAGAAACTCGACACCGGATAAGCCGGGCATTCTTTGATCAACAAGGAAAAGGGCGACAGCACCGGTCCTAACCTTCAATTCCCGAACAATCTCCAAGGCCGCCGGCCCTGACTCAGCCCGCAGCACGCGATAGTCGCGCGCATACTTGCGTCTCAGATCGCGCTCGATTGCCCGTAAGACCTCCCGATCGTCGTCGACCGTGAGCAATACCGGTTTCGCCATTTTTATCTCTCTTATTCCTTGCTCTATCTCGGCTGATTACCGTCGCACCATTTTCAATACCAATCTCTTGCAAATGACGGCGAGATAACGATTCTGTCATTTGCTCTAACCTGATGCCACCCGTTCGCGTCCTCTATCAGGGAGAACGGCAAACCGAGCATCGAGTCGAGGAGAGTTATAACGTTCTTGCGAGTGGCCGACCTGATATGCACATTGTGAAGCTTGGGTTTCTCGCTGCGCCTGGAAACAAGATAGTGCTTTCCAACATTCGAGACGAGGAACAGGCTTGAGATTTCATCTGGAAGCTGGTGTTGTCGCGGACGCCTGGAGTTTAGCACCCACTGAAAGACCGTATCCGTTGAATAGACTAT
>DATMCM010000249.1:0-3625 GCA_035558335.1 Blastocatellia bacterium | reverse complement strand
GCGTGCTGACCGCTCGCTGCTCGAATACAAGCTGGCGGAGCGCGGCGAAAGTGTCGTGATAATGGCCGGCCGGCTAAGGGACAAGAGCTTATCGCTGTCGATGAAGCTACACACGATCGGCGAGCTCGCAGTCGAATAGCGGTGAAAGCCGACAGGCGGCCTCGGTCAGTCCTTTGTTGTTGCGAGTACGATAATAGGAAGTCCCAGCACAAGAAAGAGGGCCCCTGCAACAGCCGCAATTCTGGCTGCCCGCGGGGGATGAGCTCTAGCGCCGGTAAAGAGGTTTATCCCTCCGTATCCACTTCGCGTCTTTTTCACCTCTTTGTATTTAATCGTTAGCGTTCGCTGCATATCCACTTCGGCAATTTGGAATTCGTTCAGCTCTATCTTCGCGATGGTCCCGTGAAAGACATCTCCGTTGGCAAGAAACACTGTTATCTTGCGGCCTATTCCGATCTTTTCTACCGCGCTTCTCACGTTCTCAGCATTACGGTCAACGGTAGAGGTGCCCTGTGTTACTCCGCCGCTCGTTGGCTGGGTGCCAGTTGAAGATTGCGATTGGCAGACGACTGGCTGCGAGGTAATCACTAAAGAAAAAACTGCGAAAATCGACAAGCAAGCGCGCTTCATGATAATTGTCTCCTCTCTCTTTGGAGTCACACGCGTCAGAGCGTTCGACTACAGAGCGAGGGCAATCAGGATGCCAGCGTGAAACGCGGGCCTAGCGCCGACGAATGCGAGTAACAACTCGGGATTAGAGCGAGCGCAGCAACAGCGGGGTGCAGCAAACCAGCGACAAATGTCAAAGCGCAGTTTACTGCGCAAGCCACTCCGTTGGAGTGACCCACCAACTGCGAGAAAGGTTGTGAGTGTCAGAGCCAAACGGACGGTGTCGAGCCTCAGCACAATAACAGGTCGGGAAGGTGGGCTTGCCCCCGCTGCTTGTGATTCTCAGGAGACCATACGGCCTCAGGTGGCTAAGCGTCTACAACACAAAGCAGCGGGGCAAGCCCACCTTCCCGACCTGTTATCGCTTCAAGGTATGTTGCAACCTGAACCGCTTTTCACACAGTCTTCGTTGACGGGATTAGAACGCGAAGCGTCAAAGCTCAGAAGGCATAAGATGAGCGGACTCGAGCCGTAAAGGAGCTGGGTGATCTGCAGAATCATGAGTTCAAATCGCAAGATCGTATTCACCCTGGCCGGGATCGCGTTGCCTGTTGCTGTCCTTCGTCCCTTCCTGAAGGGCTGGCTTGAGCCGCTCGGCGTGCCAACCGTGGTCGGGTCTTTCCTGGCCAGCATTACAATTGTGCTGTTAGTCGGTTTGGTTCTGATCTTCCTCAGGGAGGGACGAAGCAAAGAGGGCCGCTACCTCAGAGCCGCCTTGTGGTTCGTCGCGCTCGCCGTGTGGTGTGAAGCCCTGGTCATCTCGGGCATTCTCTTGACTGAACACACCGGCGATCGCACCTACTACCAGGGCCCTTGGGAGGTAGTTGAAAAAATGTTCGAGTCGCCTGCCGCCCACGCAATCGGTCATACGCAGGGATTCTTCTTCCGCCTTGCCCTGAACCTCATCATCGGCGGAATCATTTATGCGCTGGCAAAGCGGCGCCGCGGCAACGCCGGAGTCTCCGCCTGAGCCCCGATTCTCGAGCGCCGTTAGCGACGGGACAGCAACCAGGAACCGTCACCGCTTCGGATCAGGTCAAGCGTGAGTCCGTCTTCCGTCAGCACGCGATAACGATGTCTCCGTTCTCGCGATCCATCGATACCTTCGGACTCCTCTATCGACTCGCTCAAGAGACGCGCGACCGTGTGTTTGCGAACACCGATGGTCACACTTCTCGGGCGCTCATCGACTCGGCCTCCCGAGTACGACACAACTTCAACGGGTTCTGATGTCATACCAGCTTTCCGCATGTTGGCCGCGTTGCGAGCCATTATGCTAGTATCAACGTTCGTCAATGCCAATGAAAGAAGCGAACAACCACACCGACGGATTGAAACAGCGACTCTTGCGGGGAGTCGGAAGCGCCATCGCAGACTTCGGCATGATCGAAGACGGCGATCGGGTGATGGTCTGTTTGAGCGGCGGCAAGGACAGCTACACGATGCTCGCGTTGCTTATGGATTTGCAGCGGCGTGCGCCGGTCAGATTTGATCTGCTCGCCGTCAACCTGGATCAAAAGCAGCCGGGGTTTCCCGCGGATGTGCTGCCTGCCTATCTCGAATCGATAAAGCTGCCGTATCGAATCATCGAGCGCGATACTTACTCGGTTGTGACTTCGGTGGTGCCGGAAGGCAAGACGATGTGTTCGCTTTGTTCCCGCCTGCGACGCGGCATTCTGTACAACGTCGCCGTAGAAGAAGGCTGTTCGAAGATCGCGCTGGGTCATCACGCCGACGACATTCTTCAAACCTTCTTGCTCAACCTGTTTTTCAGCGGCTCCCTCAAGGCGATGCCGCCCGCGCTTCGGAGCGATGACGGCCGCAATATGGTGATTCGTCCGCTGGCTTATTGCTGGGAGTCGGACATTGCGGCGTTCGCCGATGCTGAGGGTTACCCGATCATTCCGTGTGACCTGTGCGGCTCGCAGGAGAGCCTCAAGCGCAAACGAGTCAACCGGCTGATCGACGAGCTTCAGTCCGAAATACCGAACGTGCGGCACTCGATGCTGCGGGCGCTCGCCAACATACATCCCTCTCAGTTGATGGACTCGCGGCTGTTTGACTTCGGCGCGCTTGCGGCAAAGGCAAACCTCGCCGACGAGTTGGACGCAGCTCTCGGGCACGCCGAGACGATGGCTTTCGCACTCGCGCCAGTCACTCTCAACGGCGTCAGCTAACCCGCGCCGTTCGCTTGAAGCGACCGATGATCACCTCCGCCGAGCCGCTCGCCGAACCAATCCAGAATCAGAACAGCACCAATCGAGCGACGCTTCTTATCTGGTTCTTTATCATCCTCGCAGTCAGCTTTGCGCTTCGCATAGCCTACGCCGGGCACCTCTTTGAGGACGACGGTTTGTGGTTCACCGCCGGCGAGGAAATTCTCCGCGGCAAGGCGTTATATCGCGACATCTATTTCGACAAACCGCCGGGGCTGGGGTTGGCTTATTCGGCGCTGTTTTGGATCTTCGGCGCGCACATCCTCACGATCCGGCTGTTCACCATCCTGTACACCGTTGTTGTTTCGTGGGTCCTCTATAAGTTCGGCGCCTGGCTCTATGACAAAAACACCGGACTGCTTTCTGCCGCGATGTTCGCGGTGTTCAGCACTACGTATTCAACTGGACACTTTCAAAGTCTGAACACCGATTTTCTGATGGTTTTGCCGTACACGGCGAGCGCCTTTTTCTTGATCCGGTCGCGAGGCATGCGATTCGGGCACGCTGACGAGAGCACCAGGCGCGGCTGGTTTGCTTTTGCGGGAGGCGCGCTCGCCGGCGTTGCGTTTCAGATAAACCCAAAGGGTGTTATTGACCTGGTCTTCTTTGCCATCATCCTTTGGAAGGCGCGGCGCGTACGAGTGCTGGACTCACGCCGCGAGCGACAAGGCGCATCGGCGCGCGCACCGATCACACCATCCGAGAACGTCGCCCTCTCAGAGTATTGGCGTTTTGCTACT
>DATMCM010000248.1:0-5213 GCA_035558335.1 Blastocatellia bacterium | reverse complement strand
ACCGCAATACAATCTCGGACACGCCGCGCGCGTTGGAACAATTGAACGTGTGCTGGAAGGCGTGCCGAATTTGAGCTTGACAGGCAACTACCTTCATGGAGTCTCAACAGGCGACTGCATCAAAGAAGCTGATCGCGTCGCTCGCGAGGTGGCGCGGTGTTTGAATGGTCAGCCGTAACCGGAGATACAATGACCCTGACTCCTTTGGCTTCTTTCTGTTGACTGTGAAACGGGCCTTTACCAATCTCTGAAAACTGAGAAACGATCGATTGTCTTCTCGGCACGTAACGATCCGCGCGGCCACGCTTGAAGATACCGGCGCCATCTGGAGTATCTATCAAACCGCGATCCCTGAAACCGCTAAGCGCAAACAAGAATATTGGGAGAAGCTGATTCGAGCAGGTGGTATGTTCATCGCGGAGCTGCCTCCGCTGGCTATTGGCTTTGGCGGAATTGACTTCGACGCGACGGAACACATTCGATACGTCTATGTGGAGCCGGAGTATCAGCGATCCGGTTTGCGTGTGGGGTTGAGAATCCTGCGAACGCTCGAGGCTGCGGCTCGCCAAAAAGAGATCGGGTTGTTGAGGCTTCATTCTACCCCGAATGCGGTCGGGTTCTATGAGAAAGGGGGATATTCAGTCGTTGAGCCGGAAGACACTATCGGCCACGATCATCCCGGCGTAGAAATGGTGAAAGACCTACGCGTCCAGGACCGTAGTCTCATGCGCCGCTGAGATTTGAGGCTTGTCTCGTCGGCTGGAAGAGGGTTAGCATCTTTGCGTTCCTCATTCCGTGGTCATCCAGTCGGCGCCGCCGAGATAGAAGCTTTCTCACTTCAAGCAAAGGAGAAAAGATGCGAATCACAAGAGTATCGGTAGCCGTAATTGTGTCAGTTCTGCTTGTAAACTCGTGGACGTGGGCGGATCTGAATGAAGACCTGAAGCCGGGTGACAATTTCTCATCCACTGTCGCCTCGAGTTGGTTCGAATTGCTGTACGACGTGGTGAAGACTGAGAGAACACCGCCCCCTCAAGCTTCGCGGATCTATGGCATAACCGCGGTAGCGTTATACGAGTCGATAGTAGCGGGTACTCAGCAGAATCGATCACTGGTCGGCCAACTGAACGGTCTCACGTTTGTGCCTCAACCAAAGAAGATTAGAAAGCATCACTGGCCGTCGGTGGCAAACACGGTGCTTGCTAACACGATTCGAGGCTTGTACTCGACGATTTCACCGGCCTCTTTGAACCTGATTAACAACCTCGAGCAAAGTTTCGCCACGCAATTCAAGGCCGAAGCTCCGGGAGGACAGTACGATCGCTCAGTCGAGTACGGCCAGTCGGTTGCGTCTGCGATTCTCGCGTGGGCCGCCACCGACGGGTTTTCAACAAAGAACAACTGCCCGTACGTCCCAGCTCAGGTGCCCGGCGCATGGCAGCCGACCCCGCCGGCCTTCAATCCGAACCCGCTGCAGCCTTGTTGGGGCCAGCTCCGGCCGATGGTCTTAACCTCGGGCGCTCAATGTGCTCCAGTTGGTCACCCGCCGTTTTCGACCCAGACCAATTCGCACTTCTACGCCGAGGCCCTGGAAGTCTACAACGTGGGATTGAATCTCACGACCGAGCAGAAGACCACCGCCGACTACTGGTCCGACGGCCCCGGCGCGACCGGCACGCCGCCCGGGCACTGGATCGCGATCGTGAGCCAGATCGCGCGAAACGACGGCCTCTCGCTGGCCTCAGCGGCTGAAGCCTACGCGCGCGCCGGAATCGCCGTTCACGACGCCTTCATCGCGTGCTGGAACGCGAAATACATCTTCAACTTGCAGCGTCCGGTCACTTACATCAACAGCAACATCGATGCTACCTGGACACCGTATATAACCACGCCGAACTTTCCGACTTACCCGTCCGGACATTCGACACAGTCCGGCGCGGCGGCGCGCATGCTCGCCGACATGTTCGGTACAAAGAGGTTTACAGACACGACCCATACCAATCATGGGCTGGTACCTCCGCAACAGCCGCGCTCGTTCAACTCATTTGATCAGGCCGCGGCGGAAGCTGCCGACTCCAGGCTCCTCGGGGGTATACACTTTGCGTTCGATAACTACCACGGGCGCGCGGCCGGGTACTGTATCGCGCAGGCGATTCGGGACAAAGTAAGTTTCAAAGTCAGCGGTGAATGATCAGATCATTCTTGAGCTTTCGTTAAGCGACCTGATCGAACGGCCACGGCTTTGGCGAGGCGTTCTGACTTTCATTAAGACAACGATCTTCACCATCTTTGTTCCCGGAACCGTCACGATCCTGGTTCCTCGCTGGCTGCTCGCTTCTTCTGCCGGCAGCGAGCGTTTCAACATCGGAGTCTTTCGCTATGTCGGAGTTGTTCCCATCCTGCTCGGAGCTTTGATCTACCTATGGTGCGCCTGGGACTTCACGTTTGCCGGAAAAGGGACTCCAGCGCCGATCGACCCGCCGAAAGAGCTTGTGGCGCGCGGTCTTTATCGCTACGTTAGGAACCCGATGTACGTTGGAATCGCGAGTGTGCTCATCGGCGAAACGCTGCTGTTTCAGTCATTAGTATTGTTTGCATACCTGGCGGCGGTCTTACTCGCATTTGGTTCGTTTGTCGTGTTCTATGAGGAACCTGCGCTGACACGAAAGTTCGGCGAATCGTATCTACGTTACCGCAAGGATGTGCCGCGCTGGATTCCAAGACTAAAAAGCTGAATTGTTTGGAGCACTGCCAATCTCTGCGCAGCCTCAGCGTGCTTTGCGGCTCTGCGGTGAGCAGATTCGCGAGGGGAATTCACCGCAGAGCCGCCGAGCACGCTGAGGTTACGCAGAGATTGGTAGAACGCGAAGCAGCCTTTCTCGGAGTTCTAAAGGCGGTGCTCGAAGATAACCCTCAACGCTGGACTACTATTAAGGAGAAAGAATGACGCGACCTAATCCGCGCGTAACAGCCCTTACACTCGCCGCAAGCGTGAGTTTCCTTTGGTACTGGCCTGATCTATCGCTCGCTTTGCAAAAATCTCACAGTTCACTTCCAGCATCGGACAAGCGTTCTGTCGCCGCAACCGCCAACGATCTCGACGCTTCCCCGAGCGAGATGCGAGCTCTGATCGAGCGATACTCGGTCGACCGCTTTGCGCTGGGCCGTTTCTTTGCGGTCGAGACGTCTCCAGCACGCGAGGCTCGGTTAAAGCTGTTCTACACCGATTGGCTTGCAGCTCTCGCGCCGCTCGTTTTCGACTCGATGAGCCAGGAACGGAAAGTCGACTACCTGCTGTTCAAGAATCACCTCGAGCACGAGCTTCGCCAGCTAGACCTGCGAGCCAAAGCTCTAGCCGAAACACAGACCCTGGTTCCCTACTCTCAAACGATCACCGATCTCGAAGACGCGCGCCGAAGAATGGAGAACATCGACTCGCCGAAGATCGCGGCGCTGCTCACAGCGTTGAACAAGCAGATCGAAGAGAAGCGCAAATCCGTCGAAGCCTCGCTCAAGCCCCAACCCAAAGCAGACGGAAAGCCGGATGACAAAGCCGAAGCGATTAAGATCAAAAAGACCGTAGCCAATCGGGCCGCGCTTCAGATCAACAGCTTGCGCAACACGCTCAAGAACTGGTTCGGGTTCTACAACGGGTACGATCCGGTGTTTACCTGGTGGTGCGGCGAGCCCTACAAGGCCGTGGATCAGTCGCTTCAAACCTACGCGACGTTTCTGCGCGAGAAGATCGTCGGAGTCGAGCCCGGCGACGAGACCGCAATCGTCGGCGATCCCATCGGCCGCGAAGCTCTGATGAGCGAGCTTGCCTACGAGATGATCCCGTACACGCCCGAAGAGTTGATCGCAATCGCAAACAAGGAATACGAATGGTGCGAAGCCGAAATGAAACGCGCTTCGCGTGAGCTGGGCTTCGGCGATGACTGGCACAAAGCGCTCGAACACGTGAAGACGCTCTTTGTCGAGCCGGGCAAACAACCGGACTTGATTCGCGAACTTGCGCTTGAAGCGATCGACTTCGTGGACAAGCACGATCTCGTGACGGTTCCTCAGCTTGCCCGCGATACCTGGCGAATGGAGATGATGTCGCCCGAGCGCCAACTCGTGAGCCCGTTCTTTCTGGGCGGCGAAACCATCCTCGTTTCTTATCCTACAAACACGATGACCCACGAGCAGAAGCTGATGAGCATGCGCGGCAACAACATTCACTTCTCGCGGGCCACGGTCTTTCACGAGCTCATCCCGGGGCATCACCTTCAAGGCTTCATGGCGGCCCGCTATCGCCCTTATCGCGGCGTGTTCACGACACCGTTTTGGACCGAAGGCGGTGCGCTGTATTGGGAGATGGTCTTCTGGGACCTGAACTTCGCAAAGTCACCCGAAAACCGAATCGGGATGCTGTTCTGGCGAATGCACCGTTCGGCGCGGATCATTTTCTCTTTGAGTTTTCATCTAGAGAAGATGACGCCCGAGGAGTGCATCGACTTGCTGGTGAACAAGGTAGGCCACGAGCGCGACAACGCGACTGCCGAAGTGCGCCGCTCGTTTGGCGGTGACTACGGACCGCTGTATCAGTGCGCGTACTTGCTTGGGGGCTTGCAGCTTCGCGGGCTGCACCGTGAGCTGGTCGACTCGGGTAAGATGACCAACCGCCAGTTTCACGACGCGGTGTTGAAGACAAACCGCATACCGATCGAGATGGTGCGGGCGAGCCTGACGAATCAGAGGCTCACCCGGGATTTCAGGTCGAGTTGGAAGTTCTACGGGGAGATGGCCGGCGCGCGTTGATCTCTGGATTCGCGAGACTCCCCGGATGCGTTCTGCTGATTCACTTTACGCCTGCTCGTCTTTCAAGCCGCGTTCCGGCTGAAACCCCACTCTCGGCTGAAACTGTCCCACTACCGCAACGTCCGGTTGAATTTGACAGCCCACATTGCCGGTCGTAGGCTCTCTTCACCTATGAAAGGCAGCAAATTCTATCCGAGCTATCGCGGCGCGCTCGCTACTGTCATCGTTAGCTGCTTGCTGTTCTTGATCGCTCAAGCCCAGACCGACGTGCGGGGCTTGCAAGTGAAACCAGGCGAGAAGGTCTCGGTGCTGCCGGGGTCCGAAAAGCGCTGGGCGCTCATCGTCGGGATAGACCGGTACGAGGACCCTCAGATAAACGGCCTCGATGCGGGATCTAATGACGCAAAGCA
>DATMCM010000247.1:0-3461 GCA_035558335.1 Blastocatellia bacterium | reverse complement strand
GGACGCAAGCGCAAACGCACCCCAGATCTGAATCCGCTCTGGCGCGCCGGCATTCGGCTCGAAGACGACTTTGTCCACACGCGCGTAGACACCCGTCCAGTCGGAGTAGGCGTCAGTCTTCAGCGTAAGCAGAGAAAGCGTGAAACAGGCCATGATCACCGCGATCAAGATCGATCTATGTTTCATGAGCAAGGTCTCCTTTCGGTGGTTTGCTTTTAGACGGAGCAGACCCGATGTTTCTTCCCTGATGCGACCCAGTCCTGAGAAAGGATGTCCAAATCGCAGTGCCGCGGTCGCGGGTCGCGACCACCGCAGCGCTACTTTTAGATCGCCATGGTGCCCTCCGGGAGGAGTGGATGGTCGGAATTATACTACTGCGACGACTCGATCCATATTGCTCGATTGAGGCACCGACTCCGCGCGCCACCCGCTCAGGTTCTGACGCCGGTTCAACCGGCCGGCTTCCGAAGTCCTCTTTACAACCCCAGCGAAAAAACGATAAGTTCGCGGTCCGAACGAGGAAGAACTCAAGCAGAGCTACCGAGAACAAAAGGACCAAAGCATGAGACGAATCTTGATCACCGCAGTCATCGCAGTGGCGTTGCTTACCAGCGGGTTAACCGCTGTTGTCGGGCAAGCTCCGACCCGCCGCTCCGCCGTCTACTATCCAGCGGCGGGCGACAAGTGGCAGCGCAAGGCGCCCGCCGAAGCTGGCTTTGACACTGGGCTGCTCGAAGAAGCGGTGGCTTTCGCGAAGACTCAAGAAACAAAAGTCCCTCGAGACTTCTCGACACAGATCCAAACCTTTGGCGCGTTGTTGGGGCCGATGCCCAGGGAGCGAGGCGAAACCAACGGTATGATTATTCGCCATGGCTATATCGTAGCCGAGTGGGGCGACACAAACCGCATCGATCCCACGTACAGCGTCGCAAAGAGTTTTCTATCAACCGTGCTCGGTCTCACGATAGACCGCGGAATGATCAAGAGCATCGACGACCCGGTGCGCGTCTACATCAAGGATGGCGGCTACGACTCGCCGCATAATTCGAAGATCACCTGGCGTTATCACGCGAATCAAACGAGCGAGTGGGAAGGCGTGATGTTCTCAAAGTCGCACGACTTTATCGGCGTGGAGCAGTTTGGAGCCGGCGCCCGCCAGCCTCGCGAGCTAAGAGAACCCGGCCAGTTCTACGAATACAACGATGTGCGCATCAATCGTTTCTCGCTTTCGTTGCTCGAGCTCTGGAAGCAGCCATTGCCCGCGGTGATCAAGCAATACGTTATGGATCCGATTGGAGCTTCGAACACGTGGCAGTATCACGGCTACAATAACTCGGAGGTCACAATCGACGGCAAGAAGTTGATTTCAGTAAGCGGCGGAACGCGATGGGGCGGCGGTTTGTGGATCAACACACGAGATGAAGCTCGTTTTGGGTTGCTGTTCTTGCGGCGCGGCAAGTGGGGCGAGAAACAGATCATTCCTGAGAAGTGGGTCGAGATGGCTACAACGCCTGGACCGCTCGGTCCGGACTACGGATTCCTGTGGTGGCTCAACACACAGAAGAAGCAGTGGCCGTCGGCTCCCGCTTCGAGCTTCGCCGCGATCGGCTATGGCTCAAACACGATCTGGGTAGACCCCGAGCACGACCTCGTGGTGGTCTGGCGCTGGCACCAGGGAAACGGCGACGAGCTTTTCAAGCGCATTCTGGCCGCTATCAAGAGAGATCAAAGCTAGACGCGTGTAACAGGCAATTCGTCTGTGACGCTTGCTTCTCCGTGCGTATCCCTGGCATCAGTGTCATCCGCGGTCTATTCCCCGAACGCATAGACCACGGATGAAACTGATTTGACGGATATACGCGGACCAGTCGCCTACTGGTCTGATGCTTCGAAGGGAGACAACAATCACATGAGAAGAGTGCTAACACTGCTATCGCTGTGCGTCTTTACTCTCAGTGCGGCAGACAAACCAAAAGCGCAGACGTCTGCCGATCCCGCTCTCGTCGCGGAGATTGGAAGGATCAAAGCCATCGACAATCACACGCACGTCACATGTGTTGTCGGGCCAGGCGAAGAAGACCACGAGTACGACGCGCTGCCCTTTGAGTTGCTCGAGCCGTTTCCACTGATGGTGCGGCTACGCTCGGACAATGTCGAGTACGCCGCCGCATGGCGCGCGCTGTTTGGCTACAAGCACGCAGACATGACTGAAGCGCATGTGCGCGAACTCGGCGAACAGAAACGCCGCATAATGCGCGAGCGCGGCGACGGCTATCCGGCGTGGGTGCTGGACCAGCTGGGCATCGAAACCATGTTGGCGAATCGAGTTGCCATGGGACGAGGCCTGACCGCGCCTCGATTCCGGTGGGTCTCGTACATCGATGCGCTCGTCTTTCCATTGAACAACGACGCGGCTAAGCGAAGCAATCTCGATTACCGGGCTTTTTACCCCGCCGAAGAGCGCCTCTTGAAGCGTTATCTCGGCGACCTGAAGCTAAACGCGCTGCCGGCCACGTTGAAGGACTATCTGGCCACGGTCGTGACTGCGACCCTCGATCGTCAGAAGCGCGAGGGAGCGGTCGCGGTGAAGTTCGAGATCGCATACCTGCGCTCGCTCTTGTTTGGCAACCCGGCGGAAGCCGATGCCGCTCGTGTGTACGAGCGATGGGCAAAAGGAGGCGAGCCGCCGCCCGGCGACTACGAGGTGCTGCAGGATTACTTGTTTCGTTACGCCTGTCGCGAGGCGGGCCGATTGGGACTCGTCGTTCACATCCACGTCTTCGACGGCGGAGGCGGCAGTTATGTGCAGAGCGGCAGTAATCCGCTCCTGTTGGATTCGGTTTTCAACGATCCCAGTTTGCGCAAGACAAACTTTGTCATCGTTCACGGCGGCTACCCTCACACCAAGTCGACCGCCGGAATGCTGAGCAAAGGGAACGTCTGGGCCGACTTTTCAGCTCAGGGCTTATTGCTCTATCCTCGGGCGCTTAGCGAGATACTGCGCAACTGGCTGGAGTACTATCCGGAGAAGGTTATGTTCGGCACCGATGCGTCGCCGACATCAGCCGATATCGGCTGGGAAGAGACGGGCTGGCTCGCGACGGTCGCAGCGCGCGAGGCGTTGGCGTTGGCGCTCACCGGGATGATGAACGACAAGGAGATCACGCGCGAGCGGGCGGTCGAGCTTGCGCGGATGGTGTTGCGTGAGAACGCAATCAAGCTTTATGGCTTCTGAGAACTCAAGAGGATCCTGGCGCATGGCATCCGGAATCCCACCAACTGCGTAGGTGGGATTCCGGACAGGCGTGCGGGAGCCGAGATGTAGGCCGAGTATGAACGATCCACCAACTGCGTTGGTGGGATTCCGGACGGGCGTGCTGCGGCCGAGATGTAAGCCGAGTATGAATGATCCACCAACTGTGTTGGTGGGATTCGGAATCCCACCAACAGACTAACATCGC
>DATMCM010000246.1:0-2773 GCA_035558335.1 Blastocatellia bacterium | reverse complement strand
GGGCGCGAGAACTGGTCGGTCATCGACGGAGTTCTCGAGATGGTTAGGCTCGCTCGCGCCGAAGGCATGCGGCTGACAGCGGATCAGTATCCCTACATCGCGGGCTCGACGATGCTTGGAGCGATCCTTCCTCCCTGGGCTCACGCGGGAGGAGTCGAGGCTACGATGGCCCGCTTAGCGAGCGCCGAAGAGCGCGGACGGATGCGTGACGCGATGCTCGACCGCTCGCGTTCGCAGTGGGACAACTTCTGGAAGTGGTCGGGGCCCGAGGGAATCATCGTCTCCGATGTTCCATCGGGACGCAGTCCGGAAATCGTAGGCAAGAACCTCGCTGAGGCAGCAGCGCTCTCAAGAAAGGCCGCCGGCGAGGTGAGTGAAGAAGCGGCCGTCGAGTTCGCTCTTAGCCTGCTTGCTGAGGAGCGCATGGGCGTTGGAATGATTTCATTCAGTCAATCAGAAGAAGTAGTGCAGAAGATAATGCGCGAGCCTTATGTAAACGTTTGCACGGACGGGTTGTTGGGCGGAAGGCCGCATCCGCGAGCTTACGGTACATACCCGCGGATACTTGGGCGCTATGTTCGAGAGCAAAACCTGTTGACCCTCGAAGAAGCCGTTCGCAAGATGAGTGGGCTTGCCGCCGAGACGTTTCAACTAGAGCGCTACGGCGTCATCGCTGATGGGAAGCAGGCGAATCTTGTAGTGTTCGATCCGCAGCGAGTGGCTGATCTGGCGACATTTGAAGATTCGAAGCGGTTTCCCATCGGGATCGAGCACGTGATCCTCGAAGGACAGCCGGTGATCCGTTATGGCGAGTTGTACATGCGCGGTGGAGGTGTCGCAGTAAGAGCGAAGGATGCAAGAGTGTCCGAATGACTGGAAAGATGATGCGCCTGCAGGGGTGCCTACGTGGGCGCCCCTTTCTGTTCCTCACGTATTTTGATTTCGAGCAGGGGCGCCCACGGAGGGGCGCCCGTACAAGAGTTTAGATCACGGGCGAGCTTCGAACACCAGGTTGAGAGGCGTCTCAGTCGCGCGGCGGAATCGCTTGAAACCCCCTTGCGTGACGACGTCGCGAATTCGAGCCTCGCCTGCCTGGGCGCCAAGTCCCAGACCGACCTCCTGCGAACGCGAAGCCGGTGTGCAGACCAAGGTCGAAACCGAGTAGGCTAGCCTGCCCAAAGGATTCAAGTTATCTTCGACCTTATCGTTTGCAAAGGGCTCGACGATCATCCACGATCCGTCGCTCTTGATCGTGCCAAGAACGTGAGCCGCGGCGCCGACTGGATCACCCATGTCATGGAGAGCATCAAACACCGCGACAAGATCGAAGTCTTTGCCCGGATAGTCTTTGGCTGTCGCCGCCTCGAAGCTAACGCGATCGGAGACACCTGCCTCGGCCGCTTTCTTGCGGGCATTGTCGATCGAACCCTGATGGTAATCGAATCCGGTGAACTGCGATTTCGGATAAGCCTCGGCCATCAGGATCGTCGAGGCTCCGTGACCGCAGCCCACATCTGCCACCCTCGCACCCGACTTTAGCTTCTCTTCAACGCCGTCGAGAGCCGGTATCCAGGAGCTGATAAGATTGGCTGCGTATCCCGGGCGGAAGAATCGTTCGGTGCCGCGAAAGAGGCCCGAGTCGTGCTCGTGCCAGCCCACTCCTTCGCCGGTCTTAAAGGCTTGTGAGATTCGAGGCTCGGCTTTTACCGCCGCGAGGGCCAGCTCAAACGCGCCGGGCAGGAACACCGGGCCGGTCTCGTCCGTAAGCGCGAACGCTTGCTCTTCGGTTAAGAAGAATCGGCCGGTTGCCGCATCGTAGCTTGCGTAACCGCCGGCCGCTTGAGACGCGAGCCATTCGCGAACGTAGCGTTCATTGGCTCCCGTTCGTCTGGCCAGTTCTTCTGAGGTGACCGGGCCCGCTTCGGCCATCGCTTTGTACAGACCCAGCTTATCGCCGATCACCGCCATTGCCGAGTGAAGCGTGCCGCCGAAGTCGTTAAGAAACCGTCCTACGAGCTCGTTTAGCTTATCGTTATCGATCGCCATGTTTGCTCTTACCTCGTAACAAATTTAGTTGGGGAGAAGGTCATTATCGAAAGGCAATGGGCCGCGACTTCCGCATCCGCAAGGACCATGTTTGGCTCACGCATGAAAGTCGGAACCTTGGCTCAGAAGGGAGATGTTGGACTGCGATCCGCCCCTTGAATCGCCTGTCACTTCTCAACTGCAGACCGAAACAATTCTAATCCGCATCCAAATCACTGTGAGGAAATAATCCGCAACCTGTAGTTGAAGCTTCCCGCAAAAGCGCTCACCCCGACATAGTAGGTGCCGGCAATGAGTCGGACACCGATCAGTTCGCTTGCCTGAGGACTGGTACTCGATCCGGCGATCGAGGGGCTACTGATCGAAATCTTTTTGCCTTCGAAGGATTCATCCAATAAGTACAGATCCATATCGCCCGCGCCCGAGATCGGGTCAAGCGCAATGACAAAAACACCCGTTGTGTTCACGGTGAATCTGTACAGGTCGTGAATACGAGCGCTCCCGAACTCTCCAAAGTCTATCCTATGTTTGCCGGCATCCTGATCGGAGGCGCTTCCATGAACTTCAACTGGGAAAGTAAGCCTCTGGGCTTTTTTCTTCTTGTCATTCCCTTCGACTTCGTTAACAACCGGAAGCGCCGCTGTGTTGAAGCCGTTGAGGGCGATGTCGATTCCGCTCGTGACGATTCCGGCAGTCACCGAGACCGGCGTGCGATCTGAAATCTGTT
>DATMCM010000245.1:0-10641 GCA_035558335.1 Blastocatellia bacterium | reverse complement strand
TCAGGACACGGCTGTACAAAACAGAGGCGGCACGTCTCGAGACGCCACCTCTTGGTGCAATTCCGGGTTGAGAAGAGCTGGCCACTAAGACACCGGGGCGCGAAGGTCCCCACAGGCCTGTCTTCGTGTAGCCTGGTGACTTAGTGCCTTTGTGGCGAATGGCGAGAGAGATCCGCCGCCCGAACGCGAAATTACGCCACTAACCCCGGCGATCGTTCGAAAGCAATTAACAGCAATTCCCGACACAAACTGGTAAGACCCGCAAAGACTTCTTTTATAAGATCGCAAGTGGAGCCGTGAGTCTGGCTGGGAATCATCCCGAGACCACCGAACCATATCGAAGCGGCAAGGAAGAGGCGCTCATATGACTTGCACAACAATTGCCGTTGCCGGAACTTCGTCTGAGGTTGGCAAGACCACACTTCTTTGCAGCTTGCTGCGAGAGCTCCCCGCGTGGGAGGCGATCAAGATGACGCGCGGCCACTATCGCTCCTGCGGCAAGGACCCCAAAACATGTTGTGTTAGTCATCTTCTGAGCGATGAGCCGGTGATCCGCTCGGGGCGCGACCAAACCTATGCCTGCGGAAAGGACACGGGGCGATACTGGGACGCCGGGGCTTCCAACGTCCATTGGGTAATCGTCACTGATGATCAGGTCGAACGCGGAATAGGACTCGCGCTGGATCGGGTCAAAGCGCCCGGCGTCTTGATCGAAGGAAACAGCTTTCTGAAATTCATCGATGTGGACTTCTCGCTGCTAGTGGTGAGCGGCGCGCCCGCACCGATGGCCGCGAAGATCAAGGGCTCAGCTCGATGGGCTCTTCAAAAGGCGTCCGCTCTGTACGTCTTTGATCAAAGTGCTGAGACTAACCGGTCCATAGAGATCAGAGAACTGCTGAACACTCGATTCCCTTCCCTCGGCCTTAAGCGTACGGCGGCAATTTATTCGGCAAGCGATTTTCCGAAACTCGTGGCGCGTGTCAGGCACATCCATTCGGCTCGCGGTGGAGTGAGCGGAACTCGAAACAAAGAACTGGATCATTTCTACGTCTGACCTGGCGCGCTCTGTACGGTGTTGATTGTCAAAACGAATTGTTGGAGAGCTACTATGATGACCCGATCAATCCGCATTTTCTTTCTTATTGGATTGCTTGTAGCGCAAACTGCCCGGGCGCAGTCAGTCGAACCGGGCATGCACCGCAATACAGTGAGCCGCAACCAGGCGACAACAAGCGGGACCCCCGCTTTACAAGAACAGAGCCGCGATTCAAACGAAGAAAAGGGCGATCGCCCGGCCGGGAACAGCGAAGGCTTGACCGCCGATCGAGCGCCAATGGCAGAAGCGCTTTTGCGTCTTTTAGTAAACAAAGGACTGCTCACACCGGAGGACGCTCGAGCCGTCCTCTCTGCAGGCGACTCCAACCAACAGCGGGATCGACTCGCGACTTTGCTAAAGGACAAGGGCCTGATTTCTGATGCGGAGTTTGCCGCGTTGCAAGCAGCCGGCCCTGACACTTCATCGCAGCCTCGGAGACAAGCTACGGCCGAGGCAGCTTCGCCCGGGCGAGTTGGCGCGACCGCAAGCACCGAGCCTGGTAAGAGCCAGAACCCCTCCGCGCCATCGGTTATCGCTGCCGTTGCGCCGGTCCGTCTCCTTCCGATAGACCCTTCAAAACGTGAGGGATTGATTCCAGACCTCAAGCTCGGATCGGGAGCGAGAATCAAACCATACGGCTACTTCAAAACAAGCGTCATTCGCGATTCCTCGTCGCCTCAGGGCAACGACTTTCCGCTGCCGCTGCTGGCGGCCGATACCGGCCCGCAGGGCTCGCCGGAGTTTCATCTGAAGGCGCGAGCGCTTCGGATTGGGGTCAACTTCGAATGGCTCGACCCGGCTCCGAAGACCGTGATAACCGGGCGCTTCGAGCTGGACTTTGAGGGCGATTTCACCCGGGTGGACAATCGAAATATTTCGTCTATTCGCTCCAGTCAGCCATCGATTCGCCTTGCCTGGGCACGCATCGATCGGAGTTTCAACGACAAGCTCTCCGGCTTTGCCCTGTTCGGACAGGATTGGTCACCCTTCGCTTCCTCGACCCTTCCCAACATGATCGAGAACACAAATTTCGGCGGCATTGGCTACGGCGCAATCTATGAACGGATACCGCAGGCTCGATTCGGATTCACTTACAACGCCGGCGGGCCGCGCTCATTGAAAATAAGTCCCGAGTTTGCAATCGTCCTTCCAGCGTTCGGGGATCTGCCAACCAACGTCGCCGACCAGTTGGGATTTGGTGAACGGCAGGGTACGGACTCCGATCGCCCGGGGCTGCAAAGCCGGCTCGTGGTGCAGTGGCAATTGGACAAAGCGCCGGGCGTTCTGCCGGCCGAGTTTATCGTCAGCTACGAACATGCCCGAAGAACCGCGATAGTCACGGCGGCAAGTGTGCCTGCGGCGTTCCAGTCCGCCTTCCCCGGCGGAGCCGAAGTGAGCAGCGACAGCGATGCCTACAGCGCGGAGCTACAACTGCCAACGCGCTTCGTCACGCTGTCGGGAAAATACTACTCGGGCTCGGACCTGCGCTTCTACCTCGGCGGCCAGCTTCTCTCTAATTTCAACGACACTGCCGGGCTGGCTTCGACGGCAAACGCACTCTCTATCGACGGCGCATCGACGGTAGTCTTTGGGCTCGACCATGGACTACCCACAGTCGCGCCGCAACGACCCGTCCGCGGACAGGGGGGCTTTCTGCAACTCGGCTTCCCACTTTCACGTCTGGTTGATGCTGATCCTACTGGGCGAAATGCAGGATGGACGGCCTATCTCTACTATGGGTTTGACGAAGCGCTGGCACGTGATGCCCGACGATTCTCTCCGGTTCGGGGCCGCAGCGATCTGTTATCCGGGAACATTCAGTACAAGCTGAACTCGTGGGTGACTTTCGGTTTCGAGCAGGGCTACTACCGGACACGGGCAGCAAATCGGTCCGCCTCGAACTTCGGAGGGCTGCCGCTGTTTCGGGGAATACCCAGCTACACGAGCCATAATATGCGATCGGAATTCGCTACCATATTCACGTTCTAGGCTGTCAATGAAGACGGTCATTCTACTCACGGTCTCGAATATTTTTATGACCATCGCGTGGTATGGCCATCTCAAGTACGTAGACAAGCCGCTGGTATGGGTAATCTTGATTAGCTGGTCGGTGGCGTTATTTGAATACATCTTTCAGGTTCCAGCGAATCGGATGGGCGCTCAGACATATTCCCTAATGCAGCTGAAGATCATGCAGGAATGCATCACGCTTGTAGTGTTCACGGTAATCACGTATTTGCTCTTCGGCCAAACGCTCAAGTGGAACAACCTGGTCTCCTATGCGTTGATCGTCGGCGCCGTATATTTCTCGTTCGCATTTTAGCAGTGAAGAATCCCCGACCTTCGGAGTACGGTCCAGTTTCAGACGAGGAGAAAACCATGGAGTCAATTGCGGTGAAGGAGTCAATGACGAGCGCGAAGTCAGAGAGCCCGACGGAAGCACGCTCTGTCGACCTTGCGCGTTCGGCCCTTACTATCAGCCTCGACAGAGAGTCGTCACTAACGAGTGGAGCGAGGGACCAGTGCCAATCAGTGTCGCATTCAATGAGAATCAGCGATTAAAGATCGAAGTGTTGGTACAAAACAAGCGGGACCAGGTGCGCGTCACAGTATCGGGAATTGCGTTGGCCGCGTAGCGGCGACCTCTTGATAGCAATTTATCTAAAGCATCTGCTTGGCCGCGTAGCGGACACCTGCGGCTGGACAAAGTCAAGCAGCTGCCGCGTCCCTATTTGTCGCCGAGTACTGTAGCACGCATTTGAGCATCCGCAGATCACGCTTCCATCAGCTGTTGAACTTCCGGCGGTTCCTCGCCAAGCCACTCCGGATTTTTCGCCGTTCCATCAAAGATTGACGTTGTCTTGAACGGCTCGTATCGGCCGGTTGCCGCCGCCTTAGCGGTTTTCGCAAGTAATGCGTCGAGCTCCTGTTTGCCGAGTTGATGGAACGTGCGCACGGCTTCGAAGGCCTGATCGAGGATCTCAAGACTGTCGATGCCGGTGATCACCACGGACGTCGGCAGATTCAGGGCATACTGGAGGCACTCCATCGGCGTCGCGGTGTTCGATTTCAGCAGAATACCGTTTGCCATACTCTTCATTCCAAGAACGCCGATCTTCTGCTTGACCAGTTCAGGCACAACCAGCTTTTCAAAGCTGCGGTAATGCGCATCCATCACGTTCAAAGGCATCTGAGCGGCATCAAACTTGAAGCCGTTCTCCGCCGCTACCTCGAGCATGTGCAAGTGTATACGCGGGTCTTTGTGTCCGGTGAAGCCGATGTAGCGAAGTTTTCCGGCTTCGCGCGCCTCCAGAAGCGCAGCGTTGGCTCCCCCCTCGTCGAAGATTCGATGCGGGTCTTCGTAGCGAAGCACCTCGTGATGCTGCACGAGGTCTATGCAATCCACCTGTAGCCTTCGGAGCGATTCATCCAATTGCTTCGCAGCCTCTTGTTTCGTCCGCCCGTCAATCTTGGTCATCAGGAAAGCCCTCGCGCGGTAGCCGCCGCCCAGAGCTTTACCCATACGCCGTTCGCTCTCGCCATCATTGTAGTCCCAACAGTTGTCCATAAAGTTGACGCCGCGATCAATTGCGGTGCGAACGATGCGCAGGCTAAGGTTTTCGTCAACGTGCTTGAGCCCCAGATGCCAGCCGCCAACCCCGATGGCGGAGACCGTCTCTCCAGTGCTTCCAAGTGTTCTATAAATCATTTAGTGACCTCTCTAACAGTATCCTCTCTAAAGCCCGGCATTAAGAAATGAGATCCTGGCGATCGCAGCCCAATCAGCTTCGCCCAAGTCTTGAGCGAGAGCGGCCACAAACCGATCGCGGACAAGGCTCGCCATCGGCATCGGCACCGCGGCCTCCTCCGCCGCGGCGAGCAGCAGACGATTGTCCTTCATCCCAAGCGGCAATTTGAAGCCCGCGGGCTCAAAAGTATCCGATGCGATCATGCTGCCGTAATTTCGGTAGACGGGCGCCGGGAACAGCGAGTTCGTGAGAATGTCCAAAAAGGCATGCGGGTCAACTCCGAACTTGCGCCCAAAAGCAAACGCTTCGCCCAGACTTTCGATAACCGTCGTGAGGAGGAAATTCCCAGCCAACTTGATCACGTTGGCAACGTGAGCTTCCTCGCCGATCAGGAAGGTCTTCTGCCCAATCGCCTCGAAAAGAGGTCGGCAGCCTTCGATCTGTTTGGCTGGGCCAGCTGCAACAACGAACAGCTTCGCGGCGGCTGCGGCGTCAGGTCGACCGAACACTGGCGCGCCCAGGTAGTGTTGCTGTTTTTCTCGATGACTTTCGGCCAACCGGCGCGACAACGCGACGCTGATCGTGCTCATGGATATATGAACAGCGCCGGTAGGAAGGGCTCCTATCGCATTTCCGGGTGAGAAGATGACACCTTCCACAGCTGCGTCGTCCGCCAGCATGGTAATGAGCGCCTCTGCATCGGAGGCGGCTTCGGCAGCCGTTTCGGCAATCCTGGCGCCCAAAGACGCGAACGCCTCGGCGCGGCTTCGGGTCCGGTTGTAAACCGTCAGATTATGCCCCGCTTTAATCAGGTTGCGGGCGATCCCCGATCCCATGTTTCCCAGACCAATGAACCCTATTCTCATACTCTGTCCCCTTCCCTGAGATGTGACGCTCGCGAACCTGCGCAACTTCTCGCGAATGTTTTCAGTCTAGTAGGCAAAGATCAATCTGTTCCGTCGATGATTTCATTGCCGCGCCGTCAACCCCTCAACTCAACCGCCAATTGTGTGGAACAAGCGGCCTATGAAAAAGCCGACGGCGGCCGCACCAAGGCCGATTGCGGCCATTTGCAAGCCGCTCTTACGCCAGTCCCCGACCAACGTCTTCGCAGAATAAACTCCCACGGCGAAGAGGGTCACTGCGCTGAGCACTGTTGCAATGATAATGGCGAGCGTGCGTGGGACGACCATGAACGGCACCAGCGGGATCAGATGACCGATTAGCGTGGCGACGGTGACAATCACTGCGCTTCGCACCAGCTTCTGCTGTTCGACCGGCTGCAAATGCAGTTCTTCGTCCATCATGGTGCTCACCCAAGTCTCTCGATTAGACGTGATCGTGGAAACGACATCCTCGAGCAACTGTCCTTTGAAACCCTTGGCCGCATAGATCGCCCTGATTTCCTCCCGCTCTTCGTCAGGTTGCGAGGAGATCTCGCGTTGCTCCCGATCTCTCTCGGCAAGATAGAAGTCTCGATCGGAACCGAAAGAGGTATACGCAACCGCCCCCATAGAGATCGACTCAGTGATTGCGGCCGCCACCCCTGTGACGATGAGAACATGCGTGGAGCCTCCGGCTGCCACGACGCCCAGCGCGATGCCAAGCATGTTAACAAGACCGTCTTGTCCGCCGAGGATCACATCCCTCAGAGAGTTGTTGGTGCGCTGCTTTTCGGAACCGGGTAACGCGGTTACTCTGGGTCTGTCGACAGAATTAGATACCGCGCGTCCCAGGCGAGTTGTGATCACTCCGTCGTTTGCACTCTTCTTCATTTTCTAATGCTGCCGAATTGGAGAGGACGAGTCAGGCCCGACCCGCTCAGGCCGACCTCGCGAGTCGACCACACCACCTCGAGGCCGGGACACCAGGATTGGAAGCAGAGCTGAAAGAGCCATTATTCCGGCAATTATATGGAGCGCTCCGCGATAAGACCCGGTCGTCTCTCGCATATAGGCGATCAGCAGCGGTCCAACCACGCTCGCACAGCCCCAGGCCGTCAGCATCAGACCGTAGATCGGACCGACGTTCTTCGAGCCAAAATAGTCGGCGGCAAACGCCGGCATTGTGCCGAATCCACCCCCGTAACACATCAGCACGACGAACGCGACGACCGTCATCAAAGAGGCGACGCCAACGCTCGGAAAAAACCAGAAGAGCAGGGCTTGAACGATGAACATCACCAAGAACACAGCTCGCCTGGTGATCAGGTCGGAGACCCACGCCCAAAACACTCGCCCGAAAGCGTTACCGATGCTTGCCAGCCCCACCATGCTCGCCGCCGCGACGGCGCTCACCCCAACAAGCTCCTGAAAGATCGGCGCCTCCTGCGAGATGATCGAAATGCCTGCCAACGTATTCAGAAACAGAAGCAACCATAGGGCATACCACTGCCAGGTCTTGAGCGCTTCGCCGAGCGTGTAATCGCGTACGGCACGTTGTGAGGTCTCGGAAGCGGTTGGCATCCAACCCTCGGGTCTCCAACCGTCCGGCGGATTCTGCATAAACAGGCTAGCAACCACAGTCACGATCAGATATGCAATGCCCAGATACGCAAAGGTGTTCAAGACACCAACCGTCTGGATGAGTCGGGTAGCTACAGGAGCCGTGATGAGAGCGCCTGCCCCGAAACCGCCGACGGCGATCCCGGTGATCAGTCCTCGGCGATCTGGAAACCACTTCACAAGGACCGCAACCGGAACGATGTAAGAAAGTCCAAGACCGATGCCTCCGATCAAGCCATAGCTGAGATATAACCACCACAGTTTATACGCGGAGAAGCTCGCAAGAAATACCCCGAGTCCGTACAGTGCCCCTCCAGTTATCGCAACCACGCGCGGTCCTTTGCGATTAAGCCACAGGCCGCCAAAGAACGCAGCAATACCCAGCACAAAAATGCTGATGGTAAACGTCAACGTGACTTCGGAGATGCCCCAGCCAAATCGCTGCGCGAGCGGGACTCGGAACACGCTCCAGGCGTATACCGCTCCCAACGCAATCTGCATCAATACTCCTGCTGTAGCAATGGTCCATCGATTATGAGTTCGCATAATTCCCCCTTGATGAAAATTGGCCGCGGATGACGGGAATGCACGCGGACCCAGTAACTACGGATCGCGAAAGTCCGTGTACACTTGGGCTTTCTGTCCAACCTGGTATGAGACAAGTTCAGCTGTTCTTTTCGCTCAAGTTTCTCCCGAACATCACAAGCAAGTCGTTGAAAACCGCCAAGCCCCGGCGAAAATCCTTGTTCCAGAACGTGCCAATGAGTTTGAAGAGTCCGGGTGGTTTTGCCTCTTCGGCGTTGGCCTGGACCAGAGCCCGGGGAACGGCTCGGGTAAGATCGCCGAGCAGCGCAGGGTTGATCTCTCCGAGGGCCCTGGCAAGAAGCACAAGGTTGCGCGTCATGCGAATCGACTCCGGCTCCCTGGCTACATCGACGATCTGTTCGAGAATCTTTTCACCTCCGCCTAATGTGCCGCGGAAGACTTCAAGCACGCCGCTATCGTGCAGGCCCTGCAATACCTCGTAGGCGGCCAACACTGCCTCGGCGTGTTCCAGTGGTGCTTGCTGAAGTCGCGAATTGAGCTCTCGTTGCGGGTCGCGTGGCGGTATCTCTAAAGGAATAGGTCGAGCCATAGTTCTCTCCTTCTTACGATCTCGGCTGGATCTGTACGAGTTGAGGTCCGGGTATGCGATAGTCGGGACGTTTCCACTTTCGCTCGACCTCTACCCCACGCTGTGGCGTCGGATGACCCCAGCGCGAGTTGGCCCGAGGCAACGGGCTTTCGCCGATCTCCGGCAACACCGTCATCTTGACCGCGACCTCTTTGTATGCGGGCGTATGAGTAATCGGATCGGTGTGGCTGCTCGTCAAGAGATTGACTGGGCTCGCAACCGAGTTCATCGGCATGTAGAGTTCTTTGCCGTGAACTCGGTCGGTCACCACAGCGCGCACGCGGACTTTTCCGTACCGCGAAGTGAGTCGCAGCCAGGTTCCGTCTTGAATCCCGCGCTTAGCGGCAAGTTCCGGCGAGACCTCAACAAATGTGTCCGGTGTTTTCTCCCGAATTCCAGCAGTGCGGTAAGTCAGGTTGCCTTCATGAAAATGCTCGAGCAGCCGGCCGTTGTTCAGATGCAGATCAAACTCGGCATCGGGTTGATCCGGCGCTTCCACCCACTTCAAGGGGAACAGCCTCGCCTTGCCGTCCGGGAAGGCAAACTCTTTCGTGTAGAGCAATGGCTGGTCGCTGCCGTCCGCCGCCACCGGCCACTGCAGCGACTTGTACCCCTCGAGCCTTTCATAATTCACCCCGGCAAACAACGGAGTCACCGAAGCGATTTCATCCATGATTTGAGAAGGGTGCTGGTAGTGCCAACCGGCGCCCAGGTGATTGGCAACGTCCTGGATGATCTGCCAATCGGGCCGGCTTCCTTCCAACGGCTCGAACACTTCGTATAGCCTCTGGATTCTCCGCTCGGTGCTGGTAAACGTGCCTTCCTTTTCCAGACTTGGAGCTGCCGGCAAGACCACATCGGCGTACTGGCAAGTGACGCCAAAAAAAACTTCCTGAACGACGAAGAATTCGAGCTTCGAAAACGCATCGCTGACGTAGTTTGCGTTGGAATCAACGATGCTCATCTCCTCGCCGCCGAGGTACAGCGCCTGGAGTTTGCCTTCCTGGATGGCATCCACCATCTGATGATTGTCCAGGCCTTTGCTTGAGGGTAGCGCGACCTTCCAGGCCGCTTCAAAACGCGCCCGCACTTCCGGATCATCAATTGATTGGTAGCCGGGAAGATTGTTTGGCATTGACCCGTTATCGCTCGCTCCCTGGACGTTGTTGTGGCCGCGCAACGGGTAAGCGCCGGTTCCCGGTCGCATGTAGTTCCCGGTCGTGAGCAGGAGGTTCGAGATCGCCGTTGACGTGTCGGAGCCCTGGCTGTGTTGCGTGACGCCCATAGCCCATAGAATGCAGACACGCTCTGCCTCGGCAATCATGTGGGCGACTTTCTTCAGGGTATCTATCGGCAGCCCGCAGTGTTCAGACGCAAACTCCAGCGTGAAGGGCTCGAGGCTCTTGCGATACTCATCAAATCCGTTCACCCAACGATTGATGAAGTCAGTCTTCGCCCACCCGTTGTCGATCAGATAACGGCTGACAGCCGAGAGCCAGATCAAGTCGGTTGATGGTTGTGTGTGGAGAAAGACGTCCGCGCGGCGCGCCATCTCGTTCTCGCGCAGATCAGAGACTATTAGTTTTTGACCGTGCAGCTTATGCGCTCGCTTTACGCGAGTCGCCAGGACGGGGTGACTCTCCGCAGTGTTGCTGCCGATTATGACGACAAGGTCCGCTTGCGCTATATCGCTGATCGAGCCCGAGTCTCCGCCGTATCCAACTGTTCGAAACAAACCCACGGTCGCCGGTGACTGGCAGTAGCGCGAACAGTTGTCGATGTTATTCGTGCCGACCACAGCCCGGGCCAACTTCTGCATGAGATAGCTTTCTTCGTTCGTGCACTTCGAGGAAGCAATCAACCCGATGGAGTCAGGACCGTGTTTCGCCTTGATCTCGGTCAAGCGCCGCGCTACCAGGCTCAAAGCCTCTTCCCAGCTTGCTTCGCGAAACGCATCTCCCTCCCGAATGAGGGGCATGGTCAACCGATCCCCGCTGTTGATGTGATCCCACGCGAACTTTCCCTTGACGCAGGTTGAAACGCCATTTGCCGGCCCTTCCAGGGGCTCGACCTTTAGAATGTGCCGGTCCTTCGTCCAGACATCGAAGCTGCACCCGA
>DATMCM010000244.1:0-8054 GCA_035558335.1 Blastocatellia bacterium | reverse complement strand
AGTTGAGATGAATTACTGGAATTCGATCTTCCAACGGAACCCACCGATCGAAATGCCGTCTAAGCCATCGACCCGTTGATTCACGTCGCCAATATACTGGGTGTTCGGCGCCGGCCGTCTCTCGCCACCGCCAGCCCTCCTCGCCCCACAACGCGTTTCGTTGGTAGCCGCGATCTTCGACGAACTCGGCGAACTGGGCCTGCATGACCGGCGTGCGTGAAATTGAAAAAGGGTTTACTTCGACTTCGTGCGCCGGTTGTTCGTTGTCGAAAGTGAAGCCTGACGCTAACGTTCTGCCCAACGCGAACTTGCCGCCTGGAATATGAGCATCACCTTCAAGTCGTTTGTTGTTCCGCTCTTTCATTTGAGCCGCGGTAATCGATCCGGTGAACCGCGGCGCCCCATAGCCTAGCGTCTGACGGGTGTAGGTAATGGCCTCGGCATGCATCTGCTCGTGAAACAATGCAAGCCGCAGGAAGTAGCTCCGGTCGTAACCCTCACTCGGTTTTTCGTTTGATGAACTGCTCGATTCGATCACGCGGTCTAGAACTTTTCCCATAAAGATCAGGGTGTCTTCCCTCGAGGGCAACGGAAGATCCCATCGTGTATCGTGTGAAACCCGCGCTGAATCGTACAGACGGTCTGCCTCGGCAAGAATCGGTTGGTCACCTTGAAGATGGCGAAGACACCAGAACTCCTGGAAATACGCGACGTGCCCTATCTCCCATATTAGAGGGTTGACGATGCGGAGACGGGGACCGATTAGTTGCTGGTCGTCCAGATCCGCAACGAGATCGAGGGTGCGAACGCGAGCCTCGTGGAGCCGATCTAGGAGTTCACGGATGGTGCGGCGATCTTGACTTACACTTTCAATCATTGAGAGTGCTCGAATCATCTTGCGCTAACTGAACTCAGAAATGATACATCGCTCGCTCGGTTGCCAAAAGCAGCTGCGTGTTGATCCGATCAAAACGAGATGCTGTAGCTGGCACCGGGATCCTTTCCTCGCACCATCAAAATCGAAAACGCGTGGCGCTTATAGGAGTAGGTGAACGTTTGATGGACGTGAACACCATCGAAGATGACCAGCCCGCTGAAATGCTCAGTGAAATAAACGTTCAAGCCCCCGATCGCCCGGAAGCGATCCTCATACGTTCCATATGCAACTCCGACGTAGGGCGCAACCGGAAGCTTGATCTCTTCTTGCAGATTCTTGCTGACCGTCGCGTAGAACGACTGACCACTAGGTGTACCGATTCGGTCAGAGCTAGTACCCAGGATCACTGCCGGCCGGTGCTTGGTTTCTGAAACCGCCAGCCAGTTGGCGAGCGGGCTGACCTTGCCCGCAAGTGGGTTATACTCAACACCCGCGCTCAGCGTCGGGTGGAGTTTATAGGTAAGTGTTGTGCGAAGCGTCGCGCGAGAGATTTGATTGGCAATCAACCTCACCCCAAAAGTCCACTTCTCAGTCGTATTGTTTTCAGCCCCGCTCACGGCGCGGCCCTCTCCCGGTCAGAGTGGTCAGGACGGCACGCTGGAGGCTTTACCCGAGGAGGTCTTCGCTGAAGCAACCTGTGCTTCGGTCCGGGCTAGTAGAGACTCGATTTGCCTTCTTAGCTCTGCTGGCTTAATGACTCCCCTGATGCTTGCGATGATCTTTCCGTCACGGCCGATGACGAGCGTGCCCGGCAGCGCTGAGCCTAGTCCGAACCGTTCCATATCTACGGCAGATGCGCCGATCCAGACCGGGAAGTTGATTTTGGCTTCCTTGATGAATTGGCGCACCTTGACCAGCGCGGTCGAGTCGTCAGACGATGCTCCGATGATCTGCACACCCAGCGCCGCATACTGATTTTGAATTGCGGCCAAATCAGGCATCTCTTTTCGACAAGGGATGCAGTAGGTAGCCCAGAAGTTCAGCACTACGACGCGGCCACGGTAGGCACTCAAACGCTGCTCAACGCCAAGCATATCCTTTAGCACCAGTTCCGCTTCGGTTCCTACGACATTCTGCGGGGAAGGCCCGCGGGAAACTCCGGCGATGCCAGCACCTTGAGTTCATCAACCTTGAGATATCGCACTTCGCGCCTGGAACGCGTCACGCCCGCGACCGCGACTCGCTTCCCCACCAATTCGAGCCAGTTCTTACCGGGGTGTTTGAACTTGCCTTCTTCAAGCTGGTAGAAGGTCGTTTCACCATTTGCGCCCATTGCAGCAAGCAGCGTCGGGTCACCCTTAGCGATGCATGCGGCTGCTTGGGCCAAATCTGCTCCTGTACCGTAAGGAACTGTTTTGCGGTCTGCTTTTGCCCAACAATCCCGACAGCAGATGATTTGGCCTTCTATGTCGATTGTGCCGGTTTGATTCTGAGCCCCGATGACGGAATACGCTGCAAGAAGCAGCAGCGAAGTTAAGATCAAATGTTTCATTGAATTCCCTTTCCATGACGAGAACACAAACACCACGACCTTCGTTTCGAGGAAGCGTGAGTCTTGTCAAACGGTGGCCAGGGAACTAAATGCGGAGGGAGGGCAAGCGGTCAAATGGCGGGGCAGCCCGAGAAGCGGTAAATGACGTGTAGCTCTTACTGAGTGAACCCAGCGGAGTCGGCTCAACGTACCGCATGACTGCAGTCTGACGATCGTTCACCAGCAACATGCTGGTGTCTGGCAACACACTCGGAAGCGCTGAAGTGATGGGACAGCAAGTCGAGTCGTCCTCACAACAAACCGAACTCGTGATGGTTTGCGGACACTGCGTCTGCTTCTCCGCGCTGTGCGCACTGCAAATGGCCACGCAAGCAATGAATACCCACACAAAGCACGTGACCAGCGTTACCGCCAGAGACCGCTTTACTTTGGCACTCCGCAAAACCATGTTCGTTATGATAGCGAACGACTGCCAACTCCACAATCGCGCGTAGTGTCCCAGAGTTGTGTTGGTGGGCCGGAGGAATCATTGGATCAGGTCGAAAGTCTACGCCGAAGCCGGAAGCGACGGTCTTTCATTAACACCCAACTTCAGTTGGGTGTGAGGAATCAGCGAGAGACGCTTGAACCGTTTCAACGGTTTTGATGGCGATGCGGATTGAAACTGTTGAAAACAGTTCGCCTCGGCGCGGGCCAACCTAGCACCTCACTGAAGTGAGGTGCTAATCAGATCAGAGCGAGTTTACGTTGCTGTGGGTGTTACTTCGCATGGCAGTTTGAAAGGTAGGACGTGATTACAAGCAACGCGCGTTGCGGACACCTCCCAATCGCGAAGCGGTACCTAACCAGCGTCAGAGCTTTTGCAAAGGATGTGTGAATTGTGCCTACGATACGACCCAAACAGCTTAGGAATACAACACGTTTCGAAGGCGCTTGCGTTCTTCATCCTTAGTGTTAGAATCCGCTCGAATTCAGGAATCGATTCCCAGGGCGAAAGTGATGCAGATGACGAGTGACACGCGGGTGGCCGGTGATGCGAGCCGAGACGATGCGCCCAGCCAAACAGCTTCTTTGCGGAAGCGCACGAGGTGAGACTCATGAAAAGAACAACGTATGCCTGTTTAGTCCTGATTAGCCTCCTTGCTTCAGCGGGGCTTGCCCAGCAATCGCGCCGTATGCAGCTCGACGATCTTGGGCGCGTCGTGCGCGTTTCCGAGCCTCAAATCTCGCCGGATGGCATGTCGGTGGTTGTCGTCGTCGCGCGAGCCAACTATGACGAGAACCGTTACCATGGTGATCTCGTGCTCGTCGACGTCGCGACCGGCAATCAGCGCGTTCTGACCAGCGACCGTAGAAGCGTAAGCCAACCGAGATTCTCGCCCACCGGCGACCGGCTTGCCTTTCTTTCGAACATCGTCCTCGCAACCGGACAGCAGCCCCACGCGCAGATCTTCGTCATGCCGATGAGCGGCGGCGATGTGCGCCGGCTGACCAGCGCGCCAAAGGGCGTGCAACAGTTCGCCTGGTCTCCAGACGGACGCACGATCGCTTACGCAGCCGAAGACGAACTCGCGAAGAAAACCGGGCCCGAGCGCTTCAATGACTCGTTCGAGGTGGGTAACGACGATTTCCTGATTCAGTCGCAGGCAATGCCTACTCATGTGTGGCTGGTGCCAGCTGGCGGCGGCGAAGCCCGCCGTCTCACCTCCGGGGCCTGGAGCCTTCCGATCAATCATCCTCCCGGACCACCCGCGTCTCCGCTAGGCTGGTCGCCCGATGGCAAATCCATCGTTCTGGTTCGGATTGCAACGCCTCACTCGGGAGATGCTCGCGACGCGACTGTCCAGGTGCTCGACATAGCGACCGGAAAAATGCGCGGGGTGACCGGACGAGACCAGCTCGAGGGTCAGCCGACCTTTTCGCCGGATGGTGCATTGATAGCTTACTGGCAGCCTCGCGACGCTGATTCCGGCAACTTGAACGAGATTCACGTCGCGCCATCAACCGGTGGAACAGGCAAGAGCATCACTCGAGCGATAGATCGGCATATGGCCCGCTCGATCTGGATGCCGGATGGCAAGTCTATGCTGGTTGGCGCGAACGACGGCACGCGAGTCTCGCTCTGGCTGCAGCCGCTTGATGGACGGGCGCGTAAGCTCGATCTTGGCAACCTCAGCCCTTCTTCATCGTTCTGGGTTGACGTCGCAGTTGGCAAGAATGGCGGCATAGCGTTTGTCGCGACAGATCCGTTGCGGCCCGCCGAGCTTTATTACATGTCGTCGCCAAGCTCGCTCCCGAAACGATTGACGAACGTGAACGCCGAGGTAGCGGGTTTGTCGCTCGGACGCACAGAAGTGATCTCGTGGCAATCGGAGAGCTTTACTCACAACGGGATTGTGACTTATCCACCCGATTTCTCCAGCAGTCAAAAGTACCCGTTGGTGCTTGTGGTCCACGGAGGCCCGACCGCCGCCTCGCTCGAAACCTTTTCATCTCAAGCACAGCTCATGGCGGCAAAAGGCTGGGTCGTTTTTCAGCCCAACTATCGCGGGAGCGATCAGCTCGGCAACGTTTACCAGCGAGCCATCATCAACGACGCCGGCGCCGGACCGGGTCGCGATGTAATGGCCGGCGTCGAAGCTTTGAAGAAGCGCGGCTTTGTCGACACGGCTCGAATAGCGGTATCCGGCTGGTCGTATGGCGGCTACATGACTAGCTGGCTGATCGGCAACTATCAGGGCTGGCGAGTAGCAGTGGCCGGCGCGCCGGTTACGGACTGGATGGACCAGTACAACCTCGGCGACGCGAACGTGCGACGAGGCGCCGCGTTTGGCGGCTCGCCGTGGACTGATGCAAAACGAATGCAGGCTTATATCGATCAGTCGCCGATGACCTATGCTTCGAAGATGCGGACGCCGACGCTGGTGATGAGCAACACACAAGACTTCCGCGTTACGCCCACCCAGGCGTACAAGCTTTATCACGCGCTCAAGGACAACGGCGTGCCGACGAAGTTCATCGCGTATCCGATCTACGGTCACAATGCGCCCGACCCGGTACGGCAGCGCGACGTGCAGCGGCGTTGGATCGAGTGGATAGAGCAGTACTTTCGAGAACCGGCTTCTAACGGACAGTAGACTCGAGCATATTAAATCGAAAAGCGATAAGCGCAGTCAGGCTGCTTGTGGTCGGGAAGGGTGGCTTGCCCCCGCCGATAGTCGTGATCGTGAGTGCGCGACGACAGACGATCAGCGGGGGCAAGCCACCCTTCCCGACCACAAGCCCTACCGGACGCTAGCGATCACGCAGACGCCTCGCCGGCTCCGAAGAGTTTCTTTTCTCGTTCCTGAATCTCCGCCGGTGTCGGGTCCTCGATGTGCGTAGCAATCGCCCACGTGAACCCGAACGGGTCTTTTACGTGGCCGTACCGGTCGCCCCAAAACTGATCCACAAGCGGCATGGTTACTTTGCAACCGGCAGCTACCGCCTGCGCAAAAACGGCGTCAACATCCGGAACGTACAAATGCATCGCGAACGGCCAGTGCCCCTCGGCTATAGGGGGCGACCCGTGTTCCGGAAATGAGTCGTTGAACATCAAATCTGAATCGCCGATGCGAACATGCGCATGCATTAGCTTGCCCGCTTGTCCGGGAGATCGCGACACCTCTACCGCATCGAACGCACGTTTCAAGAAGTCAATGTACTTCACCGCTCCATTGACAGTGAGATGAGGCGTCAGAGTGTGAAAGCCTTCGGGAATGGGATTCTTTGCTTTAGGCATAATGAGAGCATGGTAGGCCAACCAGCGCTGCCAGGCAACCAATGGGTGTACCCAAGAGGCAACACAAAGAGCTGAAGTGATCTCTCCGTAAGTCTAATTCGAAAAGCGCAATTCGAGATCCGCAATTCCGCCTCCGTCAACTTGCTTGCAACGAAAGCGGAGCCTAAGCTTGCGGTGTTCCGAGTCCGGGTGATTTAGTTTTCCGCTTTATTCATCATTCATCGCTCTTGCTCATCACTCACGGAGGTTTGATGGAGTCGCTCTGGCGGGATCTCTGCTACGGCGCGCGGATGCTTCGAAAGCAACCCGCATTCGCCGCGGTCGCGGTGGTTGTTCTTGCTCTGGGCATTGGAGCAAACACTACGATCTTCAGCGTCGTCAACGCCCTCTTGCTGCGCCCTCCGCCTTTCAAGGACCCCGATCGGCTGGTTCGTGTTTGGGAGACCAACCCCAAGATCGGTCTAGACCGCGGAATCGTTTCCCCGGCTAACTTCGCTGATTGGCGCGAACAGAATCGTGTGTTCGAAAACGTCTCGGCGTTTCGAACATGGTTCTACCGGCTCAGCGGTCACGGCGATCCCGAGCAAGTTTGGGGCGTGCGGACGTCGGCAAGTTTTTTCCACTTGCTCGGCGTCGATGCGGCGCAAGGCCGCACCTTCCTTCCTGAAGAAGATCAGCCAGGCCACGATCAGGTGGTCATTCTCAGCTACGGCCTCTGGGAGCGCCGCTTCGGCGCGGATCCAGGTCTGATCGGACAGACGATCGCCATTGATGACAGGCCGTTCACGGTGATCGGGATTCTCCCTCCGGCTTTCAACCTTTTTGGCGGCACGCGAGCTTACGATCTGTGGATGCCGTTCGAGTTCGCCCGCGGACAGCTCAAGCGGGACGATTACTCGCTCATCGTGTTCGCGAGACTGAAGGCGGGCGTTGCGCTCGAACAGGCCCAGGCTGAGATGAGCGCGATAGCCGAGCGACTCGAGCAGGCTTACCCGGCGACCAATCAGAACCGGGGTGTCAGAGTCATCACGTTTCACGAGAATCAAGCATCAACCTTGAGACCTGCGCTGTTGATTCTGCTGGCGGCTGTCGGCCTCGTTTTGCTGATCGCTTGCGCGAACGTTGCCAACTTGCTGCTGGCTCGAGCGGCGTCGAGGCAAAGAGAAATCGCCATAAGAAAGGCTCTGGGAGCCACGCGCGGGCGGCTCATCCGGCAAATGCTAACTGAAAGCCTGTTGCTGTCCCTGCTGGGCGGTGCCTTCGGTCTGCTGTTCGCCTTTTGGGGGCTCGACCTTCTGCGGGCGATCCTCCCTGCCGGCGTCGATGAGATCCCTCGAGCTGATTGGATTGCGCTCGATCAGTCGGTGCTGGTTTACACCTTGCTGATATCGCTGTCGACGGGAATGATCTTCGGGCTTGCGCCGGCCCTGCAAGTCTCTCGGCAAGAACTAAACGAGACGCTTAAGGATAGCGGCAAGGGTTCGGTTGGCGGCGCGCGCGGGCACAGGTTGCGAGACTCACTTGTCGTTGCCGAAACAGCGCTGGCGACGATGCTGTTGCTAAGCGCGGGGCTGATGATCAGAAGCTTCGCCAAGCTCACAGCAGTCGAGCCGGGGTTTGATCCGGAAAATGTTTTGACGATGCAGGTCTGGCTGCCTGAATCGAAATATGCAGAAGGAAGCAAGATCGCCACCTTCTATCATCAGGCACTCGAGCGGATCAGAGAGCTGCCTGGAGTGAAGTCGGCGAGCGCCGCCGATTTCCTACCCTTCAGCGGATGGGGAGACATGACCGGATTCGAAATCGCGGGTCGGGCGGCTACCCTTCCCGGCCAGGGCCCCATC
>DATMCM010000243.1:0-30756 GCA_035558335.1 Blastocatellia bacterium | reverse complement strand
TCCGCTTGGATTCGTAGTGAATTTGGTAAGTGCAATACGGCCGGCGTCTGGCTTCGTTAGCGAATCAACCAAATACAGCTGGTACTCCTGGCCCGCGTGAAGGTTGGCGACAGCTATCTCGAGCAAGTCGACCAGGCCTAGCGAGTTAACCGCAACAGTGGCGCGGGCGCTTGCGCATGGCCCGCCTGGAGGCGGCAGCATCGCAATATGCAGCGCTTCTCCGGCCACTCCGAGCGGCATCAAGTTGGCGGTCCCGTCGCCGCTTGGAACCGCGCCCGGCACGTAGACGAGAGCTTGTGTCGTCTGTCCGATCGGAATTTCAGCGATCACCCGGTTGCTCAATGTGTCGATCGCGACCGCATGTTCGCCGTTCTCCAACGCGACGTACACACGTGTTCCATCGGCGGACGGCCAAAGCCCGTGCGGAAGATTGCCCACAGGAATGGTGGCAACCAACTCAGGCTTTACACCTCTCCGAAACGTTTTCACCTCGTCGGCTCCGCCGATAGTCACATATGCAAACTTACCGTTCCGATTGTTTACGAAGTTCACGTGATTGGTGATGGGACCTGTGTCGAGTATCGCCAGTTGCTCGAACGGCGGCTTGGCGCTGTACACCTGGACTTTACCGATGTCTTTGAGCGCAATCCAGACTTCGTCATTCTCAGGACTCACAGCGAGGTTCGGGCAGAAGGAACTTGCTTGCGGCAGTCGCTTGATAATGTTGTGCGAGGCTACGTCGACGACAGCCAACTCAGGAGTAAAGCTCGAACACACAAAGGCGTACTTGCCGTCTGGACGGAACATGGTCATGCCTGGGCCATTTGCCGTCTCAATGCGACGGATTTCCTTCATTTGTTTGGGATCGATAACGGAAACGTAGTTCTCGCCGCGCACAGTCACCCAGAGTTCCCGCCCGTCGGGCGTGAAGAAAGGTTCGTGAGGAGCCCGTCCGACGTACACCTTGCCCTTTATCTTGTTCGTGGCAGTATCGATGAGCGTCACCGAGTTGGAACCAACTGAAACAACGGCCAGCGTTCTCGAATCCGGTGAATATCCGAGGCCGTGAACGAGAAGCTCGCCCCTGTAGAGCGGACTGAGCGCCCCAGGAACGGGGTCGCCGAGGCGAATGACTCCCAGGAGCTTATTCCTGGATGGATCAATCACCGAAACGGTGTTGGAAGTCTGATCGGCAGAGTAAACGCGGTCGTGACTCGACACGGCAATATCCGGGCGACCCCACGGAGCTTGTTGTGCCGACGCGGAAGCCAGAAGAAAGAACAACGATGACAAACGAATGATTTTCATGCTTGCACTCCTCGTATCTAAGCAAGACAAGAATTCATCAGCGAGGCTGGTGGTGCTTAAGCCAAAGCTGCATCAACTCGATTTCCGATTGCTGATCTGTAATGATCTCTTGCGCCAGACGGCGCAATTGCGGATCCTTGCCATACAGCAGCTGAGCCTTCGCCATGTCGATGGCTGCCTGATGATGAGGAATCATCAACTTTACGAAATCAACGTCATCATTTCCCGACGGGGTTTCCGACATCATGGCCGCATGCATCGTCTCCATGCTGTGCTGAAGCGCAAGCCAGCCAGATCCGTCAGCTCTTTTCTCGGAACTTCGACTCGAGCCTTCTTGCGGCATATGCGCGGCCAGAGTGGGAGCCAGAATTACAAATGCGAAAACTTGTGCCCATTTCATCGTTCACCTCGCATTGGCAGTTTTCTGAAGACCTCTATCGCCAAATCTCGATTCGGCAAATCGGAATGGCCCTGAATAAGGACCATTCCGATCCGATTACTCATTACTGGAAGAGGTCACGCTCCGACCTTTTTGGTTCAGCCTAAAGAATGCGAGCATGTCCGCGGTGATCTCTTCAGGATTCGTCGTGCACATTCCGTGCTGCAAACCCGGACACACTCTCAGAACACACAATGAAGAACCATGTTAGGCCAAACAGGTACTGGAAGGGGAGAGGCAGAATGTGATTTTCGGCAATCGAGCTCTTCCACAGAATGTTCTTCGATCGCCCCACCATTCAAACAGATCTAAAAATATATGGCGTGATGCGTGAACCCCCAATGGACGAACAGCCGGGGCAACCCTGAATAATAATGTGTCTACATCTTCCCATCGGAGGCCAGAGCTTCGCTTTGCCTCACGCCCATCGCGAGGGCGACCGTGAAGAGGGCCTCAAGACGATTCCCCTTGCACTTAGCAAGGAACGCCTTCGTTTCCTCCGCAGTCATCGAGTGTATCTCGTGCTTAACCGTACGTGGCGGTCCAGCAAGGTTGCCACGCTGCGCCCGCCATTTGTGACTCACTGCGCTTCAGGTCGTCGTACAGGACGCTCTTTTTTTGAATTCCCTTCCAACTTAGGAGTATATTGTGTCTCACATTTCTGCGATCGGGAGGATATGGTTGAAGCCCCATGCTGCCGCCTCTCAGACAAGCTAGAGAAATCCGGTGCTCGCGTCTTTGTCTCGGCCCAAACGGATTCTTCCCCGCGACCAAGCTGTCGAGAGTGCTCCTGTGCGCCGCCTTTGTGGCCCGGAGCGTCGGAGGCGAGCCCGCGTTATTGATGCGGCCTGGTAACCAAACCGGCGCAGCAACGAAAGTGGAGACGGAGGTTCGGACGCTTGAAGCTGGGAAGCCAATCGAGCGAGAGCTGAAGGGTGGCGAGACCCATAGCTATCAGCTCACCCTGGAAGCCGGTCAATACGCCAGGGTGGTTGTCGAGCAGCGCCGGATAAACCTGGCGGTGTCGGTTTTCGATCCTGCCGGTAAGAAAATAATCGACGCAGACATGTCCTGGACGGGAGAGTTGGAGGTGGCCTCGCTCGTAGCCGAGACCCCGTCGATCTATCGGCTGGAGGTGCGATCTCCAGATAAGACTAACCAGCCGGGGAGCTACGAGATCAGGGTCAAACAGCTCCGAGCCGCCACCGAGCAAGATCGAAGCGCGGTTGCCGCGGAAAGGCTGCTCGCCGAAGGAGTGCGCCTTGACCGACAGGCAACCGCGGACTCGTGGCGAAAGTCCATCGACAAATACCAGGAGTCAATCCCGCTCTGGCAGGCAGCAAAAGACCCGGCGGGGGAAGCCAGCGCTGTCTATCTGATTGCGAACGTCTTTATCAATCTAAGCGAAAAGCAGAAGGCGTTCGAGTTCGCAAACCGGGCGCTGCCGATTGCGCAAGCCGCAGCTAGCCGGACTGAACCGGAAGCGCGGCGTGAAGGCATCAAGATCGAGGCCAATGCACTCGACGTCCTCGGGCGGGCAGAAAACGAATTAGGAGACCGCAAGAAGGCGATGGAGCTTTTCTCACAGGCGCTTGCGTTGAGAAGAACAATTGCCGACCGCGTCGGAGAGGCCAACACTCTCAATAATATGACCATGGCTTACCAGGCTATGGGGGACTACGGGAAGGCGCTTGATCTATCGCAGCAAACGCGCTTGATCCTCGCCGAGTTGGGCGATCGGAATCGGGAAGCTACGGTGCTCAATAACGTTTGCGTGCTTCAGGAGGATATCGGCGATTATAAAAAGGCCCTTGAGTACTGCGATCAAGCCCTTTCCCTCAGACGGGAGCTGAAGGATAGTTGGGGCGAAGCGACGACACTCAACAACTTAAGCAATATCTATTCAAACCTCGGCGATTATCAAAGGTCACTCGATTTGTACACCCGGGCTCTCGCGATTTACGAGCAAATGGGTGTCGCTCAGGGTAGAGGAATCACTCTTAGCAACATCGGCTTCCTCTACGACACGTTGGGCGAATATCAGAAAGCCATTGACGCGTACGGGCAAGCCCTCGCGATCTTCCGCGCCTCGGGTGATAAATATCGAGAGGCAAATGTTCTCAACAATCTTGCAGTGAGTTATGCTGACCAGCAGGATTTTACGAAAGCGCTTGAACTCAATCTGCAGGTGCTCCCTCTTCGTCGCGCCACGAATAACCGCGGGGGGGAAGCCATTACCCTCAATAATATCGGCGGTTGTTACCGGAACTTGGGAGAGAAGCAGAAGGCGCTTGAATATTTCAATCAGGCGATCGCACTTCATCGAACCATCGGCAATCCCCGCCCGCTTGCGTCGGCTCTGAGAAACATCGGCGACCTTTATCGAGAATTAGGCGAGTATCAAACGGCGCTCGACTCCTTCAACGAAGCACTCAAAATAACCCGGGCTATAGGCGATCGAAACAACGAAGCAGGGATATTGGCCCTTCGCGCGCGCCTCGAGCGTGACCGAGGCAACCTGGCCGACGCTAAGACTCAAATTGAAGAAGCGCTCGCCGGCGTCGAGTCGTTAAGGGTCAGTGTCAAGAGCCAGCAGCTGCGCGCTTCGTTCTTGGCGTCAGTGCGGAAGTATTATGAATTCGACATAGACGTTTTGCTGCGCTTGCACGAGCAGCACCCGTCGGAAGGATTCGACGCCGCGGCTCTGGAAGCGAGTGAAAAGAGCCGCGCGCGTTCACTCCTTGAATTGCTTGGCGAAGCTCGCGCCGAGATTCGACAGGGTGTCGATTCGTCGCTGCTCGAGAGGGAGCGGCAACTGCGACAAGCGATCGCTGATAAGGCTGATCGCCAGGTTCGCTTGCTCAGCGCGAAGCACACCGACGAGGAGGCTCAAAGTGCAGCGAAAGAGATCGATGCACTTACGACCGACTACGAACAGGTCCAGGCCCGCATCCGCCAAACAAGCCCGCGATACTCCGCGCTTATCCAGCCTCAGCCGCTCAGCCTCAAGGCGGTTCAGACAAACGTGCTTGACGACGAGACGTTGTTGCTTGAATACGCGCTGGGGGAGGAAAAAAGCTTCTTGTGGGCAGTGACCCGGAATTCAATCAACAGCTTTGAGCTGCCCAAGAGGGAGGACGTCGAATCGGCCGTACGACGTCTCTATAGCTTGTTAACCGAGCGCAATCGTCCAGTAAAGAACGAATCACCGGAACAAAGACGAGTGCGGCTTGACCGCAGCAACGCGGAATTCCCGTCCGCTGCTGCGGCCCTTAGCAACATGCTGCTCAGGCCCGCGGCTTCAGTGTTGGGCAAGAAGCGCTTGCTGATAGTAGGCGAAGGACTGCTACAGTACGTGCCATTCGCGGCACTACCCGATCCAACAAGCGAGGGAGTTCTCAATATCGACAAAGGGAACGCCCAATCTTCGCCACACGCGTCGCACCCTTTGGTTCTCGATCATGAGATTGTAAATCTGCCCTCTGCATCTGTGCTGGCTGTGCTCAGAAGAGAGAACGAAGGGCGCCAGACAGCTCCAAAAACTCTGGCAGTATTTGCCGATCCGGTCTTTCAAAACGACGACCCAAGGGTCGCTGTTGTGGCAAAGAACCGACCGACAGGAACTCAACGAGAATCATCTCCGGACGAAGCTTACAGATCGGCATCAGAATCCGGATTGGAAGGTTTCATACGCCTGCGGTTCAGCAGACAGGAGGCAGATGAGATCACGCGGCTGGCGCCTCAGGAAAAGCGGTTTGAGGCGCTCGATTTCGCTGCCAGCCGGGAAACCGCCTCCAACCCCGATCTCGGCCAATATCGCATCGTGCACTTCGCTACACACGGCCTGATCAATAATCAGCACCCAGAATTATCTGGTATCGTTTTGTCGCTGATAGATGAGAAGGGCCAGCCACAGAACGGCTTTCTGCGACTGTATGAGATTTTTAATCTGAAGTTGGGGGCCGATCTTGTGGTGCTCAGCGCGTGCCAGACGGCGCTGGGTAAAGAGATTAAGGGAGAAGGGCTCGTCGGTCTGACGCGCGGTTTCATGTACGCCGGCGCGCCGCGGGTTGTAGCGAGCTTGTGGCAGATAGATGACAGGGCGTCGGCAGAACTGATGAAACGGTTCTATAACGGAGTGCTTGGACAGGGCCTGCGGCCCGCGGCTGCGCTGAGGGCGGCCCAGGTTTCGATGCAAAACGACAGCCGATGGCGGGAGCCTCATTACTGGGCGGCTTTCACACTCCAGGGTGAATGGAAGTAATCCAACACCGCGAGTAAATAGCCATTGGAAGCAGCGCAGAAGGATTCGCGCGCGACAGGGGCCGAGTCTTCGACTCCAGGCGACCACCGCCCAACTCGGGGAATTATGGCAAGTCTGATCGACCCGGTTGTGACTTCACTTCGACGTTTTCGACATCCGATTTGGAGCGGTATAGCCCTGGGCCTCAGTTTACCCGTCCTTTTTATTCAGCCGATCACGGCAGCAACGCACAGGCATTGGTTTACACCAGGGACCCCTCAGTCCAGTGATGCGCATAGCACTGTAGTGCAAACTGCTGATGATGTCCGTTCGCTTGAGCCGGGCAAGAGTGTCGAACGTTTACTTGCCGGAGGTGAGACGCATTCTTACCGGATCACGCTTGCTGCCGGGCAGTTCAGTCATGCGGTCGTCAACCAGCGGGGCATCGACCTGGTCGTCGCGTTCTACGGACTCGATGGGAGGAAGTTGGTAGAGATCGACAACCCGAACGACGTCAACGGGCCGGAGCCGATTTCGTGGATTGCGGAGGCGTCGGGCAGCTATCGGCTTGAAGTGCGATCCCTTTCGAATGATGCGCCCGCCGGGCGCTACGAGGTGAGGGTTGAAGAATTGCGAACGGCAACCCCGCAAGACGAACGCCGGATTGCCGCCCAGAAGGCATTTACCGACGCAAAATCCCTGCGGAATCTGTGGACAGCGGAATCCCAGCGGGATGCCATCGAGAAGTATAAGCAGGCGCTGGTACTTTGGCAGTCACTGGCCGATCGGCTTATGGCTGCTAACTCACTTCACGAGATGGGATTTATCTATGGCGACTTAGGCGAGTATCAGAAGGCCCTGGACTCATATGCCCAGGCGCGCGAGCTCTACAACGCGATGGGGGATCTATGGGGTGAGGGCGGCGTGCTCAATAACATCGGCTGGGTCTACGGAACTTTGGGAGAACATCAAAAGGCTATCGATTTTTACACTCAGTCGCTGCAAGCCTCCCGCGCAACCGGGCTTCCGCATGATGAATCCCGCATCCTGAGCAATATCGGCGCCGAACATGCGAGCCTGGGAGAGTATCAGAAGGCGCTCGACATCCACTTGCAATTGCTGGCGGTTCGCCAAGCCAGGAACGACTCCCGAGGCCAGGCTATCACGCTCAACAACATCGCAAACTGCTACGACCACCTGGGAGATAAGCAGAAGGCGCTCGACTACTATGTCAAGGCGCTCAACCGTATGCCCGCGGTCGGCGATGCGTTTTACACTGCTACGACGCTCAATAACATGGGCTCGCTCTATCGAGATTTAGGCGAGCATCAGAAAGCGTTGGACTACTTGAACCAGGCGCTGCTCCTTCGGCGTACCGTCGGTGACCGAAACGGAGAAGCAGCAACGCTTGCTGCTATTGCTCGGCTTGAGCGGGACCGAGGCAATCTCGGTGAGGCTCTTAACAGCATCGGGGCGGCGCTAAACGCGGTTGAAACCCTGCGCACAAATGTCGCGAGCCAGCAACTGCGCGCCTCCTTCTTCGCTTCCGTGGCCAGGTATCGTGAATTCAACATCGATCTGCTGATGCGCCGGCACAAACAACGCCCCTTGGAAGGATTCGATGCCGCCGCCTTTGAGGCCAGCGAGAAGGGGCGCGCCCGCTCCCTGCTTGAGCTGCTGGCCGAGGCGAGCGCCGAGATCCGCCAGGGCGTTGACCCGGTGCTGCTCGAGCGCGAGCGCACTCTGCGACAGACCATCTCAGACAAAGCCGAACGCCAGATGCGGCTGCTCAGTGGTAAGCACACCGAAGAGCAAGCCACCGCCGTCAGCAGAGAGATAAATGCGCTTACCACCGAGTACGAGCAGATTCAAGGCAGGATTCGTGAGACAAGCCCGCGATATGCTGCGCTAACCCAGCCGGTGCCACTCGGCCTGAAAGAGATTCAACAGCGCGTTCTTGATGTCGAGACGCTGCTGCTTGAGTATTCGCTTGGCGAGGAGAAGAGTTTTCTTTGGGCAGTGACACCCTCAGGGATCAAGAGCTTTGAGTTACCGAAGCGAAAAGAAATCGAAGAGGCAGCGCGGCGAGTCTACGAGTTGTTGATAGCGCGCAACCAGGATATTCCAAACGAGACGCTCGAACGAAGACGCCACCGGCTGGATCAGGCCGATGCGGAATACCCAAAGGCGTCAGCCGCTCTCAGTCAGATGTTACTGGGACCCGTCGCGGCTGACCTCAAGAATAAGCGGTTGCTGATCGTGAGCGACGGCGTGCTGCAATATGTGCCCTTTGCAGGGTTGCCGAGTCCCTTAGCTGCGGACTCGCATCCGTTGGTTGTAGACAATGAGATAGTGAGTCTGCCGTCAGCGTCCGTAGTCGCGGGACTGAGACAAGAAACCGCCAAACGCAACCCGGCCGGCAAGACTGTGGCAGTGCTTGCCGATCCCGTTTTTTCCAGCGATGACCCTCGGGTTCCCTCGTCCGGCAAGCGTCGAGGGGCAGCGGGTGAAGAAACCTCGCTGGCGCAGGACGCAAAAAGATCAGCCTCAGAAGCGGGACTGGCAGACCTCAAGAGGTTACGGTTCAGCCGGCAGGAAGCCGACGAGATCATGCTGCTTGTGCCTGACAAGATGAAGCTCGAGGCCGTCGACTTCGCAGCCAACCGCACGCTGGCAACCAGCGCCGAGCTTGGCCAGTACCGCATCGTCCACTTCGCAACGCACGGATTGATCAACAATGAGCACCCTGAATTGTCCGGGGTTGTGTTATCGCTGGTAGACGACAGGGGTCACCAGCAGAATGGGTTTTTGCGACTCTATGATCTGTATAACCTTAAGCTGTCCGCGGATCTTGTGGTGCTGAGCGCGTGTCGGACGGCGCTGGGTAAGGAGATCAAAGGGGAAGGGCTTGTGGGACTGACCCGTGGTTTTATGTACGCAGGGGCGCCACGAGTGATGGCGAGCTTGTGGCAGATAGATGACAGGGCCGCGGCCGAGCTCATGAAACGGTTCTATCAAGGTATGCTTGGTCAGGGGCTGCGCGCCGCCGCCGCGCTCCGAGCAGCTCAAATCTCGATGCAAAGCGACAAACGATGGCGAGCCCCTCATTACTGGGCGGCGTTCACAATCCAGGGGGAATGGAAGTAATCCGACACGGGGCGATCACCAGGCTCCTCCAACGCATCGGCTTTCTCAATTGGGCCAACTACGAACTCGTTTGTCAGCAATCCGCCTCGCCCTCCAGCTGTTCTGCAGTGTTTCAGTTTGACCTGTACGGGCGTCCCTCCGTGGGCGCCCCTCACAAAAAGACGGCGCCTAACCGGCGTAGTGAGGGGCGACCACGGAGGGACGCCCGTACAGGCTGACACAGTTTCAAACTGAACCACTATCGGCCGTTATCTCTGTTGACAAAGACGAGGTAGGTTACGGCGTCCCGAGTATCGTGAATGCCAACAAAGAGGAGTAGCAGCGCAAATTGTTATCGACCTGTCATTTGCTCTAGTTGTTCGGGGTACCGAGCTCCTTGCACCTTGATCTCTGAGGCCGCGCTATCGATCTCACGGAGATCGTCGGACGAAAGTTCAATAGCATCTGCCCCGATGTTTTCCTCCAGACGGTGCAGCTTCGTGGTTCCTGGGATGGGAACGATCCACGGCTTCTGGGCAAGCAACCAGACGAGTGCAATCTGTGCGGGAGTCGCGTGCTTCCGTTCTGCAACTTTGCCAAGCAAATCAACAAGCGCCTGATTCGCTTTGCGAGCCTCCGGCGTGAAACGAGGGACGAGGTTGCGGAAGTCTGAACTATCGAACGTCGTGTTTTCGTCGATCTTTCCCGTGAGGAAGCCTCTACCAAGTGGGCTAAACGGAACGAACCCGATTCCGAGCTCCTCAAGTGCCGGCAGCACTTCTGCTTCAGGCTCTCTCCACCACAGCGAGTATTCGCTCTGGAGTGCAGTGACGGGTTGCACTGCGTGTGCGCGACGTATCGTTTGCGCTCCTGCTTCGGAGAGACCGAAGTGTTTGACCTTGCCTTCCTCAATCAGGTCCTTCACCGCGCCGGCCACGTCCTCGATCGGCACGTCGGGATCGACACGGTGTTGATAGAAAAGATCGATTGCCTCGACCTTGAGTCGCTTGAGCGACGCTTCAGCAACATCCTTGATGTGCTCTGGCCGGCTATCCACGCCTCCAAGTCCTCGCTCAGCGGTAGTATCGATTCTGATGCCGAACTTCGTTGCGATGACCACCTGCCCGCGAAAGGGCGCTAGGGCTTCCCCTACGAGTTCTTCGTTTGTGAACGGTCCGTACGCTTCAGCGGTATCGAAAAACGTGACGCCCCTTTCGACCGCCGTGCGAATCAGCGAGATCATCTGCTGCTTGTCTGCTGCAGGGCCGTAGCCCTGGCTCATTCCCATGCAGCCGAGCCCGAGGGCCGACACTTCCAGGCTGCTGTTTCCAAGTTTGCGCTTCTGCATGATTTCTCCTTCGAGGCGCCAACAGGCTTACCTCTATGTTTGTCCACACATCCTTCAGCTCCGTTAGTAGCCATCTCCTATCCTACTCTCTGGCATAATCATCTCGTCTCGAAGCTTATGACCTATTCTGAGCCGGAAGCTCTGCTGGCCCCGTCCGCATTCATCTAAAGACAAGTTAGTTGCCAGTAGCGCGCCCTCGCTCACAAACTACAGCGCAAAGGCCGGGCCAAACTTAATTGTTGATCTTAGTCGGGGACAGGATTGAAGCTTCGTGAATTTCTCGCGAAGTGATGGCAAGAATGTTGCCTTGAGGCTTGGCTCAAGGTTGTACCGGCCCAGCCGATGACTATTGCTGTCTGAAACGACCCTTGTCGATCTTCAGCGCCTTAATCTTCGATTCCAGCGTCGAGGAAGGCAGCCCTAGCTGTGACGCCGCGCCGAACGGCCCCGACACTCGACCCTTGCATTCCATTAAAGCCGTCTCAATGGCCTCTTTCTCTTTCTCTTGCAATGTCCGCGTTCCTGGCCGGTATATGTGTTGAATCGGTTGAGCGGCGAAGTGAGCTGCCGTTCTTCCTCCCAACAGCCAGCGCTCATCAATGTCCAGCGCATCAGATTCGGAAACTATCACAGCACGCTCCACCACGTTCTGCAGCTCGCGAACGTTGCCCGGCCAGTCATACGACTCGACCATATTCAATGTCTCCTTGCTGATTTTGTTGATCCGCTTTCCAGCCCGCTTGGCATAGCGGTGAAGAAAATACTCCACCAGGAGAGGGATGTCCTCGACACGTTCGCGCAATGGGGGCACTAAAACCGGAAATACGTTCAGCCGGTAAAACAGATCAGATCGGAATGTCTTCTCCGCTATGGCACTTTCGAGATCGCGGTTCGTGGCTGCGATCACCCGGACGTCCGCACGTATCGACCGGCCGCTGCCCACGCGTTCGAACTCACGCTCTTGTAGAACGCGTAATAGCGCAATTTGAATCTCAGCCGGCAACTCCCCAACCTCGTCCAGGAAAATGGTGCCGCCCTCGGCTAATTCGAACCGCCCTTGTCGTCGTTGCGTGGCTCCGGTAAACGCTCCCTTCTCATGGCCGAAGAGCTCCGATGCTATGAGCGAGGACGGAATTGCCGCGCAGTTCACGCTTACGAACGGACGAGCGGATCGTCGCGATCGTTTGTGGATCGCCCGCGCGACCAACTCCTTTCCGGTCCCGGTTTCACCGGTGATGAGGACTGTTGAATCTGTAGGAGCTACTTTTGATACATCAGTCAGCACTGATTGCAGCGGTGCGGAGACTCCGACAATTTCCTCAAACATCGACGTCTTGTCGATTTCGTCACGAAGAACGATGTTCTCCTTCTTAGTCTCGTCTTCCGCCCGCTTTCGATCTTCGATATCAGTCCCTGTGCCAATCCATCGTGTTATGTCTCCCCGTTCATCTTTGAGCGGAGCGAAGCGGATAAGAAAACAGCGAAACTGCCCGTCATGTCTCAGCAACCGAGCCTCGTGCTCAAAAGGCCGACCCTCGAGAAATCCCTTCTTTCTTTCACTGACAAAATGTTCACGATCCTCCGGATGAACGAGATCAATTCGAGATCCTGGCCATGGATGAATGGCTTCAGACCCACCCTCATCGGCTCCCCACTCGGTGGCGCCGAAGTACTCGAGTCCTGCGCGATTAAGATAGAGAGCCCCCCCATCAGGCCCAAATACACCGATTTGCTGCGGCGAGAGGTTCACAATCTGTTGCAGTTCAATTTCTTTAGCGCGGATTTCTTGTTCCGCGATTTTGCGCTCTTCGATTTCAATACCTGTGCCGTACCACTTGACGATCTCTCCTGCTTCGTTGCGCAGTGGTTCTGAACACTGAAGGAACCAGCGATATTCCCCGTCAGCCCGCCGCACACGCGCCTCTGCTACGAAACGTTCTCCGGATTCAAGCGCTGCGCGCCACTTTCCCACGAACGCTTCCACATCTTCAGGGTGGATCGCGGAGGTCCATCGCCACCCAAGCATCTCCGTAAAAGGGAGACCGGCATATTCCTCCCATCCCCGATTGAAGAAGTCGATATCACCATTCGGCAAAGCGGTGTTAACAAACGCTGGAGTTGTATCTACCAGATCGCGATACTTGCGCTCGCTGGCGCGCAGCTCCTTTTCAGCCCGTTTGCGCTCTTCGATGTCAATACCTGTGCCGTACCACTTGACGGTTTTTCCAGTTTTGTCGCGCAGTGGCACATTGCGCTGCAGGAACCAGCGGTATTCACCATCAGCGCGCCTCACGCGTGATTCGGCCTCGAAGGGCTCTCCAGACGCAAGTGCTGCGCGCCACTTGTCCACGAACCCTTCGACGTCTTCGGGATGGATTGACTCGGTCCAGCGCCAGTCCCTGAGATCTGTTTGAGGGAGGCCACCATATTCCAGCCAGCCTCGGCTCAGGAAGTCGAGAGCGCCGTCTGGCAAAGCGGTGTGAATAAACGCCGGAGTTGTATCTACCAGATGGCGATACTTTCGCTCGCTCGCGCGCAGAGCCTCCTCCGCCCGGTTGCGCTCGGTCAGATCGAGCACGAACGCGACGCCTTCGTCCCGCCCTCTCTCTAACAATGCGGGGCCCACCAGGACCGGCACGCGACTGCCGTCTTTGCGGAAGTATTCCTTCTCGTAAGGCTCGCTGACGCCGGTGGCAGCAAGCTCTGCCAACGCCTGCCCGTCGGCATCGCGCCATTTGTCGGGTGTTATCTCCCTCCAACTCACGCGACCTGACACGAGATCTTCGCGGCCGTATCCCACCATGCGGAGAAAGGCTTCGTTGGCCTCAATGATCCGACCTTCGAGATTCCAGATGACGATACCGATGATGTTGGCCTCCACCAGTCGCCGGATCCTCGCTTCCCGTTCTGTGAGGTCGCCATACAGACGGGTATTTTCCAGCGAGATCGCCGCCTCCGAGGCGAGCAGTTTGAGTACCGCTATCCGGGCGGGCGTGAAGACGTGGAGGGCCAGGTTGTTTTCCAGGTAGAGCACGCCGATCAGTTTGGCCTGCTTGAGCAGCGGCAAGCAGAGAATAGAACGGGCGTGATGCTGACGGATGTATGAGTCCTCGGAGAACGAGTGCTGGGCTGAGGCATCATCCAGAATCACGCTCTCCTTGGTGCGCACGACATAGTGGAGAATCGACTCTGGCAGCTCGGACGCGGACACGCTTGCTTCGCGCAGACAGACTGTAACAGTGTCACCGCTGGTCGTGGCTTCCGCTTCTATCCGCAACTCATCGCCTCGAGGGAGAATCAGCAGACCTCGCGTAGCGCCCGCGTGCTCAATCGCTGTGCGCATGAGCGTGTCAATCAGTTTTTCCAGCACGATCTCGCCTGAGAGTGCTTGCGAGACTTTGATAACGGTCGCGAGATCAAGACGTTCGACCGGCGCTTCAATAGTAATACTCGGACCGCGCACCGACTCTTCCTTCGTGAGGTGCGGATATAGCTGATCGAGTTGCCGCACCTTTCCCTCCGCTCCCCAGCTAAGATAGCCATACCTGGCATCTTGCAAATATGCATGCGCGATTTTCTCGAAGCCTCGCGCCAGGTAGAAGCGAGCGGCGAGTTCGTTGGCGAGCGCCTCATTGTGGACAAAGCCGTTTGCGCGGGCTGAGCGGATGGCCTGTTCGTAAAGCTGCTCGGCCTCGAGCACGCGGCCTTCGATGCGCGCGATCTCGGCGCCAACCAGCGCCGCGCGGTTTTCGAAATTCTCGGGGCAATTCTCCGCCCATATTTCGAGCTGTCTGTAATGGGCGGCCAGAGCCTCCAGATGCTGCGGGTGCTCTTCGACAGGGGCAGAATTGTAGAATGCGGCCCGGGCGAGCCCGCCGTAGAATTCATATTCCGCCGTCTCAAAAAAGGATGGCGACGTCCAAAGCAACGGTTGAGCCTTTGACGATGCCTCGATGGCCGAACGATAGTCCCCGGCCAGCGCGCGAGCCTGCAGCTTCCGAATCCAGTACCAGCACTCGGGCAGAGCGAGATTCCGCTCACTTGCCAGATGGCCTTCGAAGCGGCGTTCATCGAACTGCTCACAGTCGAACGATCCGAATGTCGGTGTCAGGCCACGAAGCGTCCGGATCAGTTGGAGCTGCGCGGTGATGATCTCGATGACGAGACCGAACCGCGCCTTCTGCGCAAACTCGAGGCCCCGTTCGGCCTCACGTTGCGTGCCTGCCAACGCATCTCCAGCTGCGAGAAAGTTCGTGTTCATATTGTTGCAGCTGTACGCGGCAAACGTGAGGTCGCCGGCCTTGTTCGCGATATCGAACGCGCGGCGCACCAGGTCACGGCCGGTGCGGACGTGCCTCGTCCACGGCGTGACGAAATTGCCGAAGCACATATACGTCCGGGCCTGATAACGATGAAGTCCACGCCTCTCGACCAGCTCATACCCAAGCCGACCAAATTGGAAACCAGCCTCATAGTTATCGAAGTGCGGTCCCGCGATCATGCCGAGGAACACAAACGCGAAGCACGATGCGTCGCTGTTGCCGTGTTCGATGCTGAGATTTACCATCCGGCATATCACGAGCGAAAGCAGATTCTGATCGGTGAACAAGGCCGGTGTCACGACCTCGGTAAGAACATCCAAAGTACCGAGCATTGCCGGCTCGCTCAACAGCGGCAGTTCGATCAAATCCTCGATATTGCGCTCGTCGAGCAGGGACCAGATCCGCTCGTATTCGCCCAGGGCCTGCTCTCGTGTCGGATGCGGCAGCCATTCGACTCCCAAGTGCGCGAGATACTCGAGACACACCTCGACAGCACGCTCGCTCTGATCGAGCGTTGTGTACACATTCAGGCGCAGGCGCGCGACAGTCGCTCGTTCGACCGTGTTTGCAGCGCGTGCTGAAAGCAGATTCAACCGCTCCTCGGCGGCCCCGAGCGCGCCGGTGAGGAATTCGCATTCTGCCCGGTGCAGCTCCAGCGCGAAGATAAGCTCGTGCCGGCGTTCCCAGGAGTCTCCCGGCAACAGTTCCACACCGGCGACGAGATACTTCAGCGCTGAGGCATATGCAGTAGAGGCCTTGGCGCGCTTGCCCGCAAGCAGATTGAGCTCGGCCATCTGCTCGCGCTCGTCTCGCGAGGTGATCAAGGCAACGCCGCGGTTGTACTGATTGACGATGTCGAAGATCGCCTCCTCTCGCTGCTCGGGAGGTATGTGCGCCGCAAGCTGTCTCCCTATTTGAAGGTGCGCTTCATTGCGCAGCTCCTCCGGGATCAGCGAATAGGCGGCTTCCTGAACGCGATCGTGGACGAACTTGTAGGAGCCTTCCAGGTGCTCGACCAGCTCCAGACGAACGGCGTCCCAGAGATCCGCACGGACTTCCTCAGGCGATTTCCCGAGGATGATGGAAAGCATCCCGACAGGGGCGATGTTCCCGAGGCAGGCGAGTTGCTGCAGCGCCTTCTGCGTGTCAAGCGGCAGGCGGTTCAACCTTCCCACCATCAGATCCACCACGTTGTCCCTGTACCTCTTCGCATGGATGCGATTGAGGTCCCAGGACCATTGTGCATTCTCATAATCGAACGCGAGCCAACCTTCTTCGGCGAGCGTGTGAAGAAACTGAACCAGGAAGAACGGATTGCCGGCCGTCTTCTCATGCACCAGTTGCCCGAGCGGGGCGGCGCGCTCCGGCTCGCAGCGAAGCGCATCCGCAATGAGCTGTCGTACGTCTTCAGCGGCGAGAGGCGCAAGCGTGATCTCCTGCACGTTCGCTCCCGCGCCCCGGATCGCTTCGAGCGTGCGCATCAGCGGATGAGCCGCAGTGACTTCGTTGTCCCGGTAAGCGCCGATCAGCATCAAGTGCTGCACGCCGGGTGGAGTCAGCAGATCTTCGAGGAGGTCGAGCGTCGCCGCGTCGAGCCATTGCAAGTCGTCGAGGAAGAGCGCCAGCGGATGTTCCTGCCGCGCGAACACGCCGATGAACCGCCGGAACACCAGTTGGAAACGCCTTCGCGCGTCTTGAGGAGGGAGATCAGGAACCGGCGGCTGGTCTCCAATGATCAGCTTCAGTTCCGGGACGAGGTCGATCATGAGCCGTCCGTTCGGGCCGAGCGCCTCGAGAAGCGCGACGCGCCAGGTCGCCAGGTCGGCCTCGCTCTTCGCCAGAAGGCGGCGGGTGAGGCTCTGGAAAGCTTGAGCGAGCGTCGAATACGGAATGTCGCGCTTGTACTGATCGAACTTGCCCGATGCAAACAGGCCTCGCGGTAGAACGAGCACCTTGTGCAGCTCGTTGACGACGGAGGATTTTCCAATGCCCGAATATCCCGCAACGAGCACCAACTCCGGATTGCCGCCCTTGATGACGCGGTCGAAGGAGGCGAGCAACTTCTCGATCTCGCGCTCTCGTCCGTAAAGTTTCTCGGGAATCAAAAGCCGGTCTGGCCTGTCCTGCTGGCCCAGCGGGAACGCGTCGATCCGGCGATCGGCCTCCCATTGAGCCTGGCAGCGGCGAAGATCTCTCTCCAGGCTGGCGGCGGTCTGGTAGCGCTCCTCAGCAGTTTTGGCGAGCAACTTCATGACGATTGCAGACACCGGGCCCGGAATGCCCTTCATCCGCTCGCCAGGCGGCACCGGCTGTCTTGCGATGTGGCAGTGCACCCATTCCATCGGATCGGTAGCCGTGAATGGGAGACTTCCGGTCAGCATTTCATACAGCGTCACACCCAGGGCATAGAGGTCGCTTCGCGAATCGATCGAACGATTCATCCGCCCTGTCTGTTCCGGTGCCATGTAGGGGAGCGTTCCGGCGATGAACTCGGGAGGTTCGGGCGACTGGCGCTCACGCGGAAGCCGTGAAGCTATACCAAAGCCCATTAGCCAGACCTGGCCCGTGGAGGGATTGACTAAAACATTTGCAGGCTTTATCTCTTTATGGATCAGACCATGTGCGTGTAACTGCACGAGTGCCGCGCTAAGACTAATTGCAAAGCGCAAAAGCTGTCCGAGTTCCATCGGCTCTTCAAGGAGTAAATCGAGTGGCTCTGCGCCAGGGTCATCGAGCAGCAGGAAACTGCGACCCTGCTCTTGTGTTAGGGCGAGAGCCCGCACGGCCCATGCCGGATCTAGCTCAGCCTTCAAGGAGAATTCGTGCTCCATTCTCCTCAGGCAGCCCGGCGCAGGGTGTTCCATCGCCGGCGTCAGGACGAGAATAGGCGGTGGAGTCGCGTCGGTCTGGCGCCGATGCCGGCCCCGATACAGGATGAACTCCCCATCCTTACGAAGGGTCTCCAGACGAAGCGTCTCCAGATTGTATTCTAAAACCTCGATCACGCCAGCCTCACCTAGCGACAGCCTCAATCATTTAATTCCCGTCATCGGCGGGCAAGGTGAATTGAAAGGTCGCTCCCTCTTCACGATGGATTGCAGTGGTCCAGCGCCAGCCGAGGAGATCTGTCAGAGGGAGGCCAACGTACTCCAACCAGCCATGGTTCAGGAAGTCGAGGGCGCCATCAGGAAGCGCAGTATGAATGAACGCCGGAGTGGTATCGATAAGTAGGCGCAGCGAGTCTTCTGTAGCAGTCGTTTGTCGTGAGGATCTAATTCTATCGCTCATCCCCACGTTGCCTCCTTGGGATGATGGCTTGAAAGACTACTTCATCGTACAATGCCGCGTTTGAGGAGGCAACTAAGAGAGTTGCTGACGATTTTCGGGCTTCGGCCAGCCCGTGAACTGGATTGCAGCGGACATCCTTCGCATCAAGGATGGAATTCTGGTCGAGCACTGGGACGTCATTCAGGACGAGGCTTCGCGTGAGTCATCAAAGAGTGGCCTTCCCATGTTGGGCGAGGAGTTTGACAAGTGAGCATTGGATTGGCGTTTATTTGCCTGCGTACGAACAGCGTTCAGATGCTCGCGGGATTGAGTGCAATGACGCTATTCTCCTAATTGGAGAACCCTAACGATGGAGCAACTGTGGAGCAAAACAGGGTCGAAACAGAGCAAACAGGGCCAAAGACAGCTTGCTAAACCATAGACAGCAAAACACGGACAATCGAAACGCTAGTCTCATAACCCAAAGGTCGCGGGTTCAAATCCCGCCCCCCGCAACTACTTACAAGAATTGGGTCGGAAGTTGGGGCGGAAAATCGTTTCCGACCTTTCTTTTTCACCGGACCATTTTCGAAACGATGTCTGTCTCCTCTCTTGCCGGGTTCGCTTGTGCCCCAACCAGCTCCACCTGCATCGTCAAACAAAGTATGCAGGATAATAGCGCCCCAGCGATGCTTCTCTTCCTCATTGCTAAGCTACCCATTGAGCCGTTAGCTACAGTCGGAAGCCAAAGCCAAGCATCACACCGTGGCCTCCGTACTCGCCGGGGAATAGGGGGTTCTCAGCGGGCCTTATAGTCCGATTGAAGCCCAAAACGCCTGCCACACTCACATTCAACCAGTACTGATGAAATCGCTTGCTGACTCCGACGCTTATATCAACGCCGCCCAGATTTATTGTCCCAGGAGTGACCGCCGCAGCCGGGAATCCATTACTGGTCCAGGCCGATCCAAACTCGAGTTTGGTCGCTGGGCTTGCTTCGTAGATGCCGCCAAAGCGAACCGATCGCACATCGAATGCATCCAGATGCAGCGAGGTCAATACCTGGCCGGTCTGACTTGCTTGCACATCGATCTGTTGAAAAGACGCCGGGTAGTCGTAATAGCGGAAATCACCAAACAGATGGAGTTTCTCCGTCGGCAATACCTCAAAGCCGGCCTCAAACACCATCGGCGGTTTCAGGTTCACAACCACCTGAGGTTTGACCGGGACGATCTGGATACCTTCAGCCGTAGGAACAGCCACTGCTGTCGATAGAGATCCGTCAAGGTGGTAACTCCGCTGACTCTTGTAATTGAACCCGAAGCTGATTCTCTGTATTGGACGGTAGTGAACCCCGACGCTCACGCCGGGGCCTCCCCAGTCTGAAACGTCGAGCCGGTCCTGCCTGATAATGCCGACCGATGCCAGTCCCGGGTTAGGCTCTGAGATGACGACGTAGCTTCGCCCAAGAATGAACGAGGCTCCGAGAGAGAGTTTTGGATGGAGGCGCACCGCCCCGCCAATCGCTAAATCATTTGAAGCAACGCGAGTATCAAAGTAGGTCGCAAACGGACCGAGCTGCGCCGGATCCTTGAGCCTGCTTTCGAACCCGTACACCGTGTAGGTGCCGGCGCCAATTGCATAGCGATGATCGCCGGCGACGTAGAGGACTTCGCTCGCAGCGCCAGGGAAGCCGATCGTCGCATCCGAGCTGAACGCCTGTCCTGCGCCCGGCACGGTGAAGTCGCGAGTAAAATGATAGGTCGCTATCTGAAAATCACCCTGAAAATGCCATTGGTTTTTCGGAGCGACGCCGAGTTTGCCGCCCCTTTCTTCTTCATCGCGGGACGGAACCTCGGTCATGCCGGCGATATTATTGCGCAGGAAGAAATTGTCTGGATCGGTGCGAGCATTGCCGGCGCCGCTTGTCGCGGTAGGAGTACCTACAGGGTAGTTGATTCCCTGGGCCGCCGCCGCTCCGGCAAAAGTTAGTACGCATACCGGCATCATCAAGGAATACCTGAACCGTCGCCATTGCCTTGTGATTTCTCTGACTCGAATTGCTGAGCTCATACCGTCCCCCTTGCCATGTCTCAATCACCTTATCCGATCAAGCGTACTGGTCGCTCAACGATAAGCGCGAGATTTTCTTGCGAGCCGTATCATGATCCCCTCTTTTTTTTGGTTGGTCTGATCCACCGACAGCTGGATCAAACCGGCCTGGGCGTTGGGCGGACGCGAGCAGCCGCAAGCGACCTTCGATCCTATCCCTCCTCGCGCAACTCGGAGATCCGGCTAAGCGCCAGCCCCAGCCTTGGCAGATCGAGCACGTTGCGATAGACGACGTAGCGCGGCTCCCACGAATCGGCGAACTTCGCCTTGTAAGCTTTCAGCCCGCTGAAGCTGAAGAGGAAGTTGAGGCGTTGGAAGAACGAATGGACAGCCTTCTCCGCCACCGACGCTTCCTCGCGTTCCCTGAACCCTGCCACGGCGCCATCCCCATGTTGAAGCGCTTGAAGCCCTGCTCTTTGCACGACAGAAAGACCTTGATGAACAGGTAATCCATGATTCCGTTCGGCGATCGCAGCCGGTGGCGCATCAGGTCAGTCGCCGCTTCGCCGGCATGATAGGACGTGAACAAGTTGACGAAAGCCAGAATCCGGCCATCCTTGTCTTCCGCCGTGAAAACGGGCGTCGTGCGCAGGTAATCCGCTTCGAACCGTCCCAGCGTGAACGTGCGCTCACGCTTGCCGGGCAGCTGCAGCCATTCGTCAGAGACCTCACGCAATCGTGCGATCAGCCCGTCCGGAAGCGGCGCGTCGTATCGCCCCAAATGAACACCCTGTCTCTCCAACTTCCCGACGCGCTGTCGGAATCGCTGCATCACTTTGCCTTCGAGCGCGAACGCCGGCAGATCAACGATAGCGTCGTCGCCGATCTTCAGCTTCTTGAACCCGGCCTGACGATAAAGCGGCAGCAGGTCAGGCAGCGTTTGATGCCAGGCGACGGCCCAGCCGTTCTCCTCGCAAAATTGTTTGAACTCGCGGATAGTTCCGGGGAGGCTCTCCGCCGGGCCTGTGGGATCGCCAAGCGTGACCGCTACATTCGCGCCGACGCTGTAGGCGATGAAGCAGTCTCTCGTTGAATTGAAGAAGTAGGATTTGTCCGGCCAGACTTTAAAACTGTCGAGCGAGGTGCGGCCGTACCGCTCGAGCAGTTCCTTTGCCCGGGCGCGCTCCTGCGGCAAGGTTCGAACATGATAGAGAATCGGACGAAAGAGCGAGATCAATCCATACCCGAATACCGCCATCGTCAGCACGCTGAATGAATCGAGGAACCACGCGGCATAGCGCGTCTGCGGCGCGAGCGACGGATCGCCCACGAGCGACAGACAGAGCAACGTGTGATGGATCGAGTCGAGCCAGTTGAAGTTGATCCCGAACTCGTGCGGTTCGAGCAGCCAGAAACCGGCCACGCCGTACCCGAACGCCGCGAGCACGGCGACCGCGAATCGCAACGCCGCAGCGCGCCAGTCGAGGCCGCGACTCTTGACCGTGAAGCTCTGCCGCGCGTACAGCAGCGCCGCGACCAACGCCAGCGAAAAACTTGCCTCCCAACGGTGATGGTCTTTGAGGAAATGAAACAGGACCGAGAAACATGCCAGCGCAAGTACGATCTGCCAGGCGCGCCGCTTGCGCCGGTAAATGTTGACCGCCGAAACCGTCATCGCAAATCCGATCAGCAACGCGAACGAGCGAGGAAGTTGAAAGAATTCGAATGGAATGATCTCGCGCAACAGCGGATGCGGCGCGTGCGGCGCGGCGCGAAACGCCGCATACAGGTTCATCCATCCACTCATCAGCGTGATAAGGGTAATCGCAGCAATCAGCACATTTCTTCTGGTCATAAACATCTGATCGCTTTGATCATCGCCCTCGCTTGAACGACAAAAACTGGCGGCGGCGCAATCTTCGAGAGGTATTCGTTTCAAACGCATGATTATCTCTCTCTCAGCCGCGACTGCTTCGCGTTCACGAATTCGCGAGCTCCCGCACGTCCCGGCGAATCTTCATCAAGCTGGTCCCGTTTGCGCTCATCGCCATGAATCCCAGAATGAGCAACGGCAACGTCAGCAGCACGAAGACCACCAGTGAAAACCCCGTTGCGGCGGTCTTGTCCACGCCAAAGAGCGTCAGCCCTACGACAGTGAAAAACTGGTACGAGCCGACATTGGCCGGCGCGTTCGGAACCGCCGTGCCCAGACGCACGATCAGATAAACCGCCACGCCAACCCAGAAACTCAGATGCAAGCTACAACCAAGCATCACAAGCCAGAACGCCAGCGCCTCAAACACGAGCGGCAACAGAGACCCGATGAGTGACAGATAGAATGCACGCGTGCCCGCGATCCCCTGTAAGCCGCTCGACAGCCCTTCAACCAGCAGTGAAGCAAAGCGCAGCGGCCCGGATGAAAATCGGTGCGGCTTCGGCGGTCGGAGGATGAAGTAGCACAACACTGCCGCCGCAATCACCACGCCCGCGCCGAGCAAGTCCGCCACGCGCAGCAAGTCTCTTGGCAGTGGCACTAACACCGCGGTCAATCCGATGCCCACAGCCAGCCACAACGCATCAAACAGGCGCTCGGCCACCATCGAGGGAATCACCGCGACGAACTTCGCCGCTGTCCAGCGCGATACCAGATACGCGCGCACCAGTTCGCCCATGCGCATTGGCAGGATTTCGTTGGTGAACAGACCCGCGTAAACGGCCTGTGTCGCGCGCAGGGTGGATATCTTGCCCAACGGCTTAAGCAGCAATCGCCAGCGCGCGCCCTGGCAGATGTAACTCGTCACGGCGCACACAATGGCCAGCGCGATCCACAGCCAGCGGAGGTTCGCGACCAGCGGCCGCAAGTGACCGAGCTGAAAATCGTGCAAGACCCAGATCAGGCCCACCGCGGCGAGCATATAGCCGAGCGCGAGCTCCACCCATTGCATCGAAGGGTTGGCCGGCCGCGCGACGACTTCATCAAATGTGGCGGTTACTTCATCCATTCCAATCCTGGTTGCCCTTAGCATTTTGGAATGCCCGTCGCTGTGCGCTCAGGCCGGGAGCCGAGGCAGGAAAGGATTTTCAATCCAACAACGATTTGGAGCGGCGGCTTATGCCAATTCCGTCTGATACAAGCGCGCATAAAGGCCGTTGAGAGAAAACAATTCGCTATGCTTTCCGGATTCGACAATTGCTCCGCCTTCCATCACAAAGATGATATCCGCTTTTCGTACGGTTTCCAGATGGTGAGCGATCATGATGGTGGTCTTGCCTGCCATCAATCGATCGAGCGCCTCCATCACCAGTTTCTCGGACGACGCATCAAGGCCGGATGTCGGTTCATCAAGAATTAAGATCGGCGAATTTCGGATGATCGCTCGCGCGATGGCGATGCGCTGTCGCTGGCCTCCGGACAACGTTTGACCGCGCTCGCCGACCAGCGTTTCATAGCCGTCTGGCATTTGCTCGATGAACTCGTGAGCATTGGCGAGCCGGGCCGCGCGCATAATTTCGTCGCGCGTCGCTTCGGGTTTACCATAGGCGATGTTTTGCCATATGGACGTGCGAAAAAGCACCGTCTCTTGCAGCACAAAACTGATCTGGTCGCGCACAGACTTCAGAGTGAACTGGCGTATATCCTTGCCGTCTATCAGCACGCGGCCCGTCGACTGAGTGTAAAACCTCGCGATCAGATTGATGATCGTGGATTTACCAGCCCCTGTCGGCCCCACGAAGGCGGCAAACTCTCCCGAACGTATGTGAAAGCTGACCTCTCTGAGCACAGGCCGGTCATCGCGGTAATGGAAGGAGACGTGATCGAATTCGATCTCGCCTTTGAAGCGGGGAGCCCGGACGGCACGCGGCGAATCGCGCACCTGCCCTTCTGTCCCGACAATCTCCTTGATGCGTTCGAATCCGATGAGCGCCTTTGAGAGCGAATCCGTCGTTTTTGACAGATCACGCATCGGCTTGTAGAGCTTACCCAGATAGAGCAGGAACAGGACCAGCGACCCGGCGGTCAGTTGCCCTTTCAAGACCAGCCCCGCGCCGTACCACAGCACCAGACAAGCGCCCGCTACAACGATGAAATTCACGACTGGCGAAAGCAGGGCTTTGATGCGGCGCGCTCGCAGGGTCATTTCGATGCTTTCCAGCGTTGCCTGCTCCAGCCGTTTCTCTTCGTAGGCTTCGCGTGCAAACGCTTTGACTACGCGAATCGACGATAGCGTTTCCTGCACCACTGAAAGCACATCGCTCTCCTTTTGGCGAACCTGGCGCGTTGCCTGCTTGATGCGATGTGTGAGGGTGTAAACCTCGAGAAAAAGCAGCGGCGCTACGGCAAGCGCGATCAAGGTGAAGCGCCAGTTGAAACAAAACATCACTACCATCATGCCAACCAGCGTCAGCACATCGACCAGCGTGCCGAGCAACGACGACGAAACGAAACTTTGAATGGCGTCTACGTCATCCGTCACTCGGCTTATCAGATCACCCGTCTTGTGGCGGTCGTAATAAGAAAGCGAGAGGCCGTGAATGTGATGGTAGAGCATCTGCCGCAAGTCGCGCATGATCCACTGCCCGATTTGAGTCGTCAGGATGTTTTCGGTGTAAGAAGCGATGGCTCCTGAGACGGCGACGACCAGCATCGCAATCGCGGCAAGGTGCAGCGTCGCCCATTTGCCGTCTCCAAAGGTCGCGCCGACAGTAGATGCCGCCCAGGCCGGCAACGGATGCGAGCCGATGACATAATCCAGCACGATCTTGATCGGCCACGGTTCGAAGAGATCAGACAGCCCTTCAATAATGACAGCGACAAAAGCCACGCTCAGCGCTTTCCAGTGGGGCCGCAGGAGGTGATTGATGATGAACTGTCTCTCCATTTGTCGTGTATCCGCCCGCTTATCTCAGTCGTGATGGACGACCGCGGATATGCTGGCGTCGCCCCATCAAGCGTCGCTTCACAAGTTCGACCAGGAGCAGATACGTGACAACCGCGCCGCCGAGAAAGAGGAAAAACATGGCAGGCAGCGGCGCGAATCCGAACACGTCGGCCAACGGAGAAAATGGCAGCACTATTCCAACAATGACGATCAACATCGTTGTGATTGCCAACGGCAGGCTTGGTCGGCTGCGGAACGGGTTGCTGGCGGTGCGGATCACAAAAAGCACAAGCGTCTGTGTGGCCAGCGATTCGACAAACCAGCCGGTGTGAAAAAACGCTTCGGAAGCGTGAAAGACCTTCAGCAACGCATAAAAGGTCAGGAAATCGTAGATTGAACTAATCGGCCCGATGTAGATCATGAAATCCCGGATCATCCGGATGTCCCAGCGCCTTGGCTTGTCAATATACGACGCATCCACGTTGTCGGTGGGAATCGTGATCTGTGCCAGATCATAGAGAAAGTTGTTGAGCAGAATCTGTGTCGGCAGCATTGGCAGAAATGGCAGGAACATCGCGGCGGCGGCCATGCTGAACATATTGCCGAAGTTGGAACTGGTGCCCATCAACAGATACTTCATGACGTTGCCGAATGCTTTGCGACCTTCCAGGATGCCCTGGTGGAGAACGCGCAGACTGCGCTCCAGCAGAATAATGTCCGCAGCCTCCTTGGCGACATCAACCGCCGTGGCGACCGAGATGCCGACATCCGCTGCGTGCAGCGAAGGCGCATCATTGATCCCATCGCCGAGATAGCCAACGACGTGACCGCGCCCCTTGAGCGCCAGAATAATGCGGTGTTTCTGCACTGGAGAGACGCGGGCAAAAACAATCGCCTTCTCCGCCACTGCCGCGAGCGCTGAATCGCTCATGTGGTTGAGTTCATCTCCGAGGACGATGTGTTTGGGATCCAGCCCGACTTGCGAGCAGACATGTTGGGCAACCAGTTCACTGTCTCCGGTCAGAATCTTCACTCGCACGCCATCGCGACGCAGCGCTTCGAGCGACTCGGCGGCATCAGCCAGCGGCGGATCAGAGAATGCGAGAAAGCCAGCCAGTACCAGGTCCTTCTCATCAACCCTGCGATAAATCTCTTGTTGCGGGACAGGACGGAAGGCGACGGCTAACACGCGATAACCGTTCGAACTCAACCCGTCATAGACTGCCTGACACTTGCCGCGGGCGTCGCTGTCCAATGGATGCGCCTGTCCGTTCACTTCATACTGCGTGCAGCATGTCAGCACGCTTTCCGGCGCGCCCTTGGTGATCAGCAGAATCTCTCCCTTGGCTTCAGTGACGACAGAGAGCCGCCGACGTTCGAAGTCAAAAGGAATCTCGTCCAGCTTATGGTACCCACTGATGTCCAGCGGCTCGGGCTGCCCGGGGTCGTGCTGAAGAATCGCTGCGTTGATCGGATTCCTTACCCCTGAGTCGTATGTGCTGTTGATGTAGCCCAGCAGCAGGACATGCTCTGATGGGTTGCCGAGCGCATCCACGTGTAGACCCAGCTTCATCTCGCCGCTGGTCAACGTGCCGGTCTTGTCGCTGCACAACACGTCCATGCTGCCGAAGTTTTGAATGGCTTCCAGATGCTTGACGATGACCTTCTGCCGCGCCATGTGAAGCGCGCCGCGCCCGAGCGTGACTGTCGTAATCATCGGTAAGAACTCCGGCGTTAGCCCCACTGCCAACGCCAGCGCAAAGAGGAGGGATTCAAGCGGGTTGTGCCGCAGCGCGATGCTGACCAGGAGCACGAAGAAGACCAGGAAGAGGATGGTCTTCATAATCAAATATCCGAACTGTTTCGTGCCTCGCTCAAATTCGGTCTCAGGTGGCCGCGCCGACAGACGCGCGGCGATGTCGCCAAACGCCGTAGCCGGGCCGGTGGCTATGACAAGCGCGGTCGCCGTTCCACTGACAATCGAGGTGCCCAGAAAGACGGCGTTGGAAGCATTGGCGGAATTCTCAGCCGCAATCTCGACCCCGGCCACGCCTTCTGATGCCTCTTTCTCAACGGGCAGCGATTCGCCGGTGAGGGCAGCTTGATTGACGTGAAGGTCTTTGGTCTGTAACAGGCGTGCATCGGCAGGCACAAGGTCTCCCGCAGAAATCCTGAAGACATCGCCCGGCACCACCTCGCGCCAGGGCAACTCCGTCCACTTGCCATCTCGCAGAATCGTAGCTGTCGGCGCGACCTGCCCGCGCAAGCGTTCAGCGGCGCGTTGCGAATGCCAGGTCTGAAAGAAGTTGATAACTATACTGACCACCACCATCAACGCGATAATCGAAGCGTTGACGATTTCTCCGACGAAGGCTGAGACCGCGCTGGCGATCAATAGGATGATCACTAACGGATTCGCGAAGAGAAGCAGAATCTGGATCAACCCGGCTGCGCGCCGCGCTGGCGCTTGTTCATTGGGGCCGACTTTGGCCAGTCGCTCTTTCGCTTCCCGCGTCGTCAGGCCACACCCACCGTCAGTCTGTCCGGATGTGACCACGGTTGTAACTTTTCCGATGCTCATCTTGTTGGGAGAGGAAAACTGACTCCTCCTTGTCGCTGTAGTGGCATTTGATATTTTTGAGGGCATATGCGCCTACTGAGCTACCGCCGTTGGCGTCTTTGCGATTCTTTGCGCCTTTGCGTGGAACGGTTTCTCGCAAAGACGCAAAGAATCCCAAAGACGCCAAGACAGAGTTCGCCGTGTCAACCTGCGGCCAGTCCCGGGGCGGGCCAGCCAACTCGCCTTCAGGGCAAGTTGCTGGCCGGCGTTGATGCGCGTCGGTTTGTTCGAGCGAGACCCGCTTACTCCCTTAACCGGCTCCCAGATACATCACATGCACGTATGTCCCAAGTCTGGTGTTGTAAGCGAGGTACCAGCCCACATGATCAGGATCCTCGTAGATCACGATGGAGTCGCTGTCCCAGAGCCAGTCATCAACAAAGCCAAACTCGTCTGGAAATACACTGAAATAATTACCGTTAAACCAGAACCGCTCCCGGTTTCCTCCCTGCAGCCGGAAGACATGGCCGCGTCCGAAGCCACCAGTAAAGTGCCCGTGCTCCCACGGATGATCGAGGTGAAGGCGTGGATCATTCCGCCCCGAATCGTGCCCAATCCACCGATCGTTCCCGTGCACGTGGGGCGCGTTAGGATGCCCGGGCTGGTCGGCAAAGTTCGGTTCTTTTCGCCCGGCGGCCCTTGAGGCTGATCTGGCATCAGGTTGTTGAGCGTGAGCAGGGGGTGGACCATGAGCCGGGATGTGACCACCACCCACCGAGTCATGGCCCCCGTGCGATTGCGCCCCGTGTGATTGCGCTCGGCCGTTACCTCGGTCCGGCGCAAACGCGGGACTAACATCTTTGAACGCGCTGCCCATTGAGTTGGCTTGCACATTTGATGACATGGACAAAGCGATAAACGCAACGCCAATCAATAGCGATAACACGTGATTGTTGATCTTCATATTCCCTCCTTTACGCATTCTCGTCGCCGTTGCTCCGGCGAGGGCTTGTGCTTACCAGCGCAACGGCGACGATGGGGCTAAGCTGCCACGCTACCTTTCGGCAGGTGTGGCAGTACGGGCGAGGACGGCGACGGATTGTACTTGACCAATCTTGCCTTCCTCATCCAGCTGTCGCTCGACGCGTGACTTCTGTAGCTCCACTCCCGAGCTATCCCCCGCCTCAAAGATCTTGGAAAGGAAATACCGATCGCCAATGCGATCAAAGATCAGCTTGGATTTGTCAGGCTCCTTGTTGGCTTGAGCACTTCCCACGAGAAAGATCCGTTTCTCGCTGTTGTCCGCGCTGGTGATCTCCATAACGCCGGGATTCGTAGAGTCGAGACGCTTTATGGTGTACCGACCCGCGGGGAGAGTGGTGTTCTTGACCGTGAAGGCGAAGGGGATATCGGCCACAATTGTGTCCAGAACTTGTGCTTGCGCAAGAGTGCTACCCGCAATTGCAAGAAAAGATGACGCTACAACTATTAACAATAGAGTTTTCATTGCTGCTCTCCATTCTTTGTTCAGACCCGAGGCCCGGAGCCGGCTTCTGTCGCTTTTCTATCGAGTGAACCTGATCGCATGCCTGGTTACTCCGCCACCCGTAACTAACTTTCAAACATCGCCGCGCCTGCCAAACAAGCGCTCGGAGGTGACGACGTCGTGTCGATCTCCGATCGATGCTGAGCAGTGATAGTGCAACGGTTATGCCGCTTGCGCGGGCGGTCTTGCAGAAACGCGCTGCCTGCTCAAAACGCCGGAAATTGTCTCGGGGTATGAGGGCTCTGTATGAGAGCTAACCTGCCGATCCATGGATTTTCCAATCTTCTCAGAGATCGCTGGCTGCGACGCTGCCAGACGGCTCCCGCGATGGGCGAGTGTAGTAACAGACCACTGCACAGTCCCAACTTGCCACATTAGGATATAGCTACTTTCGCTGAGCTCGGTGATTCAGGCATGCCGATGCGCATTGATTCTGCCTGGCCAGGGCGTGTCCTGCTGATGCGAGGATCAATAATTGTCATGGCTGTCTTGCGGGCTTTTTTGTGATTAAATCAGACTGTTCATCCTCGTTGAAGAATCGTAACGCGGTTGGGCCTGCGAGCCTGACCGGCAAGCGAGATTTATTGAAGCGTTCTGCCGGCCGCACGCAACACTCTGGCAAGCGGGTTGCCCAATATGAATGAGCCTCAAAACGGAAAGGGTAAGATCGGGCAGGCTGGGTGGCGGTGGAACCCGATGTCAATAACCACTCGATTAATCGTGTTCTTAACAATCGCGGTAATCGCGGTAATCGCGGTGACAAGTTATACGACCCTGCGCCGTCGCGAAGCCGCATTGAACAGAACGATGCGGTCAGAAGTGACTGCACACGCATATACGCTGCAGATTGCGCTCGAAGAACTCTTCAAAGGCGGCCGGTCCGCCGACGCGGCGTATCTGGTTGACCGGTTAAGCGACAACCCCTACCTCTTTCGCGTCACCCTGTTTGATGAAACCGGGCGCGTCCTAATGTACTCGGACCAGGATACGGCGGGTGAGCAGTCTACAGAGCCGGAGCTCCTGCAAGCGATGGCCTCCGGAGAAAAAGTCGAGCACATGCAGGTGATCGAGGGGCAGGAGTACTTCTCGATTATCCTGCCGGTACAACTCGCCAATGGACGGCAGGGGGCGTTCGAGATCGCTCAGCCTACCGCCTCTCTGCAAGCCGAAATCGCCCTCGCCCGCCGCAGCCAGGCGGTCAACCTGGTAATCGTCGTCATTGTTATTTTGATCATCGTGTCTGTGATGCTGCGCAGAGGCCTGGCTCGCCCTATCAAGGCGCTTCTCGAAGGAGCGGCGGCCATCGGGCGCGGCGACCTCAGCTATCGTGTAGCGCCGTCGCGTAAGAGGGATGAGTTTTCCGTACTGGCGAGCGAATTCAATCGCATGGCCGATAACCTGGTTGCGCAACACCAGGCGGCAGTGAGCGCCGGCGAGCAACGAGTTGCGCTTGAACGGGAGTTGAGGCACCGTGACCGGCTGGTGCTCATCGGCAGGATTGCGGCCTCGGTCGCTCACGAGATGGGCACGCCGTTGAACGTCATCGACGGTCGCGCCGCCCAGTTACTGCACAGACCGGATTCCCCGGTTGACATGCGCCAGCGCAATCTGACGATTATCCGCGAACAGACCCGACGCATCGCTCAGGTGGTTCGCCAGTTGCTC
>DATMCM010000242.1:0-2735 GCA_035558335.1 Blastocatellia bacterium | reverse complement strand
GGGATGTCGGTGGGCGGCACGAAGAGCTTTCCGCCAAGAGCCTTCGCCTTGTCGGCGCTTGCGTTGCAGTCGTCGACCATGAAGTAAGGAAGCCAGTTGGGCGGAACGGGTCCCATTTCTTTTGTAATTTCCATCATCCCGCCGATCGACTGTCCGCCGTTTATCCATTCGGTGTAGGGCCCTCCTGCCAACGTTTCGTCACCGACCTTGGTTTTCCAGCCGAACAGACTTGTGTAGAACTCAGCTGCCTTTTTTCGATCCGTCGTCCAAAGCTCATCCCAGCCAAACGTGCCGGTTTCGCCAAAGAGCCTGAAGCCTGGGTGGGCTTTTGCCTGCCACACACAAAACACTGCGCCGAGCGGGTCTTGAACGATCGCCATCCTGCCGACGTCCATCACGTCAAAAGCTTCGGCGAGCAGCGTGCCGCCAAGCTGCGCCGCTTTCTTAGCCGCTTCATCTGCGCTGGCGACAGCGATATAAGTATTCCAGTGCGGGGGAACGCCGTGAGCCGTCTCTTCCGCTCTCAGCTTGTACATCGCGCCAATCTCAAGGCCGTGAATTCTGAGCATCGTGTAGACCATGTCCGGACCGGCGGGCGTGTCCTCCGCCTCCCAGCCGAACACTCCGGAATAAAACTTCTTGGCCCCTTCAGGATCGTTTGTGCCGAGTTCGATCCAACAAAATGATCCGGGGGCGTGACTCGTTACCTCTGGCATTAGCTTCTCTCCTAGTTTGTAATTCGGCCGCGTCTCAACCACGCGCGCCGTGTTTGCGAAGAAGTTCCACAACCTTCTTGCAGCCCGCCTCAATTTCCTGTCTCCTCGATTCAATCACAATCGGCGTGCCTTTGCATCCACTCTCGACTTGTTTCAGCGCAATTAATGATTGCGGCCACGTGCAACGGAGTCGCGCCTTCTTGTCTGATGGAAATCGGGCGTCGAAGCGACAAAGCTTCGAACTCGATCCGTTTCTCCATGTTCGATGGATTCAAAGAAGCCGTTCACATCGTTCATAGCTTGATCAGACTGCTCTGGAAGTTTTTCACTTTCGGCGGCCGCTTTCCTTCGCCGCGCTCGATTATGTGTCCTTCTTCCTTCAAGCGCCTGGCCTGCAACTTCGCTCCTCCCGGAAACTTTTCGTTCAGCCCGCCGTCGCTTGTCACAACGCGCCAGTAAGGAGTGATTCGCTTCTTGCCGTTCTGCAGGTCTTCCGCTGCCGCTTCGGCGGCGATGCGAACGAAGATGCCCGTAGTGATCGGACAGGCGGTGTCCACTTGATTGTCGCGAGCAAGCTTCGACCGAATCTCCGCTTGTGTGATGAGCTGACCCTTTTTGGTCTTGCGGATCAGCGCGTCAACATCGAGCGGCTTTGGGATGAGCATGGTGCCCGAGCCGAGCGACTTTTGCATTCCAGGTGGAATTGAGATTGTCTTGGAGTGGTCTTCGTTCTCGAGTTTGTCTCGCCAGGATTTTCGCGATTGGAATTTGCTCATGTTACACCTCGTGTTGACGTGTTGGGGCGGCGTTCAGTGGCCTCCCCGAGATTCCGGCCACCGAGCCGGCCCTGTCGCCACGCAAGGACTTACAAAGATCGAACTCCGGGCGACCACAGAGGTCCGCTCCCACACGGTAGCAATTTCAGTGAGCAGGGCGGCGGTTCGCCGCGGTTTATTATACTCAACGACCGGAGGAATTTTTAGTATGAGTTGGCGCGGCGCGTTTGGTGATGTCGCGAGCCTGCTCAAGCCACTTTAATAGCTCGTCGATCAGTTGAATGTCTTCGTCAGGCGGCGCCAACTCCTTGTAGCGGTGCAACGCGGCGCATGCGGCGTTCAAGTCCTGAAGCTCGTAGTAGACCAACGCCAGGTTGTAATAAAGCGGTGAGAAGGACGGCTCGAGTTCCGCAGCGCTCTCGTAGTGCAGCCGCGCAAGCCGCAGCTCGCCCGAATCGAAATAGAGGTTCGCCAGATCGTAGTGGGCTTCGACGTGCCGTGGCTCGTGCTTCAATGCCAGCGTAAAACAATCCAACGCCTTCGGCACTCGCGTCTGCTCGAGTTCGATGATCCCCAGATTGCAGTAAGCGTCCGCCACGTTGTCGCCTTCGGCTATCGCTTCGCGGTAAACCTCAGCGGCTTTTTCGTCGCCGCGTTCGTGAAGCATCAACGCCTCTTCAAACGGGCTGAGCAGATGCGAGACCTTCGCCTGCGCGGGCTTGAACAGATTCATCTGCCCCTGGAGCTCAGCCTCGACTTGCTTGAGAGTGAAGCCCTGGCCGCGAAGCTCGCGCACCCTGCGGAACTGGGTCAGCGCGTGAAAGTCATACCGCAAATCCGCCGGGTCTGCCGACTGCATCGAGTGCACGACCCCCTGCGCGGTCCAACGCCGAATCAACCGCTCGCTCAGTCCGAAGAGTTGTTTGATCTCATCCACTGTGTAGGTGGACTTGACTCGCTGGTAGTCTGCCTTGGACGGAGCTGCGGCAGGGAACCGGAGAACCTTGCTGTCTTTGTCGGACATCTGGGTGATGCTTAGGATGCTTTGCGCTTTCGAGTTTTCTTAGGCCTGGCTTCTTCTTCGGCTTCTTCCTCGGCTTCTTCCTGCTTGGCCTTGCCAGTAGCCTTCACCATCGGCTTGCGTTGGGCTTGTTTGATGCTTTCCTTGAGCGCGGTCATGATGTCGACCGTTGGGGCTTCTTCTTCGACAAATGCGGTGACTTCCTTGCCTTCGATCTTGGCT
>DATMCM010000241.1:0-9835 GCA_035558335.1 Blastocatellia bacterium | reverse complement strand
CCGCCGCGCGACTCAAGAAGACATTGAACGATTCCTGGCTCGACCTGATGCCACCCGCAAGCAAACGGCTCCTCTGCCTACGCCGGCGGGTGATCCGATCGGCTCGAAGTCACAATCGAAGTCTTCCCGTTAGCCCAGGCGTTCACGCGTGGGGTGCGCGCGACGATCGCTGGCCCGGCTGCTTTCCACGTACGCGTGAATCACCCCAGGCGTGAACGCCCGGGCTAGGGAAAACGCCATCTCCGTCGTTAGTTTTCCAACAGTCTCTGGGCCTCGTGCTTACGCTGATCCACTACCCCCGAGTCTTGGCTCACACCTCTCACTAGAAAGAGAACAGCATCTGCTCCTGGAAGCGGTACTGCCGCGGTGTGAAGGCGCCGAGTGGAACGAAGAAGTTTGGAAACTGCCCGCTGCTTCGCAATTGATTCTGCACAAAGAAGAGGCTCTGCAGCGTAACGTTCCTGGCTAACCCGAACTCCCACCTGAAGTAGTGCGCGCGTATATTGACGCCGCTGTTTGTGCCCAGATCGTCATCGGTCAATTGCGAAATAATCGAATTCGCACCCTTGATCGCGAAGACGTAAAGAAATGCCATATCGCGGAACTTAGATGGCCTGCCGCCAACCTGAAGCGAAGCAAGCATTGCATCTCGCTCGTTAGCTTCCGCGCCGAAGTTTCGTGCGCCTTGCAGATTGAAGATGATCGGGTAATCGTGTTCGCCTAAATGAAAGCCCGCGTTGTTGAGACGATAAGTAAACCGTCCGACGTGAAAGCTCTCGGCCGTGTAGATCGCTCCGCCGGGCGTCGTGGTCGCATTTCCGGTTCCAGTCACCGGTCCAGACAAGGCAACACCCAGTCCCGGCTGCACCAGGAACACAACGCCGTTGGCCGTCGAGGCAAGTTGAATCTGGTTGGGTTCTTTGTAGAACTGGAAGTCGGTGCCGAGCTGTTGGCTCCAGCGCTCATTGAACTTCTGGTTCCACAAGACCCCCTGGTGGAACAGCATTGCGTTGCGGCCGGTCGAGCCCACCTCGGCGCCAGCCACCGCCAGCGGGCTTCCGGCGGTTACTATGGCCACGTTCGGATTGCTAAACCAGTACTGGCCGGCTCGGAGTTCTATGCTGGCCGCCTTTTCGGCTGAATGATTCAGCGGCAACACGAATCTCTGGTTGAAGCCGTTGAAACGAACATCGTCATCGAAGATGAATCGCGAGTTGTCCGCGAACACCTCCTGGACTCGCCCGCCCTGGAGCTGAACGCAATCAGCGGGAGCCGTCTCCTTGGCCCTGCACTTCTCCTTGTTCGAATGGAACTCGACCCAGGCCTCGCTGACCAGGAATGGCGCACGAACTACTGTTGCTGTGAAATCCTGATCCTGAGTCAGCGCGTTGTTAAACGGGCCGGTGGAAAGTTGTCCGTGAAAACTCAGCAGCTTGTTGATGTCGGTGTCGAGATTGAGCCGCAGGCGATAACGCATCCGCACGTTTTGGACATGTTGAAGCGCCGGATCCGGAGGCTCAGTCGCGCCTCGAAGTATCGCGTCCAATCGGAGCCGGAAGTCGCCGCCTAGCTGGAGCGGTCCGATTTTCGTGACTCGCTCCTCGACCTTCTTCAACCGGTCCTCGATAGTCGGCTGCGGCTGGGGTTGTACGGCAGCCGAAGCTTTGCCGGGCGCAACCTCCTTTGCGGCCGCAAGCTCGGTAGCGGACGGATTGGTCCTTGAGGACTCGGCCGCTGGTGCGCTTGAACCGCCAACCCCGCCTGCCAGCATTCGAATTGTCTGTTGTTGAGATTCGATGAGCCTGCGCATCTCATCCAGACGCGCGTTTTGACTCCTCACAGCCTCTTCGAGCGCGCGAATCCTGTCGATCGCTTCTGAGCTCGCCGAGGCTTCCGAGGGGGCGGCGGCCTTCGGCTGTTCGGTGTCATCCGATGCGCGCGAGCTCGCGCTGGCCGACGCCGACTTTTCGTCATCCGGGGCCTTCTTCTTTGTGTGAGCCGTTGTGTCCTGACCGGTGAAGGCTTCGCAGCGGACGGCAGTGTCAGCCGGGCAGGAGAAGAGCAGGGAGCAAACAATTATCAATCGACCCCTCTTGAGTTGATCCAGCTTAATAGACATTTCGCAGATGTTCTCCTTTTCGCCGTGTTAAACCGAAAGTTTTCGCGGACAAGCGGAAGGCAAGTGTACGGGAGCAATGTTAACGAGATATGAACTCTACGTAGCATTTCTGTTAATTGAATGTGTCCACAAGGGAACATTTCTCTCGGCAGGCTTAGTTGACTCGACGATTCAGACCAAACCGCCCGGGTTTTTAAGTAAGTGTTCACAGAGCGTTCACATTTCCGTAACACGCGCTCTCTATATTTTGGTACTGGATTCATAGCAAAAAACGGATTGTAGAGGAGGCTCCATGATGATGCGAGGACGCGCAGCTTGGAAGCACGAGTTAACAGGCCTGCCGCATGTATTTGCAGTCCTGCTGACTATTAGTTTGCTGACTATTTCGCTGGCTGGGTGCGGGAGTTCCGGAAGCGGAACACCCTCGGAGATTAAGATTCAGGGCGCGGGTGCTACGTTTCCGAACCCGATATACCAGAAGTGGTTTGCCGAATACAACAAGGCACACCCGAACGTTAAATTCGACTATCAATCGATTGGTTCGGGCGGCGGAGTAAAGCAGATCAGCTCGCGGACAGTCGACTTCGGTGGATCCGATGCGCCGATGAAGGACGATGAATTGAAGGCCGCGCCTGGAGAACTCATTCACATTCCGACGGTGCTGGGCGCGGTGGTTGTCACCTACAACCTGCCGTCGGTGAAGACCGAGTTGAACATAACGCCGGAAGCCCTTGCCGGAGTTTTCCTTGGAAAGATCACCAAGTGGAACGATCCGGCAATCGCTTCAGCGAATGCCGGTGTTTCATTGCCCGACGCGCCAATAACGGTAGTCCATCGATCGGACGGGAGCGGGACGAGTTTCGTCTTCACCGACTTTTTGAGCAAGGTGAGCCCCGAGTGGAAGGAAAAAGTCGGCACAGGCGGTGCTGTTCAGTGGCCGGCCGGTGGCGGCGAAAAGGGTAATGAGGGAGTCACCGGGCGGGTTAAGCAGACCCCAAACTCGATCGGCTATACCGAACTCATCTACGCGGAAGAGAACAAACTACCGTCGGCCGCGATCAAGAACTCAACGGGGCAGTTCGTTCGTCCATCACTCGACTCGACAACAGCGGCCGCCTCGAGTATCGCTGGCCAGATGCCGGACGACTTAAGAGTATCAATTACAAACGCACCCGGTGCGACTGCATATCCGATTTCCTCCTTCACCTACATACTCGTTTACAAGGAGCAGCAGGATCAGGCGAAGGGAAAAGCGATTGTAGATTTCCTCTGGTGGGCGATTCACGACGGCGAGAAGATGGCGAAGGAAAAGCTCTACGCGCCCCTGCCCGACGAGGTAATAAAGAAAGCGGAAGCGAAGATCAACTTGATAACCTTCCAGGGCAAGCCGCTTCGCACGGGCGGAGCGTAACAAGTGAATTGCTAGCATGTACGGGCGGCTCTCTGTGGCCGCCCCTTCTTGGCACACGGCACTTTTGACCGAAGAGGGGCGGCCACGGAGAGCCGCCCGTACATGAGCACAACAATGAACCAAACGGTGACAACAAGAAAGCCCCCGGGTCCCGGTACACTCCGTCTCTTTTCGTCGATCCGCGGCTCACTCACGCCCGCCGACTGGCTATTCAAGCAGACGACGCTGCTGTTTGCTCTGGCCATCGCAGGTATCGTAGTTTTGATCGTCGTTGAAATGGCGACGAACGCGACGCTGACCTTTGATAAGTTCGGCTGGAGCTTCATTACGCGGTCAGTTTGGAACCCGGTCCTTGACGACTTCGGCGCGCTGCCATTCATTTACGGCACTGCGGTGTCCTCGCTTATCGGCCTGTTGATAGCCGTTCCGGTCAGTATCGGGGTCGCGGTTTTTCTGGTCGAGACTGCTCCTCGCAAGCTTTCGACACCGATCTCGTTTGTGGTTCAACTCCTGGCCGCAATACCCTCGGTAGTCTACGGGCTGTGGGGAATCTTCGTGTTGGCTCCGCTGCTTCGCGATCATGTCTATCCGGCGATTCAGGCGAAGCTCGGGTTTCTGCCATTTTTTCGAGGCAATCCGAACGGGCTCGGACTACTCACGGCTGGGATCATCCTCTCGATCATGGTTGTTCCAATCATCACGGCAGTCACAACGGATGTGATGCGCGCCGTTCCATCGTTTCAGCGGGAGGCCTCGCTCGCGCTCGGCGCAACCAAGTGGGAAGCGACTCTGATCATTCTTCAGAACGCGCGATCAGGTATCACAGGCGCGGTGATCCTGGGACTGGGCCGAGCGGTTGGTGAGACGATGGCGGTCACGATGCTGATCGGGAACCGGGCCCAAATATCCGCGTCGCTCTTTGACCCATCATTCACCATTGCGTCCGCGATCGCCAACGAATTCACCGAGGCAACTTCGGAGGTCTACCGGCACGCGCTGGTAGAGCTTGGGCTGGTCCTGTTTGTTATCACCTTCGCGATAAACGTGGTTGCGCGGTTTCTGGTGTGGACTGCGACCCGCGGACAGGGGAAAGCAGCTCATGCGTAGCCTCTGGTTTCGCAAGCTCATGAGCTTGTTGATCACGTTAGTGACAAGCGTGTCTGCATGCGTCGTCATCGGCTTGCTGCTCCTCGTCCTCGGTTATATCGGAGCGACTGGAATTAGCGAGCTGAGTCTTGGTTTCCTGATCAACGACCCAAAACCGGTCGGCGAGCCTGGGAGTGGAATCGCAAACGCGATCGTCGGCAGCTTCATATTGATTGCAGTAGCCTCCGTGATAGGTATGCCGGTTGGTATCCTCGGGGGTTTGTATTTGGCTGAATTCGCGTCGAGCCGCTTTGGCACGGCGTTGCGATTTCTGATCGACACGCTGACCGGGGTGCCATCGATACTCATAGGGGTCTTCGTGTGGACAGTGATGGTCAAGCCGATGGGCCATTTCTCGGCGCTATCGGGCGGCGTCTCGCTGGCTATAATAATGATGCCGATCGTCGCGCGCACGACGGAAGAGATGCTCAGGCTGGTACCTGACAGTATGCGAGAAGGCGCGCTCGCATTGGGAGCGCCGGTATGGCGGATGAGCCTGGGGGTGGTTCTGCGGGCGGCGGCAGGCGGTGTCGCGACTGGCGCGATGCTTGCAATTGCACGAATAGCAGGTGAAACCGCTCCGCTGCTGTTCACTGCGCTAAACAGGAACTATCTGAGCACAAATATCTCGGAGCCAATTGCTTCGCTTACTTATCAGATCTATTACTACGCCGGCGCGCCCTATGAAGAGTGGCACTCAATGGCCTGGGCGGCAACGCTGGTACTGGTTGCGATGATTCTGGGTATCAACATAGTGGTTCGCGTGTTGACAAGAAATCGTCATCAACAATGAGGACCGTTAAGAGGCTTTGCGGCGGGCTCGATTAGAAGAGGCTTGAATGGACGAGGCGGAGAACGACGACATGAAGGCAGTTTCACAGACAACGCTTCCACCCCAGGCGCTGGCAGAAAAGCGAATAGTTGTGCCCGAACGCCACGGCAAGCCTGCGGCGCGAACCGCGGAGCGCAAAATTCGCATCGAGGATCTGAATTTCTTCTACGGCCGCGCGCAGGCGCTAAAGCGCATTTCTCACGATGTAGCTCCAAATCAAGTCACGGCTTACATAGGCCCGTCCGGCTGCGGCAAGTCGACGCTGATACGAACGCTGAACCGGATGAACGACGTTATTCCCGGAACGCGGGTCGAGGGACGGGTCGAGCTCGACGGCCAGGACATCTACGCGCCGGGAACCGACGTTGTCTCGCTTCGCCGGCGAGTGGGAATGGTATTCCAAAAGCCCAACCCTTTCCCGCGTTCGATCTTTGATAACGTGGCATATGGGCTTAAGATCAATGGGATGGCGCGGTCCAAATCTGATTTGGCGGATCGCGTGGAGGCCAGTCTTCGCGCGGCGGCGCTGTGGGATGAAGTGAAAGATCGACTGAACGAGTCGGCCTACGGAGTGTCCGGCGGCCAACAGCAGCGTGTTTGTATCGCTCGCGCGCTTGCAGTCGAGCCGGAAGTGCTGCTGATGGACGAGCCGACCTCGGCGCTTGATCCGATCGCGACCCAAAAAATCGAAGAGCTGATCGTCGAGCTAAAGCAGAAGTATACGATCGTGATCGTAACCCACAATATGCAGCAAGCGGCCCGTGTTTCGGATTACACGGCATTCTTTTGGATCGGTGAGATGATCGAGTTCAGCGCCACCGAGAAGATGTTCACGAAGCCCGATAACAAGATGACCGAGGACTACATCACTGGAAGGTTTGGATAAGGAATAGTCAGTAGTCCGTAGTCAGTAGTCCGTAGTCCGTAGCTTGTCGATCTCCTCAGGTGATCACCAGGCCACGGACTACGGACTACGGACTACGGACTACGGACTACGGACTAACATGCACAAGCGATTGATTGAAGACAACCTCGATATGTTGCGCGATAAGCTCTTGATCATGGCCGGCGCGGCCGAGAAAGCCATCATGCTTTCGATGCGTGCTTTGATCGAGCGCGACTCGGAACTGGCCGATCGCGTCATCCGCGAAGACGACAACATCGACCAGATGGAACTCGAAATCGATCAAGTGTGCGTCGATGTGCTTGTATTAAAGCAGCCGGCCGCGTCGGATCTTCGATTCGTCGTCTCGGTCGCCCGGACGGCGCCGGTCGTCGAACGCATAGCAGATCACGCGGTGAACATAGCGAAGCACACGCTGTCGCTTAACCGGGAACCCCAACTCGATCTCGGCGTTGACCTGTCGGGCATGTCCAGGATCGTTCAGGAGATGCTCGTGGCCGGGCTGGACGCCTTCACCTCCGGAGACCCGGAACGCGCGCGAGCGACAATCGCTCGAGACGATGAGGTCGATGAGCTTTACGACCGCCTGGTCCAGCAGGTGATCGAAGTGATGAAACGAGATTCGGCAAACGTGGAACGCGGAGCGGAATGGCTTTCGGTGCTCAAGCACCTGGAGCGCATTGCCGATTATGTGACAAACATATGCGAACAGATAGTCTACATGGCGCGGGGCCAGGTGATAAAACACTCGATATGGTAGCAAGTATCGACGAGACTCGAACTCGCAACATCGTCATCGTCGAGGATGACGAGGACATCGCGGAGTCGATTCGCTACAACCTCGAACGCGAAGGCTTTCGAGTCCGGGTCGCGGCGACCGGCGAAGACGCGCTCAACCTGATACTGGATCGACCGCCGAGTCTTATTCTTCTCGACTTGAATCTTCCCCACATGAGCGGGTTCGAGATGTGCCGTCGTTTGCGCGCCGAGACGCCGACCGCGCGTGTCCCCATCCTCATCCTTACCGCGCGCACCGACGAAGCGGACAAAGTGCTCGGCTTGAACATCGGCGCGGACGACTACATCACCAAGCCGTTCGGGATGCGCGAACTGGTGGCGCGAGTGAACGCGGTGTTGCGGAGAGCAGACGGTTTGGAAGCCGACCGCCCGATCTACGACAACGGCGAATTGACGATCGATCAGGCGACGTTCAGCGTTCGCTTCAAGGGCCGCGAAGTCAGGCTCACCCGCAAGGAGTTTGCGCTGCTGTCGGAGCTTGCACGGAACCCGGGCCGAGTGATGACTCGCGAGACGTTACTCGATCGAGTGTGGAGCATGTCTTACTACGGAGACTCGCGGACGCTGGACGTGCACATACGGCGCTTGCGTCAGAAACTGGGCGAGTCGTCGTTGATAGAAACTGTGACCGGAATCGGCTATCGGTTGCTGGACAGCAGGAAAAGCGGACAGTAGTCCGTAGTCAGTAGTCCGTAGCTCGTAGCCGGAAGCCAGCAAGACACCTCGCGATTAGGAGCTACGGACTACGGACCACTGACTACTGACCTCCTCCTTATGAAGGATCTCGAACGACGCGTATGGCTGATGACCTTCGCGGCGCTGTTGATCTTCGTCATCTACGAAACGATCAAGACGCTGCTGTTTCCAGGCATGTCGGTCGTCAGCTCTCACGTCATCACCGTGTTGGTAGTCGCGGTGCTGACGTTCTTTGTCTCCCGGTATGCGCTGAGCCGTTACAGCGGAGCGCTTGCTGAAATCGAACGGCAAACCGAGATGTCACAAGAGACCAACCGCCTGCTATCAGCCGTTCTGGCGACGATGCGTGAAGGAGTCGTCATCGTAAACTCCGACACTCGCATAGTTCTGTACAACTCTGCCGCCGCCGCCATCTTCAAGCTGCCGGCGAACACCGCAGGCGAAGCGAGCGGCGCCGCGCGAAGCTTTGCAGGAATTGGAAAAGGCGACTCTGAAGGTGCGACGCACTCAGAACCATCGCGTGGTACTTACGGGTTGCTGCCCCCGGAATTGGCGCACCAACGGCTGGTCGACGCGACTCGCGACCCGGCGATCAACGCTGCGTTTCGCCGGGCACTCGAAGAAAAGACGTCGGTTGAAATTCGTGTGGAGATGGCCGATTTCGAAGGTCGAAGCTTCCAACTCAACGTTGCGCCGCTGGGGCCGCGACTTGCCGTCGGCGTCTTCTTCGACATCACGCAGCTCGAGCGGCTCGAACGAGTTAGGAGAGAGTTCTTCGCGAATCTCTCGCACGAGCTGCGCACACCGCTCACCGCGATTCTTGCTTACTCCGAGACGCTGCTGGGCGGAGCTATGGACGACCGCGAGAACAACACGCGGTTCGTTGAGAAGCTTCACAAGCACGCGGCGCGCATGAGCGAGCTGATTTCCGACATATCGGACCTGTCGGCAATCGAATCCGGCCAGGTGAAACTCACGCCCGGCCCGGTGCGGCTGAAAAATATTGTCAGTGAGGTGATCGCCCTGCTTGAAGCCCGGCGAAGCGGCTGCAACGTCGCGTTCGATGCCTCGATCTCCGAAGAACTCGTCGTTCAGGCGGATCGGACGCGACTCGAGCAGATTCTTTACAACCTGGTGGACAACGCGGTGAAGCTCAACAAGCCCGGCGGTCTGGTCACGGTGACCGCTGAAGGGATCGCTGACAAGGTGGCCATTCACATCGAGGACACCGGCGCGGGGATCGCAGCATCGGACCTGCCTCGCGTCTTTGAGCGGTTATATCGCGCTGACAAGTCTCGCTCACAAACGACCGAAGGAACCGGGCTGGGTCTGGCGATCGTCAAACATCTGGTCCACGCGCACGGCGGCGAAGTTTCCGCCGAAAGCGAGCTTGGCCGTGGCTCCCGTTTTACGTTCACACTGCCGGTTGCAGAGGAGCAGGAAACAAGCTCTCAAAATGTCAAACACGACGGCTGGACCGTGGATACCTTGAACAACTCCGCCCAGAGTTCACATTGATTTAATAGAAGCTTCATTCTTATCTTACGCGACCGCGCTATTCTCGAATCAGAAGTTGATGCCTTCCAATTAAGGTAGATCGAACAAGCGTGTCGAGGACGGTGGCCGTTTTCGACACGCCGCTAATGGAGCCCTGTATGTGGAACAAGCTCGCACCCCGCGTCGGGCTTGTTCCACCCTTTCAAGAACGTTGAGGAACTGGTGGAAATAGCAAGCGTCAATCGTCAACTGCTAAAGCGCAAGGCGGACACGTTGAGCGAGACCGAGGCCGCTGAGGTTCTGGAATACATCGGCATCATGGAGTTCCTGCGCGATGATACCAACGATCCGTTGACTGAAACTCTAGCTAAACTCTTGTGCGAAGCGATGATCGGAGCGCCCAGTGCCGAGCGCAGCCGGATTCGCAGCGAG
>DATMCM010000240.1:0-3349 GCA_035558335.1 Blastocatellia bacterium | reverse complement strand
CGTTCGTGCTCGAAGGCCTTTAGAGCCTGGCGGGGAGCGTGGGACAGACCCGGTGTCTTCCTCAACCCGAACAGTTGCAGGGGCCCTTGAGCCCGAACCGAGCAAGGAAGGGAGCTGGATGATGGCACAAAATGATCTCGTTGTCGCGCGAATGCGCGACCCGTTGGCTCCATCCGGGCTACGATGTTCGCCAACGTCATTGCGAGAAGCGACTTGCCCCCCATAGCTCAACGAGCCCAGCCTCGTCGGGCAAATCACCTGCGACCGAGAGATGTTCGCTTTGACGCCGTGTCCTCGGGCGGAAGATATTCCGGGGAGCGCGCGCGTCAGCCGGATTTTCTTACGCCGTATCTAAAAGCCATCCTGGGCACCATCGGACTGTCAGCCTCAGGCCGCCGTCTCGATACCGTCATGGCTGAGATACTTCTGCAGTTGCGCGATCCGCCGCTGAATGAGGGAAGCGGTGTCGTTCGGGCCGGGAATATACATCGGCTTGCCGTCGCGTCCGAACCGAAAGACCGCGTCGCTTGCGTCCGCGCTGGTGTCGCCGAATATCCGCTCCACCGCCGCGAAGTCGCGGTGCGGCGCGAAACCGATCGATTGCGACCACGCGGCAAGATCGCGCATCAGCTTGCGGGCGTAGCTCGGATCGACGGAAATCATAGGCGACCCGGCGTCCGTCGCCTCCATGTACATCTCGAAAACTTCGTTATCGACCGATTCGAATATCACATCCTTGATGCCGACACAGAACACGTCGATCAGAAACGAACTTAACGCGAGGTGATGGCGCGTGGCGCCGCGCGCCAGAATCAGCGTCCCCATGCCAATGTCGAACACGGATTCGGTGAGGAAGCAGTGTTGAATGGGCGCTTGGGCGGCCCGGAGCACACGGGCGGGCAGGCTTGCCTCCAAGACCTCGGCCCGTCGCTTCTGCGCCACCACCTGTTTCCGCCGTTGCGCTTTCCTGGCGCGCTTCAGCCCCATGTTTGTCGCCATGACCGACTCCTTGAGTGATTCGTTGAGTGATTCGGAATTCCTGTATGATACAGGCGAGGATTCCACTTGGTAGAGTGGCGGCGCATCAAATATTCTGGGGATAAGGGGCGGATCGAAATTGCGGCGCGGCGTGTCCGCCTGGCGAGTTCATCATGATCTCAACACGTTTCAGCCCAGTGCCATGAGCCTTTCAGCCGACGCCTCGTACAAGATGTCCGACGTGGAATTGCTGGCGGCCTATGTCGAAGCCCGCCGACAATTCGTGGAAAAGAAAATGCGCGCGATACACATCGGGCGCGTCTGGCGTGGATCAAGGCTGAAATGTTCATCGGTAGCGCGGGCGGGTCATCGAGCGCAACATGGCCATCGACATCTCAGAGGAAATTGCCCGCAAGGGTCAGGAATTGCGCGAGATGCTTCGGTGAGATTTCGGCGTCTACGTGCATCCATCAACCAGCACGAGCCTGCTGGTCGTCGTTTCGTGACGAACCCTGAACAGGTCTTGGATGGTTGGATCACTCAGAAACGCCTCGGCGTTTGAGCGTTCGGGGAATTCGATGATCACCATACGCTGTGGCTTCCAGTCGCCCTCAATGCAGGCAGGCTCAACGCCTCGGACGATGTATTGCCCGTCATGCTTTGCGATGTGCGCGGGGATTGCTGCAATGTACTCGCTGAAGCCAGCGAAGTCGTTGATCGCCAAGTCGAGCACGAGATAAGCCTTCATATTTCACCCATGTCAGTCGTACCCACGGCTTGATGATCTTGGTTAGTCGCCAACATATCGGCGCGTCCCGTTCAGGCAAGGCTTCCGAGGCCGCAACTCGGCACGTCGCGGGGCTGGACAGCCAAATGACTGATTTGCCCGACGGGCAAATTACGCGCGGGAACCGACGGAATGCAGGTAGCGCCGCCGCCCGGATGGAGCGCAAGGTCGGCAGAATGCAATTCTTGCCCAGGAGGTTCCAATGAAGCATCTGGAGAGGCTCCTTGTCTTGGCGATCTGCTGGGTGTGGGGCGCTGGCGCTGCACACGCATGTCGATGCGATCCCATCTCTCCCGAAGCTGGTTTCGACCGCGCCCAATATGTGTTTGCCGGCAAGGTGGTCCAAGCAGAAAACCATGCATGGCTCATTGAGGTCGAGCGCGTGTGGAAAGGCCACGAAAGGCTGGCTCGGCCGCGTCACGATGCGGCGCATGTTCGGCAAGACCGGCGTGTTCTGCGACGGGTTGATGCTCGGGATGGTGAGGGACAACACGCTCTACTTCCGGGTTGATGACGACAACCGGGCGGTCTTCAAGGAAGCCGAGTCCTTTCCGCCCCTCAACTACGAGAAGAAGGGCGGCACCATAGACCTCGCCTTTTGGCGCGCGCCGGAGCGGCTGTTCGACGATCCCGATGAGCTTGTCACGTGGGCGCAAGCAGCGCTGGCAGCGGCGCGTCGGGTCGCCGCCAAGCGAGAACGGACAGCACCGGGGCGAAAATCAAAACCGCAACCAGCGTGAAGATTTATCCGCGAGCGATGACTCGAACCGGGGAGTGGAGACCATTCGCTGGCGTTTTGAACCGACACTCGGCTTGAGACACTGGAGCGGGATGACTTTTCTTCGAATCGTCATCCCACTCTATCTTTTTGTTTGAGCATGATCTTTTCGGAAAACCGGTACCCACTTTTCCGGATCATGCTCTAACCGATGAACAAGACCATCGCGCGATGTCATCCGAACGAACGAGTTACACAACACCCAATATATCCGAGACTAGGTACCGTGGCGCGGCCGTCGAGGAGCGGAATTAACCTGGTTTGAGGAAGCGAGAAGGGAAACGTCATGGCCTACTCCAGGAATCGTGCAGTCTCATTGCAGGCAGCTACCATCGGGGAGGTCCTCAGAATTGCTGATTTTTTGCCGATTCTGACTCAGCTCACTCCTGCGCAGCGACAAAAATTGCAGCTTTACCTGGACGCCGCAGTCGTCGATCCGGTTGTTCGGAACGAGGCGAGGGCATTGTACCAGAAGGGTACGAAGTACTACGGCGAGTTGGTCGTCGTGGACCCGGAGATGAAGCGTCGAGCTCAAAGAGTGATGGGCGACTTCATCCCGGTTAGCGACCTGGATGATTGCGTGCGCCTGAACTTCACGCAGATGCTCGTCGATGCAAGCGCGTTCACGCCGACGACCGACGATCCCGACGAGGCTGAATATCTTGAGGTCATTCGCAAGACTCTGGAGGCTCGCGGGGTTTGGTTACGTCTTGCGCCCAAGCGAGTGAGGGAAGCCCAGGATCCCTCACGCTGGGTTTCCGATCCGCGTCATTTCGAAGTCTGGCTTTCGCTCGGTGCCAGAGGCG
>DATMCM010000239.1:0-17493 GCA_035558335.1 Blastocatellia bacterium | reverse complement strand
ACAATTCTACAGGTGCTGAGCCTAACCCTTTTCGAGAAAACGCCCATCTTGAGCCTGTTTGACGGCTATGACGAATCATTTCAAAGAACTGATTCTACTAACCAGTTGAATCTATGGGATATCTAACCGGACAGTAGTGATCTCAAATTTCAAATCTCAAACCTGGCGACCCATCGACCCGGGACAAATGCCTACTCCAAAGAAACCAGTTCTACCCTCCACTGCCGCCCTCATTTCTTCAGGAACCGCTCCACGCCACGCTTGCAGTCTTCGGTCATCCGCGTGATCGCATTTAATTGGGCGCCCGCTTCCAGGGCGGCTTCAAAACTCATAGCGTCCATGTGATAGAGCAGGTTCTTTGCGAGGCTCATCGCCGACGCCGACTTGGACGCCAATTGATTCGCGTAAGCTTCGACCTTTGCATCAAATTCATCATCACTGAATACGCGGTTGATCAGGCCTATTTCAAATGCTGCGCGAGACGTGATCACTTCACCTCGCGTAATCAACTCGAAAGCGCGTTTCTCGGAAATGTTTCGCCGGAGGATCGCCATCACCATCGCCGGGATGAAGCCGATGTTCACCTCGGGGTAGCCGAACTGCGCGGACTCGGCAGCAAGAATAATGTCGCAGGCAGTCGCGACTCCACATCCGCCGGCAAGCGCTCGCCCACGAACCGCAGCGATGATCGGACGCGGATGGCGGCGCATCGCTACGAACATCTCGGCAAAGTTTCGAGCGTTGGCGACGTTCTCGGTCACCGAAGCCTCGCTGATCTTGCGGAGCGCCGCAAGATCAGCGCCCGACGAAAAGTCCGTGCCCGCTCCGGTCACGACTACCACTCGCACGCTCTCATCGCGAGCGGCTCGATCGAGCGCGTGCTTCATCTCATTTATTATCTGATCGTCGAGCGCGTTGCGTTTGTCTGGACGATTTAGTGTTATTCGCGCGACCGCCTGCTCAACCGAATAGAGGAGTTTTTGATAGTCGGGCATGACCGCGGCAGCTTAGCAAACGCTTGCTTAAGCTTTCAAGGATGGGACTCAAGCTCTACTCGGACCGGGTGGGAACAAAAGTGGGACTTGCAGCCTTCAGAGTGTGAGTTCCGCGGGATCGACGGTTTGGGCTGCTGGCCCTCCGTTCAGGAGGGTCATGTTTATAGCTGCGAGTCATGGTGTTGCTCGCCCTCCGCCAGGAGGGCCATGTCTGACCCGAAGTATAGATGATTGAACAGCAAACCATTGCTCCTTGGGCGTGCAAGCAACGGCTTCGCAACATCAACATGGCCCTCCTGGCGGAGGGCAGAACCGCTTCGCAATGGATCTATAAACATGTCCTTCCTGACGGAGGGCCAACCAGCCATCGACTTTGGTCAACTGATTTGCTCGCCGCGCGTCCACTTTTAATCACACCCAGTCGGACCACGCATCTTGATAGGAAGACACGGAGCCGCCAGGAAGGCTTAAGAACCGGCCCACGATACCGGCGAAGCACGCTCCTGAGCCCAAGGTTGAAACTCCCGCAATCGCGATGCTAGACTGCGCGTGATGAGTTCAGCCAAGAGCCCCAATCGGGTCCAGGCCACTGGCATCGCGTGGACCATTTCAAGAAGGCTCGCAACGGTTGTAGTGCTGGGACTTGCGTTCCTGTTAAGCGCCACCGTCACCATCATCTCCCTGTTTCGCAGCGGCGTCACCTACGTGCCTAACGTAATTGGGAAATCCGAAACTGAAGCCCAAAAGATGATCGAACAAGCCGGGCTCGAAGTAAGGATCCAGCGCCGCAGCGACTCAGCTCAGGCTAACACAGTCATCGACATGAATCGTCCTCCGAACTCATCGATCAAAAAAGGATTCACTATTACCATCGTAGTCAGCAGCGGGCCGGCTCAAACGAAGAGTGAGTTTCGTCTTCCCGGTTCTGAGTTCAGAGTCTGGGCTGAAGTCTACGACCCGGGGTTCCCGAGCCGCGTACTCTGAACCCGGAACTATCGCCATGGTCCAGATCGCTCCTTCCATTCTGTCGGCCGACTTCGCACGACTTGGCGAGGAGATCAAGGCCGCGGAGCGCGGCGGCGCCGGGCTGATTCACGTAGACGTGATGGACGGACACTTCGTTCCCAACATCAGCATTGGTCCAATGGTTGTGAAAGCCGCCCGGCGCTCGACTGACCTGCCGCTTGACTGTCACTTGATGATCACCGATCCCGATTCTTACATTGCCGAGTTCGCCCGCGCGGGAGCTTCGATGATCTCAGTCCACGTCGAAGCTGTCGTCCACCTTCATCGCACGCTTGCGGCGATAAGGGCGCTCGGTTGTCGGCCGGGCGTCGTGTTAAACCCCGGGACGCCGCTGGTCTCGATCGAGGAGGTTTTGCCGCTGGTGGACTACGTGTTGGTGATGTCCGTTAACCCCGGATTTGGCGGTCAATCGTTCATAGAGGGCTCGCTTGACAAGATCGGACGGCTGCGCGGTATGATTAATTCTCGGGGCTTAAAGGCTCACATCGAAGTTGACGGCGGAATAGATCTGAATAACGTCGCCGAAGTAGTGCGTTGCGGCGCCGAATGGATCGTAGCGGGCTCGGCTGTCTTCGGTAAGGGCAATCCGGAAGAAGCGACGCGCCTTCTGCGCACGAAAGCCTTGGAACCACTCACAGTTTGACCCGTGCTCGCTGCTGTTGGAGAAATACCAGCCAAACAACAAGAAGGGCAAAGGAGAGGCCGCACTGATGCGCACACTGGCGGCTGCCGAGGTAGTCTTATGAAAGTAGCAAAGCTCATCGTTTTCGCGTTAGCGCTTATGCTTCCGTTCGCCGCATGCGGTGACAAAGCAAAAACCAAAGTCACCTTTGAAGAAGCCAAGGGCCCGGGCCGCGACAAAGAACTGTTCACCCAGGGCATCGATGCCTGCCGCAAAGGCAGCTACGAACAGTGCAGAGTTTTGTTGAACACGATGATCAACACTTACTCTGAAAGCCCTCTGGTTAGAATGGCGAAACTCGCCATCGCCGACTCGTACTATTTGCAGGGCGGCACCAAGAACCTCGCTCAGGCTGAGCTCGAGTATCGCGATTGGATTCAGTTCTTCCCGGATGATGCGCTAGCAGACGACACGATGATGAAGATGGCCGAGATTCATCTAAAGCAGGTCCAAGCTTCCAATCGAGACACTACGCACGCGAAGCTCGCCGAGCGACAGCTCAAGGAATTGCTGCGACGTTATCCGAACTCGGACCAAAAGGCGGAGACCGAAAGGCTGATGAACCAGGTGGACGAAATACTCGCGATGCACGAGTTGGAAGTCGCCAAGTTCTATTTAGAAATTCGCGAATCGGCTCAAGCGGCTCAGATGCGGACCGAAGAGATACTCAATAAGTACCCGAATTTCTCCCGCTTCGATGAAGCGCTGTTCCTGCATGCCCGAGCAATGGAGCTGCAGGAAGATACAGACACCGCAAGCCAAAACCTATCCCGCATTGTCACCAGTTTTCCGCATTCCGAGTTCGCGGACCGCGCCAAGGAAACATTGAAGAAGTGGGGCAAGCCGGTGCCCGAGCCTGATCCGGCAAAGATTGCCGAGGCGGCGCCTGAAGGAAAAGGCTTGCCCGCACGAGTGGCCGGCCTCATGTTCGGACCTCGGATCGACACGTCATCGAAGGGCGTAATCATCGATCGTGAGCTCAAGACCGACGAAATAGTCGCTCGCGCGCAAGAGTTGAGCGGAACAAAGACAGCGGGTCCGGTTACGCCTGGCGCCGGAACGAGTACGAACGCTCCGGATGCGCGTCCGCGGCGGGCCAACGAAGCGGGCCAGGACGTCGAGGTTAAGCCGGGCGCGGCTACGGACCAGAAGACCCCGGCGCCGGCGAGCAAGGACAAGAAGAAGGACAAAAAGAAAACCGACAACAACACAAAGGGGTTGCGCAATCCGCCCCAACCATAGCGACCTAGATCACAGGTCGGCGGCTGGCTGGGAAGACAGTCAGCCACCGGCCCGTGAGTTCAACTGCAAGTCCGAGCCTACCTTATGACGACTGGCTCGCCCTCCGACTCAAGACCGGATCAATCTCAAGTCTCCCAAACGTCCTCACTAAGCATCATGCTCGTCGCCGGTGAAGCGAGCGGCGATCGGCACGGCGCTATGCTTGCCCGGGCGCTTTTGAAGCTCTCCCCCGGCGTGGCTGTCGACCTGTTCGGGTCGGGAGGCGACGAGATGCGCGCGGCCGGAGTCGATACGCTGGTTGACGCGCGCGACGTCGCGATCATCGGCATTCCTGAGATCGCTCGCGCGCTGGGCAAGCTGTATAGCGCGTATCGCAAGTTGCTGGAGGCAGCCCGAACACGCCGACCGCACGTCGTGGTCTTGATCGATTGGCCGGACTTCAACATCCGGCTGGCGAGGAAGCTCCATCGCGCGGGCTTCAAGATCGTTTACTACATCAGCCCGCAGGTCTGGGCGTGGCGGCGTTATCGGGTGCGCGCGCTCCGGCGCTACGTCGACAAGATGCTGGTGATTCTCCCTTTCGAGGAAGAATTTTTTAGAGACTCCGGCGTCGAGGTTGAGTACGTCGGATATCCGCTTGCAGAGGCCGTCATCGCAGATGCGTCGCGGGAAGAATTCACCAGCAAGCTCGGGCTCGACCCAACTCGCCCGATCATCGCTCTCCTGCCGGGCAGCCGCCACAAGGAGGTTCATTATCATTTGCCCGCTATGCTTGATGCGGCCAGTCGATTGAAAACATTGCCATTGCAGATTGCGGATTGCGGATTGCGGAGGTCAGAGACGACTGTGAACGATCAGTCCCTTCAATCCGCAATCCGCAATCCGCAATCCGCAATCGAAGGGTCCGCGAACCGCAATCCGCAATTCGTAGTGCCGGTAGCTTCGACGATCAACCGCGAGCAGGTTGATGCGATAGTGAAAGACACGGGCATGAGCGGAACTCCTGACCTTGTAGTAGTGGAGCGCGACACCTACAACTCGCTAAGGCACTCGAGGATCGCAGTGGTCGCCAGCGGAACTGCTACGGTGGAAGCGGCGCTGCTGGGCACGCCGATGGTGATAGTCTATCGAGGTTCCGAGTTGAACTGGCGTTTGATTCGCCCGTTGATAAAGCTGGACACGTTCGGAATGGTAAACCTTATTGCAGGACGCCTAGTGGTGCCTGAGCTTATGCAGCACGAGGTAACGGGAGAGCGAATCGCGTGCGAAGTCGCCGGGATTCTCGGTGATCCGCAGCGGCTTGCGCAGATCGAGCGCGACCTGGCCATCGTGCGAGACCGACTAGCCTCAAGGGGCGGATCGGCCTCCGAGCGCGCCGCAAGCGCAATTATGCAGCTCGTTGGGATATAATCAGTCTTGCTTTGATCGCATCACCAGGAGGCCGCACTTCTTGCCGGACCCGCAACAAAGCTCCACTTCTGGGCTGACTGAGCGCAGCCGGCGCAGGCTGAACAAAGTGATCGTTCTTTCGATCGTTGTTCTGCTGCTGATGCTCTCTCTGATTGCTCAGAGCGGCTTCAACCTCAAGCCTTTTGTCACCCCCGGCACCGCTACCGAGACGCTGCTGCTTTATGCGCTCTCGACTTTGAACTTCTTTGCGTTCGTCATTCTGCTATTCGTCCTGCTCAGAAACGTGATCAAGCTGGTGCGGGAGCGGCGCGCGGACAGGCTCGGCTCGAAGTTCAAGACGCGGCTTGTGAGCTACGCGATTGGATTGTCGCTGTTGCCGGTGCTGCTGCTCTTCTTTTTCGCGTTCGGGCTGTTGAACCGCAGCATCGATCGCTGGTTCGGTGAGCCCGCGCGTCAAATTGTAGACGACGCCAGAGCGATCGAAGAGAGCTATTTCAAAAAGGAGGAGGCGGATCTCGTCAACATCGCGCGCGCGATCAATCGCTCGCTCTCGCTCGCCTCGCGAAGTGACTACGACAGCCCTGAGCTTAGAAGCCGAATCGACCAGGAGATGAGGGTCTATAACGTCTCGTTGTCCCGGATCGTCAACGCCAACGGCAAGCGGACCACAATCGAACGAGATGATCGCCGGGTGGAACAGGACATCGAAGAGACGCTCGATGCCGCCGAGCAGCAAGTCCAGACAAGCGCCGAAGCCTTCACCGGCCGTGACGAAGGCGATACGCCGAGCGCAATCTATGTTATTGCCGGAGTCAGGCTTACGGATGCGCCGGGCGATCCTCGATTGTTCACGATAGCTCGAGAATTCCCTACCGAGTTGACCGAGCGCGCCGCAAACATTACTTCGCAACACGAGAATTTTCATAGCCTGCTCGGGAAGCTCAAACGCATCAAGGCGATTTATATCTTGCTCCTCGCTGCGGTCACATTGCTTTTGATCTTCTCGGCGAGCTGGCTCGCGCTCTACGTCGCGCGTGGCATCACAGTTCCCATCCAGGCACTGGCCGAAGCTACCGACCGGGTGGCGCGCGGAGACTTTGCTCATCCGGTCGAGGTCATGGCCGAAGACGAGCTTGCAGTGCTTGTGAAATCGTTCAATCAGATGTCTGCGATGCTCGCCGAGAATCGCGAGCGCCTGGAGCGAGCCGCCGGCGAGCTGACTCGAACCAATCTTGCGCTGGATGATCGCCGACGATACATCGAGACCGTGCTCGAGTCGCTGTCAACCGGAGTGATCTCGACCGACGAGAAGGCGGGAGTCGCCACTATCAACCGCTCGGCGCAGTTTATGTTGGGGCTCGATCAAAGGCCGGCGACGGGCACGCCTATCGCACAGCTGACCCATGGCCCCGAAGGCATTGAGCTTGAAGCCCTGTGCCGGCGAGCTCGCAGAAGCGAGACGGCGCAAGCCGAGATCGAATTCAGACGCGTTGACGGGAGCACGCTTCACACTGCGACAACCGCCATTGCGCTTCGAAGCTCAAACGGCGCCATCGAAGGATGGGTCATCGTCATCGAGGATCTGACCGACTTGGTCCAAGCCGAACGCGCAGCGGCCTGGAGCGAAGTAGCGCGACGGATGGCTCACGAAATCAAGAATCCGCTCACGCCTATACAGCTTTCGGCCGAACGAATAATGCGAAATTACCGGCCCGCCAGCGAGTCGCGGTTTGATGAGATAGTTCGAGAGGGAACAACGACGATTGTTCGAGAAGTCGCTGCGCTACAGAAGATGGTCGAGGAGTTCTCGCGGTTCGCGCGGCTTCCCGAGTCCCGGCCGGCTGAGGCGTCCTTGAATGAAGTAGTGCGCGACGCGGTCACGCTTTATAATGACCGGCTCGACGGGATACGAATCGAATGCGATCTGGCGCGAGACCTGCCGGTGCTGCGGATCGATACAGATCAGATAAAACGAGTGCTGGTAAACTTGATAGACAACGCAGTCGAGGCGCTGAATCCCGACGGCCCGAATGGCTTGTCCGGCACGAATGGCTCGTCCCCATCGAACGGTTCGCCCTCCGGCGCCGGTTTGAAGTTGATCGAGATCGAGTCGCGGTTTTTGAAGGACGGCGACGCTGTTCGGTTGATCGTAGCCGACACCGGACACGGCATCAGCCCGCGAGATCGGGATAAGTTGTTTCTGCCCAAGTTCTCGACGAGAGACCGCGGCACCGGACTCGGACTCGCGATAGTCAGCCACATCGTCGCAGACCACAAAGGACGAATCTGGGTCGAGGATAACGAGCCGCAAGGCGCGCGGTTCATCATCGAACTGCCCGCCGGCCGCGCAGAGTGAGCCGCCCAATACTTTCATCGATAGGCTTACGAGACACAAACCATTTGCTGAGACCTCACCGATCGTTGTGCGAAATCAATCGGAGCGGAAAGACTCGTCGGAGGTGATCATATGAGAGTGTTCTTGAGCTGGTCTGGCCAAACGAGCCGCGACGTTGCATCTGCTTTGCACGATTGGCTCCCCTACGTGATACAAACCGTCAAACCATTCGTCTCAACCGGAGACATCGAAAAGGGAAAACGATGGAGTGAACAGCTCGCGGAGGAACTCAATGAGGTTGCTTATGGCATCGTCTGCATAACGCAAGACAATCACAGGGAACCCTGGATAAACTTCGAGGCCGGTGCCATTTCCAAGGCGTTAGAAAAGTCCTGCGTATCACCATTCCTGTTCAATGTTGATCCTGAGCATATTCAGGGTCCGCTTCAACAGTTTCAATCAACGGTTTATGACAAAGAGGACATCTTCACGCTACTACGCAGCATGAACAGCAGGCTTGAGACCGAAGACCAGTTGTCGTTCGAGATTCTCAGACGAGAATTCGATACCTGGTGGCCTGATCTCAAGAGCAAGCTCGACGACGTGTTAGCTCATCAGGAAATCAGGACTCACACCGGGTTTGACTGGCTCTATACGACGGATGACCTTGCAAAGAAGACTCAGGCAAATGTCGATAGCAAGTCCATTTGGGTCGTAAGTCCGGATCTCTATCGAAATGCGTTGACTCCGACAGTAAGAGACGTGATGCAGCGAAATATAGAAAGCGGAGTAAGCTACGAATTTATTATTCCGACGTCTGATGAGATGGACATTGCCAAGGAAGGGCTAAAACGCATCGCTGTCCTGAAGCCGGACCAGGTACATATAAATGAAATTGCAGAGAGTGAGTTCCGAAGTGTGGCTGTTACGGACTACGTTATTGTTAACCCCGACTCCACCTCAACGCAGGTCTTCCTGGAATTGCCAACAACATCCCCCGGTTATTGGATAGAAGTAGACAATGAAGCAGCTACGAAATTTGTGGTGCGATTTCGCAAGCTGGTAGATAAGAAATGAACCGCGCGAAACAGATCCCGGATCACGAGTCGCGCGATAAGCCGCCCTTACGGTCATAGCGCTCACTGCTGAGGGCCTGATGCTGTTTGCCAGGGAGGAAGATGGAAGTCTTTCCGGTTATTCTAGAAGGTAAGCACGTACGCCTCGACCCACTGTCACCAGAGCACGAAGAATCGCTCGTCGCTGCCGCTGGCGACGGCGAGCTTTGGAATTCCACAGTCACAATCGTTCCGTCCAGCGCTACCATCACCTCTTACATTGGGTCGGCTCTTAGTGCCCAGGCCCAGGGACGCGAGCTTCCGTTCGTGATCACCCGAAAGTCATCAGGCCAAGTCGTTGGCTGCACTCGCTTCTTCCATATCGAGCGGGACCAACGGCGCGTCGAAATCGGGTACACCTGGCTGGCGGCGAGTGCCCAGCGCACCAGTGTGAACACCGAAGCCAAGCTATTGCTACTCACCCACGCCTTTGAGCAGTGGCGGTGCATTCGCGTCGAATTCGTCACTGATGTTCTGAATCGGCAGTCGCGGACCGCCATCTTGCGCCTCGGAGCAAAGCAAGAAGGCGTGCTTCGCAATCACATGGTCATGCCCAGCGGGCGTTATCGCGATTCAGTCTGCTTCAGCATCATTGAATCAGAGTGGCCGGAGGTAAAGGCTCGACTTGAAACGAAGCTTCGGCAAAAGTCATACGAAGATGCCTGATCGATTCCGTGAAGAGATGCCTTGTTTGATTGCATCCTCTAGAATTAGAGGACTCTGACCGAATCGCAGTCGATCGAGGTCGAGTGGTTTGACATTGGTAAGGCTACAGCTCGCCGTTTAACACCACGTTGTCAACTAATCGAGTCTCGCCGATAAACACCGCCATCGATACAAGCGCCGGCTTGCTCGCCGGGATCGTTTCGATCGCCTCGAGGTCATTCGTGTCGGTGATCGCGATGTAATCAATCCTTGCTAGTGGCTCAGTCTCAAGCATCGCTCGCATCGAAGCAACCAGCTTCATGCTATCGCGTTCCCCTGCGCTGTAGCTCGAGCGGCAGCGCTCGAGCGCGCGCCTCAAAACCGTCGCGGCTTTTCGCTCTTCGGTCGACAGATAAACGTTGACCCACGATAGTGCAAGACCATCCTCTTCCCTCACCGTCGGTCCGACCACAATCTCCGCATCCATCGCAAGCTCGCGAACCATTCGCTTGATGATGATGACCTGCTGCGCGTCCTTGAGGCCAAAGAACGCGAAGTTGGGGTGGATGATATTCAGCAGCTTGTTCACGGTGGTCGTTACGCGCCGAAACCGGTCAGGCCGGCTTATGCCATCAAGCTTGTTGCTCAGTCCGTCGACCAAAGTGAACGTTAGAGCCCCTTTGGGGTTAATATCCTCGTCCGCGGGAGCGAAGATAAAATCCACACCCCGCGTAAAAGCCAACTCGGCATCGCGAGCGAGATCGACCGAGGACCGGCCTTCGTCCTGTTGCGGCGCCAGCGCTTCGTGATTGCTGAGAATAGAAACGATAACAATGTCGCACATCTCGCGAGCCGCGCCCATCAACGACAGGTGCCCCTCGTGAAGCGCGCCTTGAGTCGGCACCAGTCCGACGCGTTGGCCCGAACCCCGAAACTCTCGCGCAATTGATACCATTCGCGGAATGCGAGTGATGATCTCCATGACGGCGTGATTATATTGATCCGCGGGAGGTTTGGGAATCAGAGCAAGCACGAAGGACCGGCCGCTCGCGCGACCGGCCCAAAAAAGAATCGCCTTACGGCACTAAACCTTCACTCAGGCCGGGTGAATGAGAACGGGTCGGACAACGCGCCGTCGGGATTCTTCACCTGAAGTATCACGGTGCTCCCGTGCGCGATGTCCTTACCGGCTTTCTTCGCCCTGAGAAGCGTTGCCGGCATTTCTTCATCGTTCGTCACCTTCTTGACTTTGTTGCCCTGGGTCGCGGGCTCCGTGCAATCATCCGAGCACATGTACAACGCTGCGCCGTCGCCAAAATCCAGCCCACTGACCAGCAGCTTCTTGCCGCTCACCGCTGCGTTGAGAATAGTCGGCACAACCGAGCCGTCTCCCGCGATGGTGAACACGTCGGTTATCACCTCAACTGCATCGCCGGACTTCTTGCCTATTCTGAGCCGGAACCTGGCCTTGGTAGTCGGATTGTTTGGGACCGTCCAGTCGTGGCTGGTGATCGCTGGATCAGTCGTAAAAAAGATCTGGTTTGCGATCGGAAAGGTAGCTCCGTCGTCAGTGGAATAGCGAAGCTCGGTGTTGTCGATGTTCGATGGGTTGGTCGTGCTCCAGCCGATTGAGAATACGGACCCGGCTTGCAGGATCTCACCATCCGGGCGAGTATCCAGCGAAACTGTGACCAGCGTTGTCGGCGAATCAACTAACGCCGACGTGGTGTATATCCAATCGTCGTCATCCTGTACACCGCTGTTGTTGGTTGCGTTGCCGGCTGCGTAGAATCGCACGACTCCAATGTCCGTCGCCGGCGCAGTCCATCTGAGTTGCCAGGTTCGACTGCCAAGCACCGCTGACAGTGTCCCCTGATTGGTATGTTCGATGTACTGTCTGCCCCCGACTCCAGTCTGACCCAGGAGTTGAGTGTTGCCGTCCATGGTAGCCAGCGTGCCAGCCCTCTTGCTCAGCATATCCAGGGCAGTCAACTGAAACCCGAATCGAATGCGGTTCGCCTGTGAAGTCGTAACTGTGAACGTGTACGTTTGTCCGGGTTGGTATACAGCTGGAAGCCCGTTGATTCGAACATTGCCGGTTCCAGTATCAACGAGGTGCTTGTCGTGACAGGCCGTGCAGTTTCCCAGATCATTCGGCGCGTTGGTATAGCCGGGCTCTGGTCCGTCGGCGGACGCATACGCAACAATGCTCGCAAAGAGCATCGCGATTGCGACCTGTAACTTCTGCTTGGCCTTCAACCTGAACATTCCTCTCGCCCTCTCCTCCCACTCTCAACCGCGAATCCCACGCCGGCGCTTTTTCAAAAGCCCGCGTTCACTTCATCCAAGGAAGCCCACGTTGGAGTCCTTGAACTGCGAACCCAATATCGAGCCCGCGTCGGCATCCAGCCACTTGCTGAGGATTGTCGCGTAAACTTCGCGGAAGTCGACCTTGAACTTGAGGTTGCGGGCGCTGTCGAGATCGGTCAGCGACGGTTGCTCACCGTAAAGCTTGCCTCCGTGAATCGAGTTGCCGATCACAAACAGATCCGATGCGGTGCCGTGGTCGGTGCCGTGCGAGGCGTTCTCGTTCGGCCGCCGGCCGAACTCCGAAAAGGTCATCAGCACGACGTTGTCTGCAAGCCCGTGAGCAGCCATGTCGTCATAGAATGTCTTGACGCCAAGCGAAAGCGCCTTCAACAACACCGCGTGCTCGCCCTTGGTTTTATCTGTAAAGTTGTCGCCAGGAAGGCCGATCTCTCCCGAGTGATGGTCAAACCCGCCTAATTGGACGTAGAGCAGATTCGCTTCCGGAATCGTCGTTACGATCTGAGCAACCATCTTCAAGGCCGAGCCGAACTGGACAGCCTGGGCTGAAGGCTGGTTGTTCGTCGGATAGGTCGCCCCAGGCGTGTACGTCTGCACCGCCTGACGAAGCTGTGCCGAGCCTTCTTCAGCGTCGAAGCCGGACCTGGCTACTGCGTCGATAAAGGTGCCCGGATCAAAGATCCGTGAGTTCGTCGACTTGAACGCGTTCAGTTGATTGTTTCTGTCACGAGCGTTGCGGTTGTCGGTCTGATACTGATAGTTGACAAACGGGTCTGTGCCCCCGGCAGGCGTGATGTTGGGAACCACAACTTTGTCGGCAAAGAATGCCTTCGGCAGCGACCCGCCTATCGATATCGCCGACAAGCTGGACTGTCCCACCAGTTTCTGGTCGGCGTATTTTCCAAGCCAGCCATCTCCCGCGCCGGTCAAGTTAGCGGTCATCCAGATGTCCGTTGAAAAGAAGTGCGACAGATTCGCGTTTGGGTAACCAACTCCAAGCACAACGGCAACCTTGCCCGCATCGTACAGAGACTTCATCTCGTTCATTGCCGGATTCAACCCGAACGAGCCGTCTAAAATCGTGGACGCCCCGTTCGCATCTTTCAGTTCCGCCTCCTTGAAACCAAGAGTTGGCCGCAAGCTGAAATAGTCGGAGTTGGTGTAAGGGACGACCGTGTTGAGACCGTCATTCCCGCCACCGAGCTGAATCACGACGAAGATACGGCGATTTGGTGAGACCGGCTGGCCGATCGCCCGGCCGCCCATCCACAGCCTGGGCATCACCAGGCTGACCGTAACCGCTCCTGCGCTCCGCTTGATGAATTGTCTTCTGTTAATCGGCATGGCACTCCTCCTAGTTCAACTGGTACTCCGGCAGGCACATTATCTGGTGAACGAGTCCGCGAACCTTCTTGTCGATCGTGGCGTCGTCGTTTGTGAAACCTACTGGCTGCCCGTTGTCGTCCGCCTCGAGATAAGCCTGCAGCGTTTTGCGAGTACTGTTTCCCGGGCTGATCGGTCCCAGCGCCGTAAAAAACTTCTTGACCGTTTTCTTCGAACCGCTCTTGGTCAAACTCTTGAGGTGGTCATTCGTCACGGATACACCCGGATTGGTCGTGTTCCGATTCGTGGCAAAGGTGTTGGTGTAGTTGAAGCGCTCGAGCATGCTCGCAGTGTTGACCCAGCCCAGGTTGGAATCGAATCCGGCGACGTCGGGCGGAGCAAAAAGGTCTTGACCCATGTTCCGCGAAGAGTTCGGAGGAACCGAAGCACCGCCACGGTTGCCGGGCGTGCCCGGGTTGTAGTTCCCGCCAAGCATTCGAACCGCCCCGACCACCAACTCGACCGGCTGCTTGACCAGCGAGAACAACGCCCGTTCGCTGAAGAACTCATCCGAGGTAAAGATCGCGCGCACAAGCTCCTTGATCGAGTGGTTGTTATTCAAGTAGACGTTTGCGAACTTGTCGATCGTCTTCTTGTCGGCGCTGCTGGTGGTCAGCGGATAGACAAAGAAGTTGAAGAGCTTCCAAGTCAGGTAGCGAGCAGTCGCCGGCCTTCCGGCAATCACCGAGATTACGTCAGTTCCATCCAGGTTGCCGCTGGTCTGCCACTGCGTGCCCGTGAAAATCGTCTTCGTGCCGTTGTCGTGCTGGTTCGCGTTGACTTGGAAAGGAAAAGGCGGTCGTCTCTGGTAATTCCAGCCAGTGAAACAACGCGCGACTTCCTTCACATCCTGCTCTGTATAGTTCTGCTCACCGGTGACAACATCGTTTATCCCCATCGTGAACAACTCTTGAAGCTCGCGCCCGAAGTTCTCGTTAGCACTCCCAAGAACATTGGTGATGTTGTCGAGCCAGATGAGCATCGCCGCGTCCTGCGACACTCTCAGAAGCAGATCATCGAATTTCGCAAGCGCATTTGCGCGCAGCAGATTGTTCTGGTTGAACATGAAAAAGTCCTGCACCTTTGAGCTCGATGTCGCGAAGTGGTTGTGCCAGAAGAGAGTCAGCTTCTCTTCAAACTGGCGCTTGGTGGTGAACAGCCGCGTAAACCACCACCGGCGAATCTCTCCGTTGTTGATGTTCTGCTGATCGGAGAAGTCGAACGACGTCGCGAGCAGACTTTCCATCGCTGAGTTGTTGATCTGGCCGTAGTTCAGAAGAAAATCAACAGCGCCCTCCCGACCGCGAGACGAAAGGTCTTCGATCTCATCGGACGGGCCTCCGAAACCCGCGCGCCTGAGCAAATGTGCGGCTTCGTCATAGTTTAGAGTTGCCATAGGTCGCTCTCCTCCTTACCTTGACCGGCGATCGCGTCGCCAACGTATCTCTTGTGTAACAACGCTTCGAAAGGTGCGACGGGAGTATCGCTTGATCGGGGGAATCACTCGTGCGCGGTCCGTCTCGTCACGCCCTGGTGCTGAAGGGATCAGAAATCAATCCCGCCAAATCAGACTCTCGCAGTGGTGGGAAAGTCTGGAAAAAGTCCACGTGTAGAACGCGTGTAGAATTAGATAGAACCGGCTCGCGCTTGTTTGAGATTACGCTCCCACTCCGCGCGAGTCGAAAAAGCTGTTGGAGAGATCGCTCTCTGCACTGCAAGTATGCCGTCCAGATGATCGATCTCGTGCTGCAGCAACTCTGACAGATCGCCCTGAGCGTGAATTAATCGAGGCTCGCCGCGTTCGTCAATGTATTCAACGCGAACCGACGCGGCTCTCCTGACTCGCACCATCAGCTCAGGAAAGCTGAAGCAATCATCCCACAGCTCGATCTGATCGTTGCTCATCCAAGTGACGTGAGGATTAATGAGGGCTCCGGAGAATCCGGCCGGATGCATTCGAATGAAGATCACACGCTTGAGTACACCGATCTGAGGCGCGGCTATCCCGCGACCAAAACCGGTCGCCTCGCGAAAGCCGGCGAGAGTATCGTTCAAGTCACGGATGATCGTCTCGGTACCCAGTGACGACGGATCGTCAACCGCTGCGGATCTCTGCCACAGCTTTTCGTTTCCGAGTTGTAAGATATCTCGCGCGGGCATAAGACTCCGGCTGCATCCTGTGATTTTTTTTGAGCTTCCCCTCTGCTGACGTCGCATTATAACGCAGCGTTCAAGGCGAACAAACTCTCTCGAGGATCTTGCGCCGAGCGGCGCGGTGAAATTGGATGCGGGGCGGGACCCCGAATGAACTAAGGGTATCTCGCCAGCATATTGTAGGCTCTGACGACTCACACTCAAGAAAGAAAGCCGGCGTTTGCATACTGCGCCCCGAGCACGGCTTTCGAGTCGACATTCAGCCACTTATCGAGGATTGTCGAATACACTTCTCGGAAGTCGGTCGTGTACTCCGTGTTCCCTCCGTTGCGGTCTAACACTGAAGCCTCAAGAGAAGGCTGCGAACCATAAAGCCCGCCTTGCACCGGGTTGCCAATCACAAACACGGGCGCGGCCGTTCCATGATCGGTGCCGAATGAAGCGTTCTCGCCGGGACGCCGCCCAAACTCCGACCACTGCATCATCACCACCTGATCGGCAAGGTTGTGCTCTTGAAGGTCAGCGTGGAACAGGTCGACCGCTTCGGAGAACCACCGCAGCAATAGCGCGTGGTCGCCGATCAGCTTGTTGGTTCGATCGTTCCGACGGTCTCCGATCTGGTCGGAATGGTTGTCAAAGCCGCCCATAGAGACATAGAGAAGAGATGCTTCGGGAACCGTGGTGATAAGCTGGGCGACCATCTTAAGCCCAACCGCAAGAGGGTTGTTCAAAGGATAAACGACAGACGACTGATAGCTGTTCACCGCCGTCTGTACTCGTTGAGCCCATTGCACCGACGCCAACGCTGTGTTGTTTATCGCACCGAGAAATGTCTCTTGTGAAAACACCCGGCCGGCATTCTCGTTGAACGCTCTTAGCTGGTTAGCGTAGTCGCCCGAGTAGCCGGGATCGGTCAGAAAGTTGTAAAGCGAAAAGTTGAGTATGCTCGGAACAACCACTCGGCTCGCGTTCAAACTTTTGGGCAGGTCGAGGCTCCCGATCGAAGCCGCCGAGAGACTCGGTCCGTTTACCAGGGCTATGTCGGCGTACTTTCCGAGCCACCCGCGGCTCGCAAGACCGCTGGTGTCGGCGGTATGCCAGATGTCCATAGACAGGAAGTGCGACAGAGTCGGGTTAGCGTAGCCGGCCCCAAGCACGATCGCGACCTTGTGCTGATCGTACAAGTCTTTGATTTCGCCCATCGCCGGGTGAAACCCGAACGGCCCGTCATTCAATAGAGTCGTGCGACCGTTGGCATCTTTCAGCTCGGCTTCTTTGAATGCCAGCGTTGGCCGCAAGCTGTAGTAACGCGCGTCTGTGTATGGGATCACGGTGTTGAAGCCGTCGTTGCCGCCAGCCAGTTGGATTACGACAAGCTTGCGGTTCGGGTTGAACGAAGCCTGTTCCGCCCGCGTTTCGCCGAGCCATACCTTCGGAAGCACCAGACCAATCGTGACCATCGCAGCGCTTCGCTTGATAAATTGTCTCCGAGTGACTGGCATACCGATCTCCTTCTAATTCAACTGGTATTCCGAGAGACACATGATCAGGTGGACCAACCCGCGCACCTTCTTGTCTATGGTCAAATCATCGCGTGTAAAGCCGGCAGGATTCCCTCGATCGTCGGACTCCAGATAAGTTCTCAGGGTGCGGACCGTCGCTGAACTTACCTCGAGCGGCCCAAGCACCGACAGAAAGTTCTTCACCGTCTTTTTCGAGTTCTTCCTGGTGAGAGACTTGAGCTGTTGGTGCGACAGCCACAGCCCGGGAGCTTCGAGGTTTCCTGTCCTATTGATCGCAAGCAGGTCGGCAAATGTGAAGCGATTGAGTAGAGTCGAGGTGTTGATCCAGGATAGGTTGAGCCTCCATCCTGCGACGTCGGGTGGATTGAACAACTCTTGTCCCAGGAATATCGAGATGGCGGCGAGTATGTTGGCGTTCTCCTGATTGCCGCTGGTTCCAGGATTGTAGCGCGCGCCGAGCGCACGGATCGCGCCGACTATCAGCTCCACTGGCGACTTCACCAATGCGAAGCGCGCTCGCTCGCTGAAGAACTCGTCCGAAGTGAAGATCGCGCGCACAAGCTCCTTGATCGAGTGGTTATTCTTTAGATACACACGGGCAAACTTTTCGATAGTGTCCCTGTCGGCGGCGCTATCGGACAGCGGATAGACAAAG
>DATMCM010000238.1:0-12701 GCA_035558335.1 Blastocatellia bacterium | reverse complement strand
TCGCCTGAATATGCAGCGTTGGGGAACTTCAACTCGATATAGGCCAGATGAGCGATCGCTTGTTCAGAGACGTCGTGAACGGTGAAGCTCAGCGCGAGGTTCAAAAGCACGAGCGGCGGGACTACCCGATCGCGGAAGCCTAGTTCGCGCGCGAAGCGGCGGCTCGAATACAGCGGATTCGCGTCCAGGAACGAAGCCGCGAACATCGCGAGCAAGCCGTCGTCGAGGGTCACTTCCCACGGGTGATGGTAGACGTCGCCGACCCAGAAGTCGTCAAGCAACCGTCCGTACTTTGGTTCGATCACTCTGTCGCCTGGTGATTTCATAGTGAGAAACCTGGTGGTCGCGCGAACTGCACTACTATGCCGGTTCCGCCTCCGGGCGTTTCTTATTTGCTGTTTGCAGCAAGATCCGCAACGGATTCCTTGATCAATTGTTTAAGCGTAGGCAGATCTATGTCGTCGAGCTTCTTGATGTACAAACAGGACTTTCCGGTCTTATGCTTTCCGAGCTTTTTCATCAGCGCCGGGTAATGCTCGACCATTATGTATAAGGTCAAGTCTTGCTTGCGGGGAGAGAAGCCTGCCAGCGGACACTCGAGCGAGCGCCCGCTTGCGTACTTGTACTGATAGCTGCCGAAGCCGATGATGCTTGTTCCCCACATTGCCGGCTCAGCTTTGGTCACCGCTTTCATGATTGCCAAAAGCCGAAAGCAGTCCTTACGCCGCTGTTCATCGGCAACGCTGTTTAGAAACTTCTCGACGCTCGCGGTGGTCTTCTTCGTTTTCAGTTCCGCCATCGTACCTCCTTATCCTTGAAATCGAGAATCGCAAGCTTCGACGAGTGACTCTCTAACAGTTCCTTGCCCTTGGAAGCGCGCGCTTAGCATAATCATCAACGCGCCGGAATTTCAACAGGACCGTGTTCCGATGATGATGAGAACACAAACATTCATATCTCTGGCGGCGATTCTACTGAACTGCGCACTTGTGGCGCCGGTAGCGAGCCAGACTCAAAAGAAGGCCGATGATAAAGATCAAACAGTGCGTCTCAAGACAGACTTGATTGAGATCAGGGCCGTAGTCACGGATCGTCAGGGCAAGCTGGTTGATGTGCTGAAGAAAGAAGACTTCGAGCTGTTAGAGAACAATCGCTCACAGGACATCGGCTTCTTTTCGGTCGAACGGGTTGTTAACGGCGCGACCGGCGGCTCGGCGCCGGTCAATGACAAAGTCCCAGGCGGAATCACCGGCCGCAAGGCTGCGCCCGGCAGAACGATTGTGCTCTTCGTAGATGCGCTACATTTGACCGCCTCGGGCCTCGTGCAGGTGAAACGGGCGCTCAGGAATTTTGTCGATCATCAGATGACCGATCAGGACCTTGTGGCGTTTGTGAGCAGCGGCGGATCGCTTGGTCTGCTGGGTCAATTCACTCAAGACCGGCAACTTCTGAGATACGCGATCGATCGGCTGCCCCAAGCTGCGGCGGGCCAGAGAACATACTTCACACCTAACCTCGCGGCACAGATCGTTCTTCGGGATGAGGAGGCCTTGACGATGGCGGCGCAGATCGTAAAAGCGGAGGAAGGCATCCGCGCTTCGCCGCCGGGTCTTGAACCTGATCATTTCGCGAAGGTGGTTGCTCGGGCCAGGGCAGTTGAAATCCTCAACGAAACCGAGAACAAGCGAAAGCTCACGCTTGTTACTCTCAAGGAAGTAGCCGATCGTTTGGCTTCCGTGCCCGGCCAGCGTTTGATTGTTTACTACTCCGATGGCTTCTCGATGCGCGGCACGAGGGGCGAGATAGAAGCCGAGGACGTCCAAAGCGTCACGAGTCGCGCGGCTCGGTCCGGCGTGGTGATTTACTCAATTGATGTGCGCGGTTTGTATGTAAACCCGATCTTTGATATCGGCGCCGGGGACGTGTTCGCTTCCGGCAACACGATTTCTTTGGTGAGCAGCTATCTTTCGGCTTCTAACAGGGAAGCTGAAGACGGTATGAACGCGCTCGCCGACGACACCGGTGGAAAAGCGTTCTTCAATACAAACGACTTGAATGGCGCGCTGGGAAAGGCACTTGATGAGAACAGCGTCTACTACTCGCTGGCTTACTATCCGGCCGATCCAGTTGCGAAGGGCTTCCATCGCATCACGCTTCGAGTAAAGGACCATCCTGAGTATCGAGTCAGGACGCAGAAGGGTTACATGCCAATCGAAGCAAGGAAAGCCCAGTCGCCCCAGACTCCACAGGAAAAACTGTCTAACGCGATGATGTCGCCGCTCGCGCTGACGGAGATCGGAGTGTCGGCTTCGGCTGACTACTTAGCAAGAGAGGGCGACGACGCGCAGGTTACTTATGAAGCACACATCGATGGGCGGAATCTCAACTATAAGGAGCAGAACGGGCTCTTTCACATCGGACTGGAGGTCGTCAGCGCGATCTACGATCTTTCCGGGAAGCGGGTCGACGCGTGGGCTGAAACGGTTAACGCCAATCTCTCTCAGCAGCGATTGGAAATCGCAAAGCGCAATGGTATCAACTATGCGAAGCGGCTCGCTCTTAAGCCGGGCTTGTATCAGATTCGTGTCGGGGTGCGTGAGCTTTCGACCGAGCGCATAGGTTCGGCAACGGCCTGGGTCGAAGTTGCCGATCTAACCAGGGGTAAGCTCAAACTAAGCGGCATCTTTCTTGGTCGCGACCTCAACACAGATGGAACGACGCCCGCGAACGGAAAGAGTACCGAACCTGCTCCGACCAGAACGGTGGAAGGCATCAGGGCATACGAGCAAGGGCAGTACATGGTCTATCATCTGATGATTTACACTCCCGCTCGGGAACAAGCGAAATCAGAGCTGATGATGCAAGTAGCGATCAGCCGCGCCGGCGAGAAGATTTATCAAGGACCGTGGCAGCCCATCGGGCCTCTGGTAGTGAAGGAGAATGCGCTCGGGCTCGACATAGGCGGACAATTCAAGCTCGCAGCGCCGCCGGGAATCTATGAATTGACCCTCTCAGTGAAGGACTCCAAGTCGAAGGAACCTGCTGAAAAGAGTGTGATGTTTGCGGTCGAGCAGGCATCCAGGAATTGATCGCGCCGAATCGACGATTCGGCGGCGTCAAACGCAGCCATTCGGATCAGTCTCACCAACCGTGCCTCCGGCCAGAGGAAGCTCGCCGCAAAAGCCTGCCACGTGAACCCTCGGCCGCTTGCAGTTTTTCAGAACCAATCAGCTCACTTGGTTTCGCGTTTGTAACTCTCAGCCAACTCGGTAGCGGTCAGTCCGGCTTTGTTCTTCGCCTTCACGTCAGCACCAGCGGCGATGAGCGCATTCATCACTTCGCTATCGCCGAAGTTTATCGAGGCGGCGTACAGAAGAGGCGTCATGCCGTGGTTGTCCACATGGTTCACCTTCGCGCCTCGCGCGAGCAGCAACTGAACCGTGCTCACGCGATTACTTATCGCCGCCCACTCAAGGACCGAGATCCGGTCATCATCAACTTCGTTCGGGTCCGCCCCGTTGCTAATCAGGTACTCGACCATTGCTGAATCGTCAAGAAACGTCGCATAGAGCAGCGGGCTAGTCACGATCGTTCCAAGCACCTTCATTCGGTCCCCAAGTCTCGCGCCCGCGTCCGCGAGCAGACGCGCCGTTTCGACGTCGCCGGCCATTACCGCAAAGAATAGCGCCGAGGCATCGTTGCGAACCTCGATTCCTTTTTCAACGTTAGGCCTCGCGCCTTTTTTCAGCAGCAATCGTACAACCTCCGCATTCCCTCGGTGGCGCGAGGCTACCATCAGCGCCGTTACGCCGGACGCAGCCCGAGCGTTTACGTCCGCGCCGCGATCGAGCAGGAGTTTTACCTTCGCGAGATCTCTTGCTGCCAACATCAGAGCGGTTGTTCCCTCGGCGGTTTTGGAGTCCGGCTTCAAACCTCCGTCGAGGAGTCTCCTGAGGTCGCCGGCGCTGCCGTTCAGCGCCACTTGCGCCCACTCAGGTTGTTCATTAGTGGCGGCGCTGGCAGGCATCTGTTTCTTTGAGCCTCCTTCTTGTCGCTTAATCGCCTCGAGCAGCGCACTGGTAGCCCAACTCGTTCCCATCATCGAGATAAACTGGTCGTGTTGAAACGGGGGGAATTCAACGTTGACGTAAGGTGGGCTCACTGGAGCGGGCGGGTGAAGACGCGATTTGATTCTCCAGGACCCGTCGGGTGCCTGGGCCTTGAGAAGGAAGCTCAAGCCGCGTTGATAGGAGGGGGACTCGGTCGCCAGCCCCGCGGCTTCGTGCAACACAAACAAGACCTCGCCCGTCGCGTAGGCGTCGCTTGCACGCCCCGGCAATTGTGCCCACCCCCCGTCTGCTCGCTGTTCAGCCAGGAGTTGCCGCGCCGCCTTCTGACGCGCGTTCTCCGCTGCGCCCGTCCAGAGTAAGCCCAGCAGTCGAAACGTCGAGTCCTCTGTCGTTCGGGGTTGCTCCCTGAGCAGCCAGTCTCGAGCTCGCCGAACCCGGGCTTCCCGCTCGCTCTTGAACTGTTCTGGCAAGAATAGCTGAAGAGCCTGCGCGCAGACGGCCGTGGTCGTGAAGAGGCTGTGACTCTGTGGGGGACGTTGGTCTATTGTGGGCCAGCTGCCATCCGCGAGTTGTCGAGAGGCGATGAACTGGGCGGACGCGGAAGTCGCCAGACTTGGGCCGATTCCGGCGGCGCGGGCTGCTACCAGAATCCATCCGTTGAACACTACATCGATGTAATCATGCCCTTGGACCTCCGCATCGACGTCTTTTAGATTGGCGAAGGCGGTCGCCGTCGTGTCCCGCGCGATCGTCTCATCGAAGGGTACTCCGCGCTCTCGGGCCAGCTTAAGCGCGATCTCGGGCAGTAGTTGATGATGACACGACGTACAAGTCTGCTTGTTGTACCAGACTCCCTGCGAATGTTGCATAACCTTGATGGCTTTTGCTGAAGCCGCGCGGAGCTCGCCTTCGCCGACAGGCTTAGCCGGCTCCGAAAGTTTGTCTGAGTCAAAGATGGCGGGTTCTGGGGCGGTTGCCTGCACAGCCTTTTCAGGCTGCAATCCGAAGATGATGAGCGCTAATGAGAAGACAAATAAGGACAGTGCTTTCACGAGAGACCTCCCAAGTAGAATGCGCGACAGGCTAATCCTCTGATACAACCGTCGTCAGCCGCGAACGCGGCTGTCGGGTGAGACTATATCAACCCGAGCTGCTTTGCCAGAGCGTCATTCAAACGCCCCATCGCGTAGGCCTTCTTCAGCGTGTTGCGATTCAACCGATCGGTGGCGCGGTCGGCCATCTTACCGCCTATCATCGTAGCTCCCCGGCCGGCTGCCTCGGCTTCAAGAAACAGTTTAGCTTCGTTGATCGCGCGTTCTATCTCCTCATCGGGAGTCTGAAAGATCTCGACGGCCATAGCGGTTTGATCGGGAATGCCGGTCCACTTGCCCGCGAAACCGAAATCACGCGCGAGTAACGCGTCGGTGCGAAACTCTTCCATGGCGGCTCGCCGTTCTTCGTCGGTCTTGTCACGAGTCGGATAGTTGGTAGTCATCTCGGCAATCGCCGGAATGCCGACCGAGGCCGCGGCTTTCACGATGCGCCCGCGAGCTTGCGCAATCAGCGGATGGTCAGCGCGATAACTCGACGCTCCCATGCCGAGGCTCGCCCAGTAGTCATAAGAACCGAACACCAAACCGACGAGCCGCTTGGAGGCCCGCGCAATCTCGAAGACGCCCTCTTCCGCCGACGCCGATTCGATCAGCGGCTCGATACGAATGCCGCCGCGCGGAAGCTCAAACTCCCGTTCCAGAGCAGTCAGCGTTTCGTCGATCGAGCGAACCTCGTCGGCGCTCTCGATCTTGGGATAGATCAAGCCGTCCAGCTTCGAGCCGGATTCCTTGACGACGACCGCGATGTCGGAATGCGAGGAATCAAGCTCGAGCCCCCGCGGTCGAAAGAAGCGAAGCCTCGATCCCCAGTCCAATTCGTTGAACGCGCGAATAACATTGGCTCGTCCCAGTTCGAGCAACTCCGGGTTGTCGCGAGGGATCGAGTCTTCGAGGTCGAGCATCACCAGGTTGCCTTTTGATTTGGTGACCGCGCTCTCGACGTACTTCCAGACGGTGGCCGGCGTCGTAAGGTGAGCCATTTGCAGAAGGAACTTCGGCTCGAGCTCGATGACTTCGCTTCGCTGCCTATCCAGCAAGCGAGTGTTACGAGCGCGCGCGCCGCCGGTGATTGCGTCTGAGTCCTTCATTGGCTTCCCTTATCGACGTTTGTATCGCCACGAAGACTCGAAGGCACCAAGTTTCACCAAGTCTTCCCGTGCGCTGCGTGTTTGTTTGAGCCTTTGTGTCCTGGTGGCAGGGTAGCGTTGCGCCCCTTGGCTAAAACAAGCTTCCCTGCACTGACAGCGGTTCGCTTTCCGGCACGTGTTCCTCAAGCCAATCGCCGAGCGATCCCGGCGAATCGTCAAACGAATCCGGGAATGGGATCGCGCCGCGTTTGATTAGCAGTCTATTTCCGTCGGGCACGCCTGGACCGTCAACCACGAACACCGGTACCATTCCGGATTTCAACGCTTCTTCAGCGCCCGCCCAGGTGCCGCCTTTCTCTGCGTCGCTTGCGATCACCAGTGCAAAGTCCGAAAGCGCATAAATAAGTTTGTTGCGCGCCATCGCCATCCCTACGTTGAAGCTCGCGTGAGGTGAGTAAGGAGTCGCGAGTGCGAGCTGTCCTTCTTCGATTGCCACTCGGGCATCAGCTGCTCGAAGCCCCTTTTCCAGACTGTCGGCGAGCAGGCCGACGGCACTACCACCGGCCGCAAGCGCCGCGCCCATCGCCGTCTTGTCCACGCCGCGCGCACCGCCTGAATACACGACCAGTTTCGATTCAGCGCACGCGTTGCCAATGGACTCGGTCAAAGCGAAGCCGCGCGGATCGATGTTGCGAGAACCAACTACCGCGAGCCCTCGACGGTTCAACAATCGCGCGTCTCCTGCGCCGTAGAGCAGCACTGGTGCCGCCGACTTCAATCGCTCGGCGAAGCGAGGTGGGTAGGCTTCGTCCACTCGCGTGATCACCCAGATGCCAAATTCAGCCAGCCGCTCGAGTTCCTGCTCAAGCTCGCCGGCACGGTCCAGCAAGCTCGCGAGCCGCGTGGCTTCGTCGTCGTCTGTCTTGAGATTTGATTTGATCTGTTCGGCGGTTGAACCGGGGAGCTCCGCCACGTTAATGGAGTTGTCCGCAAGCTTCTGCTCAAGCTTGTTCCACTCTCGTGCGCTTAGCGGTTTCGCATCGGGCTCGTCCGGTAAACCCAGGTGCGAACACAAGAGGAAGAGTGGAAATGATTCGTCGCTGAGTTTCATGATCAAGACTTGCGCGCCGTCGCGCGAGCTAACGTAAACGGATAAACGACTCCGCTGCCCATTTTTCTCAACAGCCATCCGGCAAGCGTCAAAGTCCAACCCGAGTCTACTATGTCATCAATCAACAGGACCGCGCCGGTCGGCATCTCTCCGATCGTCTCGAGCGTACCTGCAACATTGTGGGCTTGCATCGAGCTGTTGGCCATCAGTTTCTGTTCGGGCGCCTCCCCGGTGCGAACAAGAGCAGCGAGGAATCGAATGCCAAGCGATTTGGCCAATCGAGACGCGAAATCATACACCAGGCGCGGATGGCGTCGCGAGGGTATCGCCGTGATCCACTCCGGAAATGGCTCGGGGCGCCATCGCTCAAGGATCAATCGCGCGGAAGCGTCGACCAGCTTATTGTCGAACTGGCCCAGCTCGTATTTGCCTTCACGAACCAGCCGGCCCCATCCGGGATCGCCGTAATAACACAACGCGCGGCCCGCCGCGTTGCGCAATTCCGCAGGGATGACCGACGTCTCCGAGAGAACCATGTCTTGTGGCCAGCGCTTCCTGGGTTCGAGCACGATGTCGACTCGACCTAGAAACTCCGCGGCCTGGCTTACTAATTCGGTTGAGACTTCGTCGCGGAAACCGCGGCCCTGGCAGTTGGCGCACACGCCGCAAGGCTTTGCATCGGGATCGTCAAGCGCGCGGGCGAGGAACTCCATCAGACAACCGCGATGAGCTACGTACCTCTGCATTTGGGCTAGTTCGGCCCTTCGCAAACCGGTGATTCGATTCGTCCTATCGATGTCCGGCTCCCATTGCTTGGAACTTCGAAAGTAGACAACCTTCTTTTCAAATCTGATCTCGACCGCTCCGTCGATTTCCAACAACTTCAGCGCGCGGTCGGCCATCGACCTCGAAACGTTCACCCGTGCAAGCAGCTCGTTGATCGAAAGACCCTCGCTTGCACGCAACGCATCGAGTATCGAGGTCATCGTCTCAGGTGATGGAAACGCGCTGTCGATGAAGTAGTCCTGAATGTCGTCGTCTTCGGTGCCGCTGAGCAGTATCCCGTAAGCGCGCTCGACCGCGCGCCCGGCTCTTCCGACTTGTTGATAGTAGGCGACCACCGAACCCGGCCGCTGAAAGTGAATCACAAACGCGAGGTCTGGTTTGTCGAATCCCATGCCGAGCGCGACCGTGGCGACCAGCGCTTTGAGTTCGTTGCCGAGCAGCGCCTTTTCGAGTGCTTCGCGGTCGATTTTCGCGTCATCGCCCGCGTGATAAGCTTCGGCCGTTATGCCTTGCGACTTTAGCCAATTGGTGACCCGTTCCACGTCGGGGACCGTCAAACAGTAGATGACGCCGCTGCCCTTGAACTTCCGGATGTTTTCGGCCAGCCACGCGAGCCTCTCAGCCTGGCTCGAGAGGATGATGTTTTGGAGCCTCAACGACGCGCGTGCGAGCGGACCGCGCAAGACCACCAGTTCCGGGCCGAGTTGCTGGCGAACGTCCGCGACCACTCGATCGTTGGCGGTGGCCGTGGTACCGAGCACCGGGGTCCCGGTAGGAAGGCTGCGCACCACACGTACGATGCGCCGATAATCGGGCCTGAAGTCGTGACCCCAATCCGATATGCAGTGAACCTCGTCGACGACGAACAAACCTGCCCGCCCCGACATCCCGGGAAGCACCGAGCGCATGAATCGGTCGTTGCCAAGGCGTTCAGGCGAGATCAACAGAATGTCGCACGAGTCGCCGGCAAGCGCGGCCTCGGCGGCGTCCCATTCCGCGCGGTTCGAGCTGTTGATGGTGATGGCGCGAACGCTGATGCGTAGGGCCGCTTCGATCTGATTCCGCATTAGCGACAGCAGCGGGCTGACTAGAATTGTGGGACCTGCGCCCTGCTCGCGAAGAAGTTTTGTCGAGAGGAAGTAGACCAGGCTCTTGCCCCAACCGGTGCGTTGGACAACAAGGACGCGTCCGCGGTGCGTGACGATGGCATCGATGGCTTGCCATTGACCTTCGCGAAACTCGGCTTGTGGGCCGAGCATCTGCCGCAATAGCTCTTGAGCTCTTACTAACAAGTTGCTGCTGCCCGTTTTCAATTCGCTTTCTTCCGCGTCAGCGGCGCTATAGTTCGTCCGCTCGCTGAGTCTTCGATTAGTCTCGTCAGCCGCGTAAGCCTGGTTTCTTCTTTCTTGGCGCTTACGACCCACCAACCGGCGGTCTTTCGGTACCACGGCGGTTGGGCCTCAAAAAAAGCCCAGGCTGTCTTGTTCCTTTTGAATCTTCTTTCATAAGGCTCAGGAAGCTTTACACTCCGCTGCTCGTAGGAGTAGATGCCGGACTTGTTTTCTTTTTTCGCTTGAAACGCCTTGAGCCCTGCAGGCCGCATCAACTCCTGGTCGATGAGTTCCTGCGCGCGCTTTATGTTGATCGCGCTCCAGATGCTGGCGGGCCTGCGCGGCGTGAAGCGTATTGTATAGCTGATGTCGTCGAGGCTTCTCCGAATCCCATCGATCCAGCCGAAACACAGCGCTTCATCCACCGACTGAGGCCAGGTGATGCTCGGACGGCTTGAGCTTCTTTTGTAGAAGCCGACTAACAACTCTTTGGAGGTCGCGTGATGCTTCTCTAGCCACTTGCGAAAATCAGATTGGGACTTGAAGAAGGTGGGTTTCATTCGGTGCCGATTGTTTGAATCTAGAATCTATTCCCGCTACCGTTTTGCGCCGCCGCCTTCCAGGATTCTGGCGATGGCATTGATTGTGTTCCAGTTGCGAGTGGTCGACGAGACGTCCAGGCGTTTGTCAATCCGGCCGAGAAGGCTGATTGTCCGCATCTGTCGTCGGTAGAGACCCAACAAGAATCTGTCCCGGATTGCGATAACCTTTACCAGCCACTCGTCGTCTTCAGGCAAGGTAAAAGGGAGAGAAGGCAGGCCATTCGGGCGCTTTGCCAATACGGTCACGAAGTGAACCACGTCAGCGCCGGAAGGTTCATTCGCGAATGGGTCGCTAGAGATCAGATTGATAATGTCGCGCCCGGCGCAAATGATGATCTCGGTTTTGAACGGCAATCTCCGGAGCAGCTCGGTACGCAGCTTCGCCTGGCCGATCGGCTTGCGGACCACGAAAGTCCCCGCAGCTCCCACGTTGACAACGTCGAGGTCTACCAAGTCTTTCGCAAGTACACTGGGCTGGAAGGTCTTATGTCCGCCGACGTTGACGCCTCTCAGGAACACGACTAAGGCCATCGACTCCTCCTGACTCACTATGCAACGTGGCCTCGTCTAGCGGGACGAACCGTGTTGGACAATCGGCTAACTGAAGGGTAGCTTGCGTGATTGCAGTCCGGGCACTTGGTTTTTACCTCATTTGATCGTGTCGACTATCAGCCTTTCCCGCAATTTCAATCGTTAGCTCCTGAGCTCATCTTGAATGGCACTCTACTGACCAATGATTTCTTTGACTAGCTTGTCTGCGGTGTAGAGTTTCCTCATCGCCTCGATGATCGCGGCGCTATGCACCGCCACTGCGCGGCCGCCTTCGGCTTCATCAACGTACCAGTAGCGATTCGGAAGCTTCTGAACGTTGCTGTCAAAATTCAATCCGACTATCTCCGCGTTGCGATTGATCACCGGGCTGCCTGAGTTCCCGCCGATCGTGTCCGCAGTGTAGACGAAGTTCAACGGCGTCGCGAGGTCCAGGTTGTTCCTGCCTTCGCGATATCGCCGCGGCAGATCGTAAGGCGGTTTCTCTTCGAAGCCAAGAGCGCGATCGTACAATCCGAAGAACGTCGTCTTGAAGGGCACAAGCGTCGTATCCTCCTCGTAGCCGGCCACACGCCCATAGCTGATCCGAAGATTGAAATTCGCATCCGGCGGCAGAGTCTTTCCATAAACGGCGAAGTGCGCTTTGGCGATCTTCTCGCCCGCGCTGGTCTCCACGCTTTGAATCTTCTGTTCAAGCCACGCGCGAAGCTCGCGTGTTATCGGTTCAACAGTGCGTGCGAGAACTATCATTGCGTCGTCTGACCGGGCGACCGCGTCGGCGCCGCCTTCGATCAGCGCCTTTCGCGCGTCGACATCCGCAAGTTTGGTCCCCGTTACCGCGCGCTTTGCCACCACGGCGGGAGTCGAACCGCCGAGAGCCGCTTTTACAAACGGATCTCCAGCGCCCAGCGTCTTTTGGGCTTCTTCGAGCCAGGCCGCGAGCAGTTGCTCTTCCATTTCGGGATAGACCGGAGCGCGGGAAAGAAGACTGAAGCGGAAAGATTCCAGGTTTGAATCTCGAAGCTCGTCATAGCGTTGATTGTTTGGGTTGCGTGTCTGTTCAGCGTAACGAACTATCGCTGCGGCGATAGTGGCAAGCCGGGAGACAGGATTGCCGAATGGTGTGCCAAACAAATCGACGCGCAGCGGGGTGAGGGTCGAAAACGCTATCCGCGCCGCCATCTGAGGATAACTCCGATAGGCCGCGCCGATTTGGTCCCACGCCTCGCCATAAGCCTTCTGAAGATCGGTTCGCCCTTGAACGGCGTCGCGCAGTGCCTTCTCGTCGGCTTCCTTCTTCGCCATCATTCGCGGATTCATCAAGCCTTCCTGTTGACCGACCAGGCGCTTGAGCGAGTTGTTGAAGGAGCGTGTCGCGCTGCCCGCTTGCCGCGCCTGCTCAGGCCCGCCCTCGGCGTAATGCGCGAGCGCGTCTCGCCGCGACGTCCAGACCTGCTTCTGAAGCGGATTGCCTACGTCGCGCTGAAACTGGATTTGAGCGAGCGTCAGCAAACGCGCGGTTGAACCAGGATTGCCCGGCGCGACGACGAACTCGCCGTCGACCGGTCCCTTCGCTGACCATTTGAAGTAGTGAGGTGTCTTCGCGGGCCTTCCGTTCTCGTAGGCGCGGAAGAAGGCTACGTCGAGGTCGTAACGGGGATAGGTGAAGTTGTCGAGGTCTCCGCCGAAGAACGCGATCTGCTCCTCGACCGCAAAGACCAATCGAATGTCGGTGTACTTCTTGAAGCGATACAGCCAGTGCTCGCCGCCGCTATAAAGCGTGATCACTTCACACTTCAAGCCGGTTTTCTCGGCTGCTTCTTTTTCAATTGTGGCAATGACTGCCTTGCGCTGCTCGCTGGCTTCGCTGTCCGAAGCGCCTGGCTTCACCGCCGATCGCACCCGAACGGTTACGTCTTCATAGGAGACCAGCACGTTGCATTCAAGGTCGGGACACTTCAGCTCTTCATCGCCGGTTCTCGCGTAGAAGCCTTCCCTTGTGTAGTCCTTTTCTTTGGTCGAGACTTTCTGAAGCTGGCCGCTTGCCACGTG
>DATMCM010000237.1:0-7026 GCA_035558335.1 Blastocatellia bacterium | reverse complement strand
GCTGGGATAATTCCTCGACGATCTCGGCTTCACGCGTCGACTCCAGCTTCAAGTCGGCCAGTCGTCGTCTGATCTCTTGCTTCCACTCACGCATATTTCTTCCCTGGGAGCGCGGGCGTCCCGCCCGCAATGGTACGGATTGGACAGACTGCGGGCGGGACGCCCGCGCTCCCAGGCTACTCGCACCGAAGCGCGACCATTGGATCAACTCGGGCCGCCCTGCGAGCCGGAATCCAACAAGCAAGCAGCGCGACTCCGGCCAGCAGAACCGCGACGACTGCGAACGTTGCCTGGTCTGTTGCGCTCACTTCAAACAGCAAGCTCTCCATAATCTGAGTCAGTGCCAACGAGGCCGCCAATCCAACCGCTAATCCGATCAACGCCAACATCATCCCCTGCCTGATCACCAGCGTCATCACATTACGAGGTTGGGCTCCCAGCGCCATCCGAATGCCGATCTCATGCGTGCGCTGAGTGACCGAGTAAGAGATCACTCCGTAGATTCCAACTGACGCCAGCACCAGCGCCAGCGCGGCGAAGAGTCCCAGCAGCAAAGTGCGAAAGCGAGGTTGGGCCACCGACTTTGAGAGAAGCTGGTCCATTGTTGCCAGGTTGGCGATGGGGATGTCTTTATCCAGCTCCCAGATCTGCTCTCGAATCGCGGGCGCCAGACTGGCTGGATTCGACGAAGCACGAACTACCAGGTACGCTGCTCCCCAGACGTTTTGCTCGAGAGGCGCGTAGTAAGCTGGCTCAGGCTTGGCGTCGAGGCCCGAGTACTTGACGTCGCCGACAACCCCGACGATCTCCATCCAGGGGTTGCGCGGCCGGTTTGCGCCCCCAACCTTCAACCGTCTGCCGATCGGGCTTTGGTCAGGGAAAAACTGCTCGGCCAGCGTTTGATTGATGATGACGACGAGCGGAGAGCCTTCCTTGTCGGACGCATTGAAGCTCCGGCCTTGAAGGAGCGGGATCCCCAGCGTCGCGAAGTATTCGGGACTGGTAAAGACTATAGGCACGAACAGTTCGCTTGTTCCCGGCGGCCATGGGTTGCCTTCGATGGAGAAGCTATCCTCGACGTCGAGATTGTCCGGAGGAAGACTGATACTCAATCCTGCCGCTTCCACCCCTCTCACCGCCGTGACTCGCTCGATGAGTTGCCTATTATAGTTGTTTATCTTCTCGTTGGTGTCGTACCTCACGTGCGGCAAGCTGAGATGCATTGTCAGGACGTGATCGGGTCTGAACCCGGGACTGACACTTTGTAATCTCATGAAGCTCTTGATCATCAGTCCGGCGCCGATGAGCAGCATCAGCGAGAAAGCTATTTCGGTTACGACGAGCGCACTTCTCATCCTGCGCCTGCCGGAGCCATCGGCGCCGCGGCCGCCTTCTTTGAGAGACTCGTTGAGATTGAGACGCGAACTCTGAAGCGCAGGCGCGAGCCCGAAGATCAAGCCGCAAGCCAGCGCGGCCAGCAGCGTCATGCCGAGCACCCGCCCATCAATACTGATCTCTTGCAAGCGAGGGAAGTCGGCGGGACTCACCGCGACGAGAAGACGAACACCCCACAACGCGAGCGGCAAGCCCGCTGTCGCACCGACGGCCGCAAGCAGGAGGCTTTCGGTTAACAGCTGGCGAACCAACCTTGCAGGGGTCGCTCCAAGCGCGATGCGCACCGATATCTCTTTTTCGCGAGCTGTCGCGCGAGCTAGCAGCAAATTCGCGATGTTTGCGCACGCGATGAGCAAAACAAAAGACACCGCGGCCAGCAGCACCAGCAAGGCGAGACGAATCTTGCCGACGATTCTTCCCGCTAACGAGATCGACGTCCACGTCCAGTCCCTGGTCGGCCTGTTGATTTGGTCCTGCACGCGCCGCGCGATCATATCCAGTTCACTTTGCGCCCGTTCGAGTGTCGCTCCGGGACTGAGCCTTCCAAGTCCCCACATGTAATAAGGCCCTCTGCGCGTCAGGGCCAATCTTTCAGCCGCCCACAGCACAGTGTCTTTCTCGGGAAACGAGAAGGTCGCAGGCATTACGCCAATAATGGTGAAGGCACGTGCGTTGAGAGTTATCGTTCGATCGAGCACGTTGGGATCGGAGCCCAGAAACCGCCGCCAAAAGCGGTCGCTGATGACCACTGTCGGCGCTGTCTTTGCCAGATCCTCGTCGGGCATAAAAGCGCGACCCAACGCGGGTTGAACGCCAATAGTCGTGAAGAAATCGGCGGTCACCCAGGCGCCCTCCACTTCTTCAGGAGTCTCACCTCCGGTGTAGCTGAAGCGATTGGCGGAGAAGCCCGCGATGCTTTCAAAGACCTGGTTTTGCGATTTCCAGTCGAGAAAATCAGCCGCGCACAGTGGCGATCCATCCAAAGACGCTCCTGAACTGGTTCCGTAGACCATGGCAAGGCGATCAGGCTCCGGATAAGGCAGCGGTCGAAGGAGCACGCCATCGACCACGCTGAAAATGGCGGTGTTTGCGCCAATCCCGAGCGCCAGAGTAATCACCGCAATAGCAGTGAACGCGGGGTTCTTTCGCAGCGAACGCGCCCCATACCGCAGATCGCTGAACATATCTCCGATCATGTTTCTTCTCCTTGCTCCAAGAACAACAGATTCGCTGGGCACGGGCCGCTCGACGCGTCGCAGCTCAAGGGCGAGCAACCGGCTGTCACTCAACTGCCCAAGCGCAGCCTTCGAAGCCTCCCCACGCGTTAAGCCCGAGGACAGCAACTCCCGATATGAATCCTCGAGATGCTGCGCCAGCTCATCGATGATCTCGGCCTCGCGGGTCGGATCAATCCGCAAGCCTGCTAGCCGCTGTCTGATCTCTTGCTTCCAGTCAATCATATTTCCGATCTTCTCTGCGTGACCTCAGCGATCTCGGCGCCTCTGCGGTTAGCAGATCAGTGAAGGGAAATTTCACCGCAGAGCCGCGGAGCACGCTGAGGTTACGCGGAGAAGTAGATTCCAATCTGTTCACTCACTCGCCCCGCGCAGCGTGACCGCCGGATCGACGCGCGCCGCTCTCCGGGCCGGACCGAGTCCAGCCACCAAAGCGGTCACCAGCAACAGCGATAGCGCCACCACCAGCGCAACCACATCGGTGCTTCCCACGCCATACAATTGACTGCGGAGCGCACGACCTGCAGGCCACGCCGCGACCAAGCCAATTGCAGAGCCCCATAGCCACAGCCGTCCGGCGTGGGTGAGTACCAGCCGGCGCACGTCACCCGGTTGCGCGCCCAGCGCCGTTCGGATTGCGAATTCCCGCAAACGCAACCCTGTTCCGTAGGACAGAACGCCGTACAATCCCAGACACGCCAGCAGCAGCGACGCGCCGCCAAAGAGCGTTACCAGTCCGGTCATCAGATTTCGCGGTTGGAGGCTCCGGTCGAGCCAGTCTTCCATGGAACGGACGTCATAGACCGGCTGGTCCGGATTCTCTCCGTGGATCTGTTCCACTACGGCGGCGACAAACGACTCCGGGCGGCCGTCGGTCCTTACCACGAGAGCTGCACGATCCTTGTAAGAGCGATTCGCCTCGGAAGTCTGCTGCATTTCCGGCCAGTACATCTGAGGACGCGGATCGGTCTCGAGGCTATCATTCCTGATGTGGCCGACTACCCCGACAATCTCCAACCAGGGTGTGGAGGCATTCATAACTCCAAATCGAAACCTCTTTCCTAACGGATCCACATTGCCAAAAGCCTTGAGTGCCAGTTGTTCGTCGATGATGCCGACCAACGGTGCGCCTTCTTTGTCATGTTCGGAGAAGTCTCGCCCGCGGATCAGCGGAATTCCCATTGCCGCAAAATAGCCGGGCGTTACCGAGCGCCCATCCCCGCTGAACCGGCTGTCGTCTAACCTGGGTTCGAACTCCACAGGGTAGACAGTACGGAGCTCACTGAATGGCAGCATGTTTACCATTCCCGCGTCGGTGACGCCGGGGATTGTTTCAACCCTCGCGACCAATCGGCGATAGTAGTCTGCGACCTGAAGATCTGTGGGATATTTTGCTCGAGTCACTGCCAGGTGCATGGTCAACACACCCTGGGTCGAGAAACCGGGATTCACTTTGGTTACCGCGACCAGGCTTCGCACCAGCAGCCCGCCGGCGAATACCAGCACCAGGGTTACGGCGATCTGCGCGGATACGAGGGCGTTGCGAATCGCGCCTCCGCCGGCCACAGTGCGCGAGTCCTGCTGGATCGTTCCCGCCAGTTGTACGCGTGAAGCAAGACGGGCCGGCAGCATTCCGGCGACCAGAACGACCAGCACGCTCAGCGCCAACGCAAACGCCAGCACTGGCCAGTGCAACCCAATTGTTTCAAGGCCGGGCAACTGCGGTGGAAGCAACGGTACCAGGACTTTGAGAAGCAACCAGGCCAGCAGCACTCCACCAGCGCCGCCCGCAACGCTTAGAGGAAGGACCTCGGCGAGCGTTTGTCTTCGCAATCGAGCCGCGCTTGCTCCGAGAGCGGCTCGAATCGCGAACTCTTGCGTCCGGGCGCTTGCGCGAACGGTCAACAGACCACCCAGATTGATGCACCCGATCAACAACAGACAACCCACGGCGGCTAAGAGAACCTGGAGGGTTGTTCGGAATTTTCCAACCGTGGTGTCAAGCAGAGATTCCACCAGCACTCCATACTCACCTGCATTGTTCCCGGCGGGATACTGCTGGGCCCAACGGCGGGTTATCTCGGATGTTTCTGCCTGCGTCTGTTCAAGCGTAACGCCCGGCTTCAGCCGGCCGATCGATCTGTAGTTAAAGCTATACTGGGATCGCACTTCATTTGGCGGGATGAATAGCGGAGTCCACAAATCGAAATCCTTTGTTGGATATCGAAAACCCGGCGGCATCACGCCGATCACCTCGAAGGTCGCGCCGCTCAACTGGATGCTTTGGCCCACGATGGCCGGATCGCTTCCGAAACGACGCTGCCAAAATCCATAAGTCAGAACCGCCACTTTGGCGTCCCGACCGGCTTCTTCCTCGGTAAGCATTCGGCCGAGCAACGGTTCAACACCGAGAACCTGGGGCAGATTCCAGGTTGTCCTTCCACCTTGCACGCGCTCGGGCGGCCCGTTTCCGGTGAGGTTGAAGTTGGCCGCCGGTCTGGTTAGCGCGATGTCTTCGAACATCTCGGACTGGGCCCGCCAGTCCATCCAGTTCGCTGCGTTTGCGTTGAAGCGCGATACGTTAGCCGCGGCCGCAGCGGTGTTAGTGAGCCACAGCGTGACAAGGCGCTCGGAGTTGGGATACGGCAAAGCGTGAAGCAAGATGCTGTACGCCAGGCTGAAGATAGCTGTGGTTAACCCGATCCCCAGCGCCAATGAGAGGCCAGCGACTAGCGTAAAACCCGAGTTCTTCGTCAACATGCGCGCGCCGTAGCGCACGTCTTGCGAGAAGTCTGCGATCATGTTTGTTTCTCAGAGGAAGTGGTTAGTGGTTAGTGGTTAGTGGTTAGTGGTTAGTGGTTGGTGGTTAGTGGTTAGTTGGAAGTGGTTAGTGTCGATTGTTGCCGTCGCCGTCCGTTTATCGGCTAACCACTAGCCACTAACCACTAACCACTAACCACTAATCACTAACCACTAACCACTGACCACTAACCACTTCCCACCGCCTCACTCATAGCGCAGCGCCACCATTGGATCGACTTTCATCGCCCGTCGCGCCGGCACATAGCACGCCAGCAGCGCCACTGCCAGCAGCAGAACGGGCGCGCTCGCCAGCGTGATCGGATCGGTTGGTGCGATCTTGTAAAGCAAGCTCTCCAGGAACCGCCCGAGAACCCACGCACCCGCAACTCCAAAAGCAGAGCCAACTGCTGCCAGCGCCATGCCTCTGCCTATTATCAATCGAAAGACGTCGCCCGGCCGCGCGCCTAGCGCAAGCCTCACGCCTATTTCGTGAGTGCGTTGGGACACCAGGTAGGCCATGACTCCAAACAACCCTACGCAGGCGAGCAACAAGGCCACAGCCGCAAAGCTGCCAAGCAAGAACAACGTGAAACGACGCTGACCGAGCGAGTTGGCCAGCATTTCATTGACTGTACGTGTGTCGAAGTATGCGAGGTTTGGATCAACCGATCCCAGCACACTCCGCACGGCGGACACTTGAGCGGTGGGATCGGTGCTTGTTCTGATCACCACGTTCATCGGGTTCCACATCGCCGCGGTCGCAGCCGTTATGTACACCATCGGACCTGGATCCGAGTCCAGACCGAGGCTTCTGACGTCTCCTGCAACGCCTACAACCAGGCAAGGTTTGTTTGTAAAGCTGAACAACACGACAAGCTTGCCGATCGGGTCTTCGTCAGGCCAATACCGCCGAGCCATCTCCTCGCTGATGATAGTAACCGGCTGAGAGGTTTCGTTGTCGCGGGCATCAAAATGGCGGCCACGAAGCGGAATCCCCATCGTGCGGAAGTATCCCGGACTCACGATTCGCCAGTCTGCCGAAGGCTTGCTTCCATCCGCCGGCAAGGGCTTGCCTTCGATCTGTATTTGGCCTGCCGTATTTCCTCCGCCCCCCATCGGCACAATGCTGGTCAGCGCGACTGAATCGATACCAGGCAAAGCGCTGGTTCCTTCGATCAGGCGCTGATAAAAGCCCCACGCCCGCGGATTGTCTTCATAGCGACTGCGCGGCAGGTTGATGCGCATCGTCAAAAGGTGATCCGCGTTAAACCCCGGGTTGACGTCCTGCAATCGCCAGAAACTGCGAAGCAACAAGCCGGCGGAAACCAACAGCGCCACTGACAGCCCGACTTCGACGGTCACCAGCGCACTTCTAATTCGCTGCCGAGCCTTGCCGCCGGTGACCGACCTGCTGCCCTCTTTAAGCAATTCGTTCAGATTTGTTCGCGCGGCGTGAATGGCGGGCGCTAAGCCAAACAGCACTCCGGTCACGAGCGAAATCACCAAAGAGAACGCCAGGACTCGGCCATCCATTGAAAGCTCATCAAGCCGCGGCAGATCTCCTGGATTCATGGCCTTCAACGTTTTCATCACC
>DATMCM010000236.1:0-5601 GCA_035558335.1 Blastocatellia bacterium | reverse complement strand
TTTGCCCGGTTTCTTAATCGGCGGCGCTTCTTGAAATCGCACCGGAATTCCGCGCGGCGGATAATCGCCTTCCTGATGATGAGCGAACAACAACGACGCTTGCAGAAACCGCAACCCGTACATGAAGTTCATGTGAAAGGGGGGCGACAACGGATCGCGATGCCACGACGCCCCTTTGATCTTGCGGCCAACCTTTCTCAATTTGGTGTCGTCAAGGGCGGCAATCACCGGGCGCTTTGGGTAGCGTTCCAGGTACTCATCGATCACCGGGTCGAACAACCGCTCCGGCTTCCACTGACTACGCGAGAACATCTTGTAATCGGCGCTCCAATCCTGGTCCCATCGGCCCAAGGCACCCAGCGTGCGCGAGATGGTGCGGCGGCCAAACACGCACGGCAAAGCGATGGCATGTTCGATAGCGCGCTTCTGGCTGCGAGTTCCGGGAAACGCCGACCGCCATCCGCGCTCAAGGAGGGAGTGAAACTCTTGAATCAACATCTAGTCCCCTCCTTTGAGCCCAAAGACATTCTTATCGGTGCGCACGAAACGGGAGCCACGATTGACCTTCTTAGTGAGAGTCGAAACGATCGACTCGCGTTCGAGCTCGAGTCCATGCAGCTTGCGTACGCGCTCGATGATCTCCGAGACGTGAAGCGGCTTACCGGCGCGCCGGAGTACGTCATGCACCATATCGATCTGCGACGTACCTTTGCGAGGAGCCTTTGCCTCGCGAGGCCCCGCGCGCAATCGGCGGACGGCCTTAAGCTGGGCCTCGAGCGAGACCTCGATAGCAAGCAATACAGCGGCTTCGATTTCATCCCTTTCCATAGACGGCATCCTCCAGTTGACAGCCCAGGCGGGCTCCGATCTCGGTCCGAAGAATACCATAACCCAAGTACGTCTGTCAATCGAGTAAATGACTTACGTACTCAAATTGTCCAAACTCCAGACACCTCACTTCAGTGAGGTGCCGGCGACTCGCGATGCCGCAAACTGTTTGAAGAGTTTTCAACACGCATCGCCAGTAAACCGTTGAAACGGTTCAAGGGCCCCTGGGCTGACTCTTTCCACCCAACTGAAGTTGTGTGTTAATAAAACCCGTCGATTCCGGATTTTTGCACATCCTTTTCCAGCTGATCCGATAGTCCTTCGGCACAGCAACATAAGCTGCAGAACGCCACCTGACGATGCGTTTGACCATGTCCGGTTGAAGTGCTGTAATCGTCGGCGACTCAACTCTCGAATCTTCATAAGGAGGACTACGATGCGACGACTGATCGCCTTCTTCGCTCTCACGCTGCTATGCGTGAACGTCGCGCTCGCCCAACAGAAGCGGGCGATGACGTTCCAAGATATTCTTGCGCTCAAGAACCTATCCGACGTGCAGGTCTCCCCGGATGGTAAATGGGTAGCTTATGTCGTCACAACAGCCGATATGAAGGAGGACGCCAACGACGCCGACATTTGGCTGGTATCGACAACCGGGGGAGACGCGGTGCGACTCACCACCAACAAGAAGAGCGATAATCATCCTCGCTGGTCCCCCGACGGAAAACGCATTGCGTTCATCTCGGCTCGCGAAGAGAAGCCTCAGATTTTTCTTATTTCGCCATTCGGCGGTGAAGCCGAGAAGCTCACCAACTCAAAGTCCGGGGTTACTTCCTTTCAGTGGTCGGCCGGCGGCGGAAGCATAGCTTATGTGGCGCCCCAGGAGCCGACGCCCGACGAAGAAAAAAAGGAGAAGGACAAGGACGACGCCCAGGTTATCGACAAGAACTTCAAGCAAACGCGGATCTGGGTAGTCGATGTTCAGACCAAAAAAGCGGCCGAGCTCGTGAAGGGCGATTTCAGCGCGAGCGACGCTCAGTGGTCGCCTGACGGAAAGAGCATTGCCTTCGCCGCCGCCCCAACCCCGAAGGCAGATGACAGCACACTGACCGACATCTGGATCGCGGATGTGGCTTCCGGCAAGTTGCGCAAAGTCACCCAAAACGACGGGCCTGACACCGCGCCTCGTTGGTCGCCCGATGGCAGCCAGATCGCCTATTTGAGCCGCGAACTAAAGAACGCCGAGGTTGGCCAGCTCCGGCTGACCGTGATCGGCGTTGCCGGAGGCGCTCCTCGCGCGATCGCTCCGACTTTCGAGTATCAGCCTGGCGCGCCGAGGTGGTCGGCCGACGGGCGGACCATCTATTTCAACGCGCCGGTTCGAACGACTTCTCAATTGTTCTCGGTTCCAGCAAATGGAGGTGATCCCAAGCGGCTCTCAGAGATCGCAGGTACGATGGGGCAAGCGAGCTTCTCTCGCGACGGCTCGGTAATCGCGTTCACCAAGTCTGACCTTCAGCACGCCGATGATGTCTATATCGCCAAGACTCTTCCGATCTCAGATCCTGTGAAACTAACGGATCACAATCCGCAAGTTCGCGACCTGGCCCTTGGCTCGGGAGAGGTTACGCGATGGAAGAGCAAAGACGGCATAGACATCGAGGGTCTTGTGATCTATCCGGTCGGCTATCAGTCGGGAAAGCGTTATCCGATGATCGCCTTGATTCATGGCGGGCCCGCCGGAGTCTGGGCCCAAAGCTTCCCGAATTCTCACGGTAACTTCGGACACGTATGGGCTGGCAAAGGTTGGGTGGTGTTTTATCCCAACCCGCGTGGATCGTCCGCCTACGGCGAGAAGTTTCTGGCAGCTAACGTGCGGGATTGGGGCGGAGGCGACTACCAAGACATTCAGACTGGTATCGACAACCTGATCGCCAGGGGAGTGGCTGATCCTGACAAGCTGGCGCAATCCGGTTGGAGTTATGGCGGATACATGACCGCATGGACGCTCACGCAAACGAATCGCTTCAAAGCCGTAATGGTCGGAGCGGGTCTAACCAACATGTACTCGATGTATTCGACAAACGATTTGCAGCGAACGCTCGAAGCGTACTTCGGAGGCCAGCCTTGGGATGACGCGGAGTTCTATTGGCGAAAATCCGCGATGGCATTTATCAAACAAGCGAAAACGCCCACTCTGATCCTGCATGGCGGTAGCGACGTGCGGGTGCCCCCGAGCCAGGCTCAGGAGCTGTACATGGGTCTTCGTAAGAACGGCGTCCCGGTGGAGATGGTTCTCTTCCCGCGGGAACCGCACGGCTTGCTGGAGCCGCGACACCGTTTGGACAAAATGCGCCGCGAGTATGCGTGGTTCTCGAAATACGTGCTCGGCATAGAGATTCCCGATGCGAGTCCGGCAGGCGATGACAAGAAATCGGAAGAGAAACCCACAGCCGACCGATGAACCGCAACCCCAACGAGCAATCGCCCGAATAGCATGTCAGGCGTCTCCTGATTGGCGAGATGCATCTATTAGCTTTGAGGATGAACGCGACAAGAAATCTAGCGGAAGACCCGGTCGGCCTCCCGGCGCATCTGATTGAGACTACCCCGGTGCCGACCTGGGAGCAGGTTACGAGGGCAGACTCAAGCTCACACGAACAGATGCTTGACCACGTGACTCGGATTCTCGGGGAGACGGGAAATGCGAAGGATGAACGCGAGGCCTGGAACCTGTTTCCTGACTGCGGCAGACGTTCAATCGCTTTGCTGATCGACAAGATCTACAACGAAGGCTGGCTTGACGCAGTGGGCCGAATTAGCGGATGGCCATGGGACGGCGGGTTCTTCTTCGAACCGATAGACACGAATCGCGGCACACTCGCGGAAGTGCTCGACTCGAATTCTCACTCACGCGGCTCCTACACCGCCTGCAACGCAAGCAAGGGATTGTTCGCTTACCTGAGCGCGCGGAATCACCCGGGCTGGCGCCGCAGCTGGATGGAAAACGATACTGCCACCGCCGCGTTACACATCGGAGTCTTCGAAAGCGGGGTTGCAGAAGTTCATTTCGATGCGTTCAATCCGCTGTTTACGAACGGCGCGCCGCCCAGCGACCTGGTCCGAGTCCCGCTGGTCGGCTCGTATAATCGTCGCTTGTTTAATCTGCACCGCAGGTGGGAGCACGGGAAGCGGGTCTCCGCCGTGCGGACTTCTGCTTACCTCTATCATCTTCTCGCGCGGGAGGGCGTTCCCCTGTCCTTCTAGTCGTCACCATTTGCTTTCGGCTTGGTGATCTCCTAATGAGCGTTGGTGGCAGTCGAAATTGGTTCGATGGACCACGGATTGTGCGGATTAGACGGATTTGCGCGGATCTGGATCTGTGAGAATCCGTCTAACCAGCACAATCCGTGGTCAATTCACCTGGCAACACAGATTCCGGACACTACCTTCGGCTTTACCACCTGCTGGCCGGCTCATATAATGCTGAACTCGCCGAGTCGACAAAGGGAAGTTACGGTCGAGCTTACGCGTGGCCGTGATGGACGAACCTACGGAGGCCAAATGTTAGTTCCAAGAGTCGAGCTAATACCAACCAGCGACCAGGTACGTGACCTGCTGCGCGAGACTGGAGCGCTTCGCGACGGGCATTTCGAGTTCCCCACTGGTCAGCACTCCGGCTATTACTTCCAGATGCCGCTGGCGATGCGCTACCACGGCAACGCGCGGGTGTTGAACGTGGCGCTCTCGCGAATGATGAGAAGAGAACCCGAAGTGTTGTCAGCGCTTCCCGGGTGCGCGATCGTAGCGCCAGCCGCCGGCGGCATTCCCGTCGCATTCGGGATACGAGAAGCGCTCGGTGCTGATCAGATTTTCTGGGCCGAGAAGGGGCAGGACCGCTACTTCTTCCGGCAATACCTCGACGCGCGCGGATTGAAGTGTATTCTTGTCGACGACGTCGTGCGCTCGGGGAAAGTCATCACTGCCATGCTCGACCTGATTCGCGAAGCCGGCGCCGAAACTATCGCAATAGGTTCGCTGGTGCACTTCCAGGATGCGGATTTCGAGACGGAGATCCCGTACTTCTCGTTGCTGGACGTAGAATCGGGGTTTTTCACCGCGGAAAGCTGTCCGCTGTGCAGGAAAGGACAGCCGCTCGAAAAAGTGTGGGCCTGAGTAAGCTTCAAAAGAACGAAGCGAGAGGAAAACTCATGAAAATCAATCAATCACGATTCATTGCAGCGTTGATGCTGACTGCGGCGTTAGCTGTTTCTAGTGCGGCTCAAACTGCCGGTTCGTCTGCCGGCGTTCAAGACAAGTACGCGACGGTTTTCGGCGCCAAGATTCATTATCTGGACGCGGGCAGCGGGCCTGTCGTGATTTTGCTTCACGGGCTCGGCGGGAGCTCCGCGAACTGGGCGCCTACGATTGCGCCACTCTCACAGAAGTATCGAGTGGTCGTTCCCGACCAGATCGGCTTCGGGAAATCGGACAAGCCGATGCTCAACTATCGCGTTTCGACGCTCGTCGACTTTCTCGATGGCTTCTACAAGCAGGCCGGCATTCAGAAGGCATCGCTGGTCGGCAACTCGCTTGGCGGTTTCACTGCGGCAGCTTTTGCCATCGCGCATCCTGAAAAAGTGGATAGGCTGGTACTGGTCGACGCAGCGGGCTTTGCGATCACCGGCGATCTCGATCCAAAGATCCTCAGTGGTTTGAATCCCTCGACCCGGCAACAGGTGAAAGATCTCATGTCGGTAGTCTTTTACAACA
>DATMCM010000235.1:0-12445 GCA_035558335.1 Blastocatellia bacterium | reverse complement strand
TCGATGGGCGTCGTAGTGCCTTCAATGTCCAGAAGGACGACGAGGATCGAAGAGTTGATCGGAGAGGCGCTCACAGACGTAGACTCACTACTCAAGAATTCTTGCCACTAAGACTCGAAGACACAAGGATCACCAAGCCGGTTAGCATTGACCTGGTGCGGCTTTGAGGCTTTGTGTCTTAGTGGCAGAATCCTCTTTCCCGGCACGATGTCAGACCTGCGCGGGAAAATATGAAGCCCCCAGACACATCGGCTGATAACCCGCGTCCACTCCGGTTTCGGTATAGTTCGGAGCCCAACCAGCCATATCCTGAAAGAGCCGGATCGCGCGGATCTGGCGATCGCCGCAGAGATTGAACCAGTGCCACGTGCCGCGGGGAACCCGAATCAGATCCCCGCTTTCGACTTCGATAGCGACGACCGGCGCGTTGCGAGGGTGAATGTGAAAGAGGCCGCGGCCTTGAATGATAAAGCGCACTTCGTCTTCGTCGTGCCAGTGCTCGCGGTTGAACTTCGCCAGCATCGCTTCGAGGCCCGGCGTCCCGGCGTTCACATCGATCACGTCCGCCGTAACGTAGCCACCTCGCGCCTTCAGCGTTTCTATCTCGCCGGAATACGCTGCTAGTATCTCGTCAGCACCGGCACCCGCGGCGATATGCTGCTTTGGTTCCCATCGTTCGTAATCGATGTCGATCGTCGCAAGATAGTCTGCGATCTCGTTCTGGCCCTGGATGGTCCGGTTCTCATCGGGAATTGTTACGATAGCCATCTCTCTCTCTCTCCTCCGCCGCGTCTTTGCGTTTCTTAGCGCTTTTGCGTGAAACTCGTTCGCCCGAGCACTTCAAGCAGGAACTCGATAATCTCAATGTGCCGTTTTGCCTCCGCGAGATCGCGGCCCCACGTGTACAGCCCGTGTCTTCTGAGCAGGAATCCGTGCGATGCCGGATTGCGCTCGAGTGTGCGCGCCGCCGTAGCGGCCAGCGCCGCCATGTCTTGCGAGTTCTCGATGATTGGAAGCCATTCGCTGTGCTCGTGAGTCTCGACGCCGTTCAAGCCTTTCAACATCTCGTGGCCTTCGATCTTCACCCCGCCTTCGCCGAAGCTCGCATCGGAGAGAATATTGCTCCACACCGAATGGGTGTGCAACACTGCGCCCGCTCCTCTAAGCTTCACCACCGCCAGGTGCAAAAGAGTTTCCGCCGACGGGCGACCCTTGCCTTCAAGCACCTTGGCTTCGCCGTCAATCAACAAGATATCGTCAGTCGAGAGCGCGCCCTTATCCACTCCGCTCGAAGTGATCGCCAGCGTGAGCGGCTCGCGCGAGACTACGCCACTGAAGTTGCCGCTCGTTCCGAGCACCCAGCCGCGCGCATAAAAGCCTCGCCCGACCTCCACAAGCTCAGCCGCCATGGTTTTTGGGAATCTACTGCCGAGCGGATTTACATCAATTGAATTCATTCAAGACCAGTTACGATTACTGCGCTCGTGTAGCCGAGACTCTTCGACGACGCTTTGAGGAAGGGGCGGAAATAATACGGCAGTCAGCATTAACGCGAGTGATGATCATCGCGCCGTGTTGTCGGACGTCATCCGAGTTTATATACTGACGTCCGCGAATACATCCGGCGTTAAGTAAATGCTCGAGTATTCTATCCATCGCGTAATCACGAACCGTCTCGCCTCTTTCCCGTAGCTCCTTGAGAATCGCAGCGCTCTCAATCTTCTCATTTCCTGACTGCCACAGCTTAACGATTATTGCCCACATCAAACGCATTAGCCGCTCATCTATTTGTAACTTACAAGTTAGTACATAAACCCTATCCACTCTCAGTCCGTGAAATCTGTAATCCCTCAGTTCTTTTACTTCATGTTCGGTAGTCACTATCTTCTGGATGTCCTTGACCCTGGGGTCATAAACATCCAACGGAGCGATCTTCAGAATCCTTGAAAACTCTTCAGGGGTAAGATAGGAATGTAGCTTATTGGTCAAATACTCTAGTGCTTGAAGGCTCTCTTCACCAATCCAAGTGGCGGACACCACTAGATCCCACCTGTCCTCCGCTTCTTCATCCGTTGAGAAAAGGGCAAAAATGTCAAAGGGCCCCTTTTCCTGGGCCACGGCAGTTTCTAGCTGAATGAGTTTTTCAAGAGTCTGTCTCATAGCTCTTTTAGAAGGATTCTAGCAGAATCAATCATTTGTCGGGCCTTTGCTTTCAAAGCGGCTCTGTCTCTTGCTCTCGTTATTCTAGTTGTCTTGATCGTAGGTGTATATCGCGATTTGGGGTCCCACGAAGCCACAAGCGACCATTGCGAATTGAAACGATTCTTTATCTTGTCCTCTTGACCGGAGTAGCTTAAGAGTAGATCAAGCCCATGCGTTTTGAACGGCATGTACTTCCGATTTCTGCCTCCAAACTCCGAATCCGTTTGCGGAAAGTCGGGCCAACGGAGCGTTCTACAAATCCTGGCTTTAAGTGCAATCTCCACTGCGTACCCACAAATGTACATGGCGCCCTAGTACCGTTCCGCAAGAAACAGTGCGTCGGCGTCCTTGATTCGCTCTTTAGCTATTTCGCGGAGCTGTTTTAGAGTAAGCACCAGCCAGACCGTGTGAAGCGACCACCACATCTTCACCCACGACTCAAAATAATCTAGTGCACTGTGCCGGAAAGATTCAAGCCAACCACTCCGATAATGATCAATCCGAGTGAGACAAGTTTCAATGCGGTGATCGGCTCTTTGAACCACAGCACTCCGATCGTGGCGATCAAGGCCGTCCCTACACCCGACCACACCGCATAGGCCAGGCTCACATCGATCCTCTTAAGCGCGAGTGTAAGCATGCCCATGCTGAGAGTGTAAAACACGAACAACAGAACCGAAGGGACGATCCTGGTGAAACCTTGCGACAACTTCATACAGGTTGTCCCGCAAACTTCGAGCAAGATCGCCAGGGCCAGGTATAGCCACATCATCGGTTTATTCCTCGTCTTCTCATCAACTGGCGTTCGTCTCTAAACCGTTAGCCCCCGGTCATCGGCCATCGATCGCATTCGAGAAAGAAGTCGAGCATCGATAAACTCGCTCGAGTGAACATACTCAGGATAAACGCTGAGACGCTCAACCAGCTCAAACCCCTCGGCGGCGGTTCGTTCAGCGAGCCTATCGATATTCGGCCAGGGCTTCTCCGGGTTGATAAAGTCCGGCGTCAGCGGCGAAATGCCACCCCAGTCGTTGAGCCCCGCTTTCAGCAGGAACGGGTACCGCTCGTCGGAAAGATTAGGCGGGACTTGCACGTTCATATCCCACAGCACCAGGCGTGCGACCGCGATCGTGCGCGCGTGGTCCGTCATCGAAGGCTCCGGGTGAGAGCGCATCGGGATCTCAGGCTTGGCGCGAAAGTTCTGAATGATGACTTCCTGAATGTGGCCGTAGCGCTCGTGAAGCTCGCGGATCGCAAACAATGAATCGACTCGCTCCTCCAGGGTCTCGCCGATGCCGATCAGAATGCCCGTGGTAAATGGGATCTTCAGCCGGCCGGCCTCCTCGATGGTCTTCAACCGAAGTGAAGGCGGTTTGTCGGGCGCGTTGTCGTGAGGCATTCCCGGAAGCGTCAACCGCTCGCTTGTGCTTTCCAGCATCAGCCCCATGCTCGGACTAAACCGTCGAAGAGTCTCCAGATCTCTTCTCCCCATCAATCCCGGATTTGCGTGCGGAAGTAACCCGGTCTCATTCAATACTCGCTCGCACATCTCGGCCAGGTAAGACAGCGTTGTTCGATGGCCGAGCCGCGCCAACGTCTCGCGCATCTCGGGGAAGATGGCTTCGGGTCGATCCCCGAGGCTGAACAGCGCCTCTTTGCAGCCGAGCCGAGCGCCAGCTTCAGCTACCGCAAGAACCTGATCGGCCGTCATCGTGAGCGCGCCCACATCGCCGGGGTCCTTTCGAAACGTGCAGTAGCCGCAGTAGTCGCGGCAAAGATTGGTAAGCGGAATAAATACTTTTTTTGAGTAGGTGATTCTCCGGCCCTTGAGCCGATTGCGAAGGTCGCCTGCAGCTTGCAGCAACGAATCAAGCTCATCGCCAGCACGAGCGTGAATCAGCGTCGAAGCGGTCTCACGCGTCATTACACCTTCGCGCGATAGGGCCAGCGCTTCGTCAAAAGCTATCGGACTCGTTGAAGCAAGAATCTGCATACGACCTGTAAGGGCGGCCCTCCGTGGCCGCCCCTTGCTAAGCATCGGAGGCATTCGGTTTCGATGAGGGGCGGCCACGGAGGGCCGCCCTTACAAGCGCGAGTCGCTATCCTCTGAAACTTGGCATCACTTCTTCTGCAAAGCGGCGGATCGAATCGTGATTGAAAGGCGTGTTGCCGATCATTATGAAATGCGTGACGCCCGCTTCAACGAATCGTTCGATGCGCTCGCGCACTTCTGCCGCCGAACCAACAAGCAAGCCGGGTTCGATCTCTTCCACCGGCCGCCCAAACGCGTGCGCCATCCCGTTCACAAGCGCTTCCTTCGTTGCCTTCGAATCGGTCACCGCCGCAGCTCCCGCCCACGATATTTCTATCTCGTCGATGTTGCGCCCGACCGCCGCACAATGCTCACCAAGCACATTGAGCTTGTGGCGAAACAGCGCGGGCGGACCGAACGTGTTCCACTGGTCGGCGTGTCTTGCTACGACTCGAAGCGTCAACTTCTCGCCCGCGCCGCCGATCATTATTGGAGGCCGCGGCTGCTGAACCGGCTTCGGTTCGCAATAGGCGTCTCGCAGTTGATAATACTTTCCCTCAAACGTGACTTGTTTTTCAGCCCAGAGTCGCTTGATGACCTCGGCTGCTTCGTCCAGGCGGTTGATGCGTTCAGCAGTAGTGCCAAAATGAATTCCATAAGCCGCGTGTTCCTGTTCGAACCAGCCGGCGCCAATTCCCATTATCAATCTTCCACCGCTGGTGTGATCAAGCGTCGCACCCATCTTAGCCAGCAGCGCCGGATGTCGATATGTATTCCCGGAGACCAGCACGCCAACTTGTACCCGACTAGTTTCAGCAGCGAGCGCCGTAAGCGACATCCACCCTTCGAAGCACGGACCCGACGGATCGCTCAGAATCGCAAAGAAGTGATCGAACGTCCACGCGGTGTCGTAGCCGAGCGAGTCTATCAACTTCCACGCGTCTCGAAGCTCCTGCCAGGTCGTGTTCTGCGGGGCGGTCTGAATGCCGAACCGTATCTTTTTCGCCATCTCAGCTTCCTTTCTCGACCATGGCCCAGCGCTTGATCCGGCTGGGCGTGATTTTGAGGATCGGTCGTTCCTCTATTGCCATTGCGCGGTATTGCGGATACTTCTCGCGCAAAAGCTCGACAGCGCGGGAGTGCTCAGTCTGGCCGGGATCAATTATATCGGCAACACCGCTGATCTGTACGTACACAAGCTCGCTCCAATCGTCCGAGTAGTCATCGATAACCAGCGAGACGCGCGGGTTAGCTTGGATGTTACGCACGCGTTTGAGCATTCCAGCGGCGACCCTCTTTGGCTTTTCGTCGATTGGCGAGTAGACCGACTCGCCGTCAAACGCATAGCAGATCGGGATCACCGAAGGCCGTCCGTTCCCATCAGCCGTCGCGAGCCTCCCGACTCGATGCTCGCGAATAAACTGCAGCGTGTCGTCGTCAGCCTCGATAGCCATAACGTTGAATGATGTGCAATCTGCAATGCGCGCGATTACTTCGAAATCTCGATCAGCCGCTCCATCTCTTTGATTCCTTCGTCGATCGATGAAGGCCCAAACCCGATCGACGGCGGCGAGTGCACGAGTTCGGTCACCCCGATCTCGCGCAGACGCTGAATGTCTTCTTTGACCTGATCGAGAGTCCCGATCATCGGGGCACGCTTCCCCGGCTGCGGAACGACGATCGCGAAAGCGCGGAGCACGACGGCCATCGGGCCAGCGCCGGCAGCGCGAGCCGTCTCGTGCAACTGTTTTATCATCCCTTCCAGCCATTCCCAGCTCGGAATGCCGGAAGGGTTCCAGCCGCTCCCGTACTTCGCCGCTCGCTCGAACGCGTAAGGCCCGAAGCCCGCAACATAGATAGGCGGATGCGGTTTCTGGACGGGCTTCGGTCCGACTCTGGATTCGGGAATATGATAGAACTCGCCGGCGAAGCTAACCGGGTCTTTAGTCCAGATGTCTATCATCGCTTGAAGGAACTCGTCGCACCGCGCGCCCCGGCGTTCGAACGGGGTGCCCACCGCTTCGAACTCATCCCGCGACCAGCCGACTCCCACGCCGACATCGACGCGCCCGCCCGAAAGAACGTCGAGGGTCGCAATGCGACGCGCAAGCTGAATCGGAGTATGGTAAGGCAGCACCAAAACGCTCGTTCCCAGCCTGATCCTGAAGGTTTGAGCCGCTACGAAAGTCAACGTCTCGAGCGGGTCGAGGACGAGCTGATAAGCGTCGGGCAAGCTGCCATCCGGCGTCGCCGGATACGGCTCCCTGGGGTTGATGGGCCACAACAGGCGTTCGAGCACCCAGGCCGAATCGTAGCCAAGCTCTTCGGCTCGCTTCGCCACTTTGATCAGGTTTTCGGCGGACGCTTGCGGGCCGAGATGCGGGAGCGAAATGCCGACTTTCAACTCGCGTTCTCCTTCGAAACGAACTTTCGACTGACGTTATTAACTTTCCAACGGTAAGTCAACGCGCCGATAGCTCGCAAGATGCGCGGATGGTTTCGATCTCTGCCTGGCGACGCAAGCACAGCCCAAATGTTTGAAGCAAGCTGTCTATTGTGCTAAAACTGTTTGCAAGTTCCTCGTATTCAAGGTTCGGAGAGCAGCATGGTAATGAGGCTTCTGTGGTTGTCGGTCTGGTTGATCCTTTCTTCTTTCGCGGCAGTCGCGCAGACCAAACCACAGCCTTCACCCGATCCACCACGCAAAGTCCGAGATGAGCACTGGCAGAATTCGCCGGACTCCGGACTCCCCGACGAGATGCGCAAGCGGATGGAGGTGGAGCGTGCGGAAACTGACCACCGTAAGATCCTCGAGGACGTCGACAAGCTAAACGAATTATCGTCGGAGGTCGCTCGTGGCTACCACGAACGCGGAAAGCTCTCGAACGAAGACTTGAAGCGAGTGACCACTATCGAAAAGCTCGCAAAGCACGTGCTCAACCACACCCTTGGCGATGAAGTTGAGGACAAGTCTCAAAAACCGCTCACCATGGCGGAAGCTGTGGACCAGATGAAAACGGCCGCCGGGAACATCAAGCAGACGATGAAAGCCGAGACCCGTTTCGAGGTTTCGGCGGTGGTCATCGCAAACTCGAACGAAGTTATCAATCTGGTTCATTTTATTAAGCGCTCGCACAACAAGACCGACTGATGTTCAGGCCGAACAACCCTATACTCGAGCGGCTCGCCACAGCCGGACTGCGAGCCTGTTGTCTCGCAATGCTGGTATTGCTGATCACCTACGGTACTTCAGCCTCCAGTACTCAAGATAAAAAGAAACCTCGCCCGGACACACAATCTCAGGCTGCCGAGATGCCGGACCAGCAACGCGGTGACGAACCGCTGCGACTACATTCGGATCTGGTTGTCGTCAACGTCACGGTAACCGATTCGAAGGGGGAATACGCGCGAGGGCTGAAGGCCGTCGACTTCGCCATCAGCGAAGACGATGCCGCGCAGCAGGTGAACTCCTTCTCGGCCGAAGAAGCGCCGTTCGCCGCCGCGATATTGATCGATATGAGCGGCAGCATGGGCTACAAGTTCAGCCTTGTGCGAGCGGCTGCCGCTTCGTTCATCGATCACATCGGGGACAACGATCAGGTGGCGGTATACGGCTTCAACAACAAAGTGCGCCTGCTGCAGGAATTCTCGGACTCGCACGACATCTCGGACTACGTGTGGGACGCGAAGGCCGAAGACTCGACTCGACTGTATGATTGCATCGACGAGGCGATTGAGGCACTGGCGAAGCGTTCAGAGAAGCGCCGCGCGGTGCTGATGATTTCAGACGGATGGGACAGCACCAGCCAAAAGGCCAGCTTCGACTCGGTGATGAAAAAAGCTTTGTCCGCCGGAGTGACGATATACGCTTTGGACCTTATCGACGACGGCGCGCTTGCCGGAAGCGGGAGCGATGTGCTCCCGCTGCGAAGGGGGCGCGCCGAGATGAAAGAGTTTGCGGCTCAGACCGGAGGACGCTACGTCAGTTCTCCCCAGGGCGACAAGCTCGACGCTCAGTTCACCGGGATCGTGGACGAGCTTCGCAATCAATACACGCTTACTTATTATTCGACCAATCAGAAACGCGACGGTCGCTGGCGCAGGATGAACGTGAGCGTATCGCGGCACGGGATGCTGACGCGTTCGCGGCGCGGCTACTGGGCGCCGAAATCGTAAGCACCATAGGTCAGCTCTTCAGGCATAGCTGTAACCGCGCAGCGGTGTCCTATCGATAGTTTGCATGGTTAGGGGTACTCTGGCCCTCGTAGCGGTAACCGCGTAGCGGTGTCCTATCGATAGCTTGCATGGTTCGGGGGTACTCTGGGCCGCGTAGCGGTTACCCGTTTGTCTTGTCATCGATTCTGGCCTCAGGCTGGTAACCGCTACGCGGCCCACGGATATCGCCAATCCGCAAACTATCGATAGGACACCGCTACGCGGTTATCCTCTGTTGCGTTGAATTTTGGCGCGAGGAATGTCCAAACTCCAAGGCCCGATGAATCGGGCTAGCCCGTCTTATCCCTCAGCGCCCGGGCAGCGATTCGCTTGCCTAATGAGCCTCGACCTTGACCTTCGCAAGCGACCGGGCGTATAAGTCACTGCCACAACTGATCAAGATAAAGCTGATCGTTCCTCCTCGAGCCCAGCCCCGGGGACGTTTGGTGATTCCTCACATTGACAGTCTGGAGCTACTATGAACACCATATATGGATAGAGCGTCCATACGGTGCGGAGGTTTCAAATGAAATTTGGCAAGAACGGCGAGATCGGTAACGATAATGCCATTGGATTAATAGGTAAAGGGGTTGAGGTATCAGGTGACATTGCCTTTAGCGACGGACTTCGCGTCGAAGGGCGGGTGTCCGGCAGCCTGGTTTCTGATGGCGGTACATTGATAGTCGAGCAAGCCGCTCGTATCGAGGCCCGGGTCGATGTAGGTATCTGTGTCATCAGCGGAACCGTAGAGGGAAACGTAACCGCCAAGTCTCGAGTCGAAGTCCACAAAACCGCTCGCGTGCGCGGCGACATAACGACTCCCGTGTTGCTTGTCGAGGAAGGCGCGGTACTCAACGGCAATGTTGGAATGGGCTCGCAATCGGGGAGTCATCTGGTGGACTCGACGCTGACAAGCGATGAGGAAGATCAGGTAAGAGTCAAAGGCGCGTGATGGGAAAGCAGGACCCGTCCAGGACTATAAAGTCTCGCGTCTCCGCTTTGATGAATTCCATCAAGCGAGGGCACTCAGACTCAGAAGCACCCCAGGCTTCGCCGAGTCTGAAGATTGCAAGATACAACCTCGTCCTGATGGACCACGAAGGGCAAGTCGTCTGGACCGGTGAGTGGGATGCGGGCGGAGAATTTGAGTTTGGCCCGCGTCACAGCCTGCGAATATTCTGCGAGTTTACAAATCATTCCAAACGCGAAGCCGAGATCGCCGAGTACGAAATAGAACTGATGAGCGAAGACGGACTGGTGGTCGGCCGCTTCGGCAACTCGTTCGGAGACGCGTTGGTCGTTGACCCCGGCCAGAGCAAAGTGCTCACGGGTCAATGGCAGCTATGAACCGATTCTCGTAGCTTGACTTCACGAGCCATCGAGAGAACAATGGGTTCGTCAACGACAGGTCCCGCTTGTTAGCCCCAACGGCCTGTACCGGGCCGAGTCTTCCCAGGAGTTTTGCCATGCCTTCAACCATGAGACCATCCGTGCGTGTTCTCACGCTTGCTGCTGTATTGATGATGCTGGCCGCTGCCTTCATGGTGCTTACCGCAAGCGTACCTGCCGAGACAGAATCGCTCGAGACGTTGCTCGCGTACCTGAAGAGCCCGACCGTCAACACCCGGCGGGACGCCGCGAAAAAACTCGGCGAACGTCGCGTGCGCAATCAACTCGCGGTAGAAGCCCTAACTGCCGCCGTTACCAAAGATAGCGACTCAGGCGTTCGCGAAGACGCGCTAACCTCGCTTGGCCAGATCAAGGACTTCTCCGTTCTGCCCGATATGCTCGGCGCGCTCAAGGATGTTCAACCCGGCGTGCGCGGAGTCGCGGCTCGCTCGCTTGTAGCGCTTTACACCGAACACGATATCGATTTCATCACCAACCGTCGAAGCGGATGGAACCTCTTTAATCCGCTTCTGGACACCAGCGACCACGAGATCGTCGAGCCCTTCATTCTCGTCGATCCGCAGGTCATTGCCGCGCTTGGAGAGGCGGCCCGCAGCGATAACGATCGGGATGTGCGCATTTCGGCGATTCGATCGCTGGGCGTGCTTCGCGGCGCGACCGCGATTCCGCAGCTTGCCGACGCACTAACCGCGGATCAGGACATCCGCGTCGAAGTGCTTCGCGCCTTCATCAAGATCGGCGATCCGGCTGCGGGACCTCACCTGGTCCCGTTCTTTCCCGACTCGAACCAAACCGTGCGCACTCAAGCGATGGTCGCGGCCGGGCTGCTGAAGTATCGTCCGGCGGTCGAACCGTTGATCGCGATTTATCGGCTCGGGCCGGAGAAGAAGAGCACGATGAAGTTGGTGACCGACAAAGTGAAGGGGCGCTTCACCTACCTGCCCCCTCGCGACGAAGCTGCGCTGTGGGCATTGTCGCTGATGCCTGACGACCGCGCCGAACAAGTGTTCGTCGAGAACATGTCCAGCCACGACGGGGATCGAAGACAGCACGCGATCGAAGGACTTGCCCGGCTCGCAAAGACGGAATACCTCGATAAAGTTTCACAACTCATCCTCAAAGATAAAGACGCCGACGTGAGGCTGGCGGATCACTGGGCGCTCTATAAAATGGGTTCCACTCCTCACATCATGTACATCATTCGCAAGCTCGACACCGACCAGGCGCCACAGGCTCGTGGTTATCTCCTCGAGTCAAACCCGGTTGATCTCTACTCGCACGTCAATTCGAGCAACAAGGCGATTCGCCAGGGAGTCATCGAGGTGCTCGGCCGGATCGGCGATGCCGAGACGGTGAAGGAACTCGAACCGGTAGTGCGGACATCGAGTTCGTCTACGGCTGATGCGGCTACGTTGGCCATCAAGCGAATCGAGTGGCGAATGGCGGGCAGGCCTCGCGCGAGCGATGATGTCCTGCAGCGACCTCGCCGCGCCGCCAATCCATAAGCAAGGTAGTCAGTAGCCAGTAGTCAGTAGTCAGTAGTCAGTAGTCAGTAGTCCGTAGTCAGTGGTCCGTAGTCAGTAGTCAGTAGTCCGTAGCAGTAGTTGTCTTGTGCTCATCGGGCTTCAAGTATCAGCAACGTCCTGGCACTTGAGGACTACGGACTGGACTACTGACTACTGACTACTGACTACTGACTACTGACTACTGACTACTGACTACGGACTACTGACTACGGACTACTGACTATTTTTGCCAGACATCGAACGCTCCTGTAGAATCGATATGATTGGAAGATGGGAGCTTAGATGGTCCTCGATCGCTATAACCGGCCCGTGCGCGACCTCAGGATTTCTGTCACCGACAGGTGCAATTTCCGGTGTACCTACTGCATGCCCCTCGACGAATATGTGTGGATCGACAAGCGTGAAATCCTTACCTTCGAAGAAATCACCCGGATTGCGAGTCTGTTTGCGACGCTCGGTGTAAACAAGATCAGGTTGACCGGCGGAGAACCGCTGCTGCGTAAGGACCTGGATACGCTGATAGGCGAGCTCTCTTCGATCGGCGGCATCGACGACCTCTGTCTGACAACCAACGGCGCGTTGCTGGAAGAACAGGCGCCTGCGCTAGTGGCCGCGGGTCTCCGGCGCATCAACCTGAGCTTGGATACGCTGGACGCCGCGAAGTTCAAGCAGATGACTAAGCGCGGCGATCTCGAGCGAGTGCTTGCCGGTTTGTTCGCTGCAAAACGCGGCGGGCTTCAGCCTATAAAGATCAACGCGGTCATCGAGCGGGGCTTGAACGACGACGACATCGTCCCGCTGGTCGAGTTTGCACGAGAGAACGGCTTTGCGATGCGTTTCATCGAGTATATGGACGTGGGCAACTCGAACAACTGGATATCGGAGAAGATGGTCTCCAAGAAGGAGATCCTCGAGCGGATCGATGCGCGGTTTCCGCTGAGAGAGGTCGGACGCGTTCATGGAACCGCGCCGTCGGTCGACTACGAGTTCGTGGACGGCGGCGGTGATATCGGCGTGATCGCATCGGTCACCGAGCCGTTCTGCTCGAGTTGCACGCGCG
>DATMCM010000234.1:0-5363 GCA_035558335.1 Blastocatellia bacterium | reverse complement strand
TCGATCGACGGCACGGATATTCGTAATGCCAAGCTTGAGAGCTTGCGTGGTCAGCTTGCGCTCGTGACTCAAGACGTGATCCTGTTCAACGATTCGATCATCAACAACATCGCGTATGGCAGGGCGGGATTCGACCGCGAGAAGGTCGAGTCGGCGGCGCGCGCGGCTTACGCGCACGATTTTATTATGGAACGCGGCGGCTACGAGACTCTGATCGGCGAGCGGGGCGTTAAGCTTTCGGGTGGCGAACGACAGCGAGTGGCGATTGCGCGCGCGATACTGAAGGACGCTCCGATTTTGATTTTGGACGAGGCTACTTCGGCGCTCGACACGCAATCGGAGCGATGGGTACAGCGGGCGCTTTCGAATTTGATGCAAGGCCGAACGACGATTGTCATCGCCCATCGGCTGACGACTATCCATCGCGCCGACAAGATCGTCGTGCTCGACAGAGGCCAGGTCGTCGATTCGGGCGCGCACGACGAATTGATGTCGCGCGGCGGAATCTATCGAGACTTGTATGAGCTTCAGTTTTCAGACGAGCTGGTCGCGCAGACTGACGAGAAAGCAGTCAGCGGCTTGATTGAAAAGTAGCGATCACCTGTACGGGCGTCCCTCCGTGGGCGCCCCTCGGTGAATGAGGCGCGGACCTAATCGCGAGGAGGGGCGCCCACGGAGGGACGCCCGTACAAGGTCCCCCTCACACAGGCACAGATTCTATGATCAAAAGCATGACTGGATTCGGGCAGGGAAGCGCTCAGGGCGACTCCTTTCGAGTGCGGGTCGATATTCGCACCGTGAACAATCGCTTTCTCGACGTGCACACACGCTTGCCGCAAGAGCTTGCCAGCCTGGAGATGCCCCTTAAGAAGCAAATACAGGCGGCGCTCAACCGGGGTCGCGTTGACGTGACCGTCTCTGTCGAACAGATGAAGCAAGCGACGTTCGAGATCAATCGTCCGCTCGTCTCCGGATATTTGAGCGCGCTGTCCGAGATGAAGCGAGAGTTTGGCTTGGAAGGCGATCCTTCGTTGGAGCTTATCGCCAAGCTCCCCGGCGCGTTGCAAGTCTCACAAAACTCGAGCGGTTTGGACGAAGCGCTGGTGATCGGTTTCACTGCTGCGGTCTCTCAAGCACTGGTCACGCTCACCGAGATGCGAATCGTGGAAGGCCAGGAGCTCGCAGCGGAACTTTCTTCGAGGCTCGATCACATCGAAGCGGAGTTGCCGTCGATCGAAAGCGAGGCCGCCCGGCTGCCGGGCATCTACAAGGAGAAGCTTCAGAAGCGGCTTCAGGAGGCGGTGGCCGGGGGGCAGGTCGACGAAACGCGGCTCGCGCAGGAAGCGGTGATGCTTGCCGACCGCTCGGATATAAGCGAAGAGATTGCACGGCTCAAGAGTCACATCCTCCAGATGCGCGATGTGCTGCGAGGTGAGGAAGAAGTCGGCAAGCGGTTGGATTTCATTCTCCAGGAGATGAACCGCGAAGCAAACACGATCCTCTCGAAGTCGGGCGATCTTGCGATCAGCGACGCCGCGATTGCCATCAAGACAGAAGTAGAAAAGCTGCGGGAGCAAGGACAGAATGTCGAGTGAGGGCCGTAGCGGTGACGCCGCGAGAACGCCGGTTCAGGATGCTTCGTCGAAGGCTGCAGAGCGCGGCAACCTCATAGTCGTGTCGGCGCCGTCGGGCGCCGGCAAATCGTCGCTCGCGCAGCGCGCGCTAAAGCGAATAGATGGATTGAAGTTCTCGATTTCCTACACGACTCGAGAGCCGCGCGGCGAGGAGAAGGATGGCGTCGACTACCATTTCGTCACCGACGATGAGTTCCAGGCGATGCGAGAGCGCGGCGAGTTTCTCGAGTGGGCCGAAGTCCACGGCTATCTGTACGCGACTCATAGTGCGGCGGTCAACGAACTGCTCGCTCAAGGTCTGGATGTCATACTGGATATAGACGTGCAGGGCGCGGAGCAGGTAAGGAATCGAGTGGCGGAAGCGATTACGGTGTTCATATTGCCGCCCTCCCGCGAGATACTCGAGGCTCGATTGAGATCGCGAAACTTAAACGAACCGGCGGACCTGGAGCGCCGGCTCAACAACGCCGCGGTCGAGGTCAAGTTATACGAGAAGTTCGACTACGTGATCATAAATGACGACCTGGATCGCGCGCTGTCTTCGCTCGAGGCTATAATAACCGCGGAGCGATGCAGGCTGTCGCGGCAAGGGACTTATTGTGAATCGATACTAAAAACATTTGGAGGGGGATAGTCTCATGCCTGAACCGGAAGATGAAGAATGGACTACTGAGATAGACAGCAAATACCGGCTGGTTCTCCTGGCAGCGAAACGATGCAAGCAATTGCAAAAGGGCGCTAAACCTCGCGTACACAATTCGGCGAAAAAGAACACGCAGATTGCGCTTGAGGAGGTGCGGCGCGGGCTTGTGCAATATCAGCCGCTGGTCAAGTAGTCGCAATCGACCTGTACGGGCGTCCCTCTGTGGGCGCCCCTCGTTGAATCTCTCTATTTGGTACGCTGGGGAGGGGCGCCCACGGAGGGACGCCCGTACAGGTCGATTGCGAATTAGGTGAAGAAGATGATTGTTGGGCTTGGCGTGACCGGCTGTATAGCCGCCTACAAAGCCGTAGAAGTCTTGCGCGGGTTGCAGAAGCGCGGCGCTACTGTTCGGGTGATGATGACCCATCACGCGACTGAGTTAGTCGGCCCTCTGACCTTCCAGTCGATCTCGGGTCTTCCGGTCATAATCGAGATGTTTGCGCCCACCGACGATCCGGAGATCAAGCACATTCAAATCGCGCAGGAGATAGACCTGCTGCTTGTCGCGCCGGCGACGGCCAACACGCTTGCGAAGTTTGCGAATGGGATCGCGGACGACTTCTTATCGACGCTTTACATCTCGACTACGGCGCCCGTTCTGGTGGCGCCCGCCATGAATGTCGAGATGTGGGCGCACCCGGCGACGCGCGAAAACGTGCGCAGGCTGCGAGAACGCGGCGTCGAGTTCATCGATCCCGGGGAAGGCTACCTCGCGTGTCGGACGGTCGGCGCAGGCCGGCTTGCCGAGCCTGATGAGATAGTGGCTCGCGCCTGGGAGATGCTCAACGAGCCCGTGGACCGGCGAGGAGGTTCGTCCTCTCGAAGCGGCTCTTCCGCTACTCCGATGACCGGCGAGAGGGTGTTGATCACCGCGGGGCCGACTTACGAGGCGATCGATCCGGTTCGCGGTATCACCAACCGCTCGTCGGGCAAGATGGGCTACGCGCTTGCCGAAGCGGCGCTTGCGCGCGGCGCGGAAGTCACGCTGGTTACGGGCCCAGTCGCACTCGCGCCTCCCGAAGGAGCTCGGGTGATTTCGGTGCGGTCGGCTTCCGAGATGTTCAATGCAGTGATGGGCAATCTCGAGGCGGCTACGATGGTCTTGATGTCAGCGGCTGTCGCGGATTACCGTCCGGCTCACCCGGCCGCGCAGAAGATCAAGAAGGGCAACAACGGCATGGTTGTGGAGCTCGAGCAGACGGATGACATTTTGGCAGCGACCGGGCTAAAGAAGGACTCGCGAGTCATCGTGGGTTTTGCGGCCGAAACAGAGAACGTGGTCGCGAACGCCAGAAAGAAGTTGCTCGAGAAGAGCGCGGATTTAATCGTAGCTAACGACGTGTCGGCTGCAGACGCTGGCTTCGATGTGGATACAAATCGGGTCACCCTTGTTTCAGTTGAGGAGTCGATCGAGCTCCCGCTGCTTTCCAAACGCGCGGCTGCGGATGCAATCGTCGAGGCAGCCATCAAGATCAAGCACACTCGCGATCAACAGTAGACTCCAACATCATCGCAGGCTTAACCTCGGCTACAAGATAGACCGGCTTAAGGGCGGTAGAAGCAGGGTTGTCTCGCCAAGTTTTGAGGATATTCCTGGAGCTTGCGGAGCGTGGGATTATGATATAGGCGTGTCTGGGATGGCATAGTAATTAACGACGCTCGCCGTGAGTATTAGCGTACCCCTTGTTTGTAGCGTACTTTTTGAATGAGGATGGAATATGAGAATCCCAAGAATGGCGTTGTGGGTTATCTTAATGCTTGGCTGCATGAGTGCGGTAGACCTTAATAAATCATCCGGTAGTAACGGTATCTCCAAACAACCGGAGGAACTAGCGCCAGGGCAAGGCGGGCAGGGTCCTCCTACTGGCTTTGCCCCATACACTACCCCATGGACCGGACGCTTTGAGATGCGCGAAGAGCAAGCAATTGTGGTCGGCGAGCTCGTTGCGGATTGCACAGGCGGCGATCCCGCACAGGCGGTATTTCGGTTACTGGCTCCAACGCCGGACTTTGTGCGAATAGTGCCGCAGTCTCCCTGTACCTGTCCGGGAGTAGCCATTGCTAAGTTAGTAGTATTCCCTAGACGAGGGGATGCAGGTAAATATCATGTAAACATTGAGGTCGGATCATGCGACGGCCTCGGCGGTAACTACAGCTTCACACTCAAGGTTCGGGGGGAACTATAGTTTCGCGCTCAGAGTGAAGGGTCGGGGATTTACCCTTGCTATGGAACCGTCAGCCAGTCCTTCGTGATTTGCTGGCGGTTTTGTTTTGCTGCTAAAAGAAAAGAACAAGCACTTTGTAACCCACGGAGAGTTGGCGGCAGACCGATTCTAATCTCCGTGGTGAACTTGAACTCGTTTGCCCCTAATTCCAGCTTAACCGCACAGCGATCACTTAAGGCACTCTGACATAGTTGCCCTAAAAGTAGCAGCAAAACACAACCACGAATAGCACATCTATCTCGCACAAGAACAAATCCTTGCTTCATTCCTCATCCGTAGCTAACATACGTATATGATCTGGCGAGACATCCGTTGGGTCGGGTTGCCGGCTTCGGTTTAGCCCAAAACCGCCGCATGCTTTGAAGGCCCGGCTTAACAGGTCGTAACAGATCGCTTGAAGCGTTGCGCATCATGGCCCTTTGCTGGCGCGAACGCTGAGCAGGTTCGAGTGGCGCCGCCGTAGAGATTCCTCAAGATGTGCAGTGCACAGCGCCGGGTCGTTGATTGTTCGGCTGAGGCGCTCCGACTGCGAGTTGCCGCCTGGTGACATCGAGATGGCACGTTCAGAAGAGTTATTGAAGTTTCTCGAGCAGCTAAGGTTGACCGACCTGGTCGACTTTCTGATCGTGTGGGCGATCATCTACGGCTTGTTGAAGCTGGTTCGCGGCACTCGTGCAGTGCAAATGGCGGTAGGGTTGCTCGGCGTCGGATTGCTATATCAGGTGTCGGTGATCCTCGGACTGGAGACCCTCCAGTTCGTCATGCGGAACACGTTGTTGTACTTCGGGTTTGCGATACTGG
>DATMCM010000233.1:0-10050 GCA_035558335.1 Blastocatellia bacterium | reverse complement strand
AAGGACAGGCTGGCTCACTTGCGAACAGCATAGCAACCAGCACCACGCGAATGAACAATCTGATCAACGGGGGGCTCGTACCGTTCGTTACGTTGCCGGATGGATCCAAGGTGTCGAACTTCTTCGTCGTGAACCCTCAGGCGGTGACCGGCGGGTCATTCATAATGACAAACGGCACGGACACGCAGTTCCATGCACTGCAGATCGAGTTGCGCAGGCGATTGTCGAACGGCTTGCTTGTTCAGGGCAGCTATCAATACGGCAAGGCGCTCAGCAACTCATACGGAAGCTCCTCTTCGGTCGCTGTTCAGCCGAGAACGCTCCGCGATTTGAATCAAGATAAGGGGCTTTCACCCTGGGACATTCGTCACGCGTTCAAGCTGGATTGGCTCTACGAATTGCCGATTGGCCCGGGCCGAGCTTTCTTCAACGGGAACACTCCGGTGCTCAGCAAGGTGCTGGAAGGCTGGCAGACCGGGGGCGTTGCAAGGATTCAAACCGGCCCGGTCTTCCTGCTGAACACTGGTGGCGGAACCAACGGCCGTGGAACTTTCAACCAGTTTGACGGAGGCGTTGTCCTTCACAACATCTCGACCAAGCAGCTTCAGGACATGGTCAAGATTCGCAAAGAGACCGTTTGCACTAACGGCGTATGTAAGGGCGTGGTCTTCTGGCTGCCCGACTCGATCATTCAGAACTCGCTCGCGGCATTCGATCTCGGAACCGGTCTTGCGACCCTTAATCCTAACGCGCCCTATATCGGGCCTCAGACCGAGGCTGGAAAACTAGGTGACCGCGTCTTCCTCCACGGGCCGATGACCGCTCGCTTCGACCTCAACGTGGTCAAGCGGACACGAATCACTGAGCGAACCAACTTTGAAGCCCGCGTGCAGTTCCTGAATGCGTTCAATCGGGCGAACTTTTTCATCCTGAGCGCGACGGCGGACGCCAGGACCGCCTCAGTCAACACCTCCAGTTTTGGGCAGACCCGCGCGGCCTACCGCGACTTCACGGTGTCCGGGACGAACGACCCGGGCGGACGGCTGATTGAATTTCAGTTCAGGCTGAACTTCTAAGCCTCGCCGCCAAAATAGGAGTTTAGCTTCAAGTAAGAACGCCCCGGCTATGGAAGGATGGCCGGGGCTTTTTTTGTGAGACGGGGCGGTGCACACAACCGGTCGGATCAATTCTGATTCAAAGCAGTCTTGATCTTGTCAATCACACCTCGAATCTGATCAGCATTGGGGGGCGCGGGGACGTCGGCAAGGTATTGCTCAAACGCTCGCAGCGCGCCGTCGTACTTCTTCTCGATAAAATAAATCTGGCCAAGCATAAGCTGCGCGCCTCCCAGTTGGATTCCTCCCAAACGGTAGGCCGCCAGTAGCTCGCGTTCGGCGTCGTCTAGCCGCTCGAGCTGCAGCAGCGCCCCGCCAAGCTGCAATCGAATCCGACCCGCGTTGGGAAGCAGATCGGCGGCTTGGCTCAGCTCGACCACCGCCGCCTCGTACCTCTGCGTCTTGTTCAGCAGTAGTCCAAGCCTGTAATGTGCATTTCCGGCACCCTGGCGATCGAGCTTCGAATCAAGTAACGCGGTTCGAAGATGAGGCTCGGCTTCGTCCAAACGGTTCAGCGCGATCAAGACGTCGCCCAGGGCGAGACGCACTTCGGAGACTGACTGGTTCTCTTTATGTAGCGCCTCGAGCATCGCCGCCGCCTCCTTGTATTTTCCACGGCGCGTAAGGATGATCCCCAGATTCATCCTTGGCTGATAAACTCGCGGCGCAATCTTCGAGGCGCGCTCGAACATCCGCGTCGCATCGTCGAGCCGGTCCATCTTCATGTAGATCAGACCCAGACCGTTGAGGGCGCGGAAATAATCCGGATAGATCGTCAGAGCGCGCTCCAACTCTTGAATCACTTCGTCCCGGTTGCCTTCCCCAAACGCGCGCATTGCCGCTGCATACGCCCGCTTAGCTTCTTCGGGGACTCGCAGGTCGAGTTCGGCGATGTCAATCACTTTCGCCGGCGGCGCAGGACGCGCGGTGAACCGCTTTAGATAGATGGTGATGTAGTAGACGCCATACTCTTTGAAAGTAACGCTCGTGGTGTCGTAGCTGGCTCCGTCGCTCACAACCGTCACTCGATACTCGCCGTCCGGCTTGAGGCCCAGCGAGCGCGTGATCATAAACTTGCCTTTGGAGTCGCTGAAGAATGTTTCAATCCGGCCATTGTCCATCGCCATCGTGAACCGGATCTCGCGGGACGGCAGCGAGCCGTCGGGCATGAAGAACTGGATCGCAGGCGACGCTTGCGCAAGAGCCAGCGACGCTAGAAGCGCTATAGTGAACAACACCGGGATCAAACGAAGCGATGGGATGTTTTGGAGCATCCGCCACCTCCCGTCAGCGCGCGCTCGCCAGACTGAGCGCTGGGCTTCAACCAACCGTTGCGTCGAGGTTATCACAGCCGCCAACGCCAGTAAATCAATTCGTCTCAAGCTGACCTGCCCGGGTCGGCCTCCGAAGGCTCGATCGGCAGCGTTCGATGCGCAATGAGGTGAGGTAGGGCTTCATGCCGGAGACTCGGCAACCGAAACCAAAACACTATTGCCGCTATCAGACACAACGCGCCGCCGAAGGCTACCGTTCGGGGCGCGCCAGCCCGCACGGTGATGGCACCCGCAAGCAAGCTGCCAAACGGTGCCATTCCCATAAGGCTCATCGCATAGAAACTCATCAGCCGGCCTCGCATCTGGTCGGGAACGATCATCTGAACCAGTGTGTTCGACGCGGACATCTGAACCAGCACACAAAACCCTATCGGAAACAACAGCACCGCGGAAAGAGCCAGGTCGTGCGAAAGCGAGAACAGCATCAGCAAGAACCCGAATGAAGCTGCGCTAAAGGCGACTACGCGGCCGAGCCCCTGAACGCTCTTGCGCGCCGCGAGCGTCAAAGCGCCCGCCAGCGCACCGACACCGGTTGCGCACAGCAAGAGCCCAAGCGCGCGAGGTCCGCCCCCTAACACGTCGCTTGCGAAGATCGGCATCAGCACCGTGTAAGGCAGCCCGAAGATGCTGACAAATGCGACCAGCAGAAGCAGCGCTCGAACCGTTCTCGTGCGCCGCACGTAGTTGAATCCATCTCGCAGATTTGCAAGCGCCGAACCTTCGGCCTGCCTCTGACCGTCGCCGCCCACTCTTATGGTCAAGAGCCCTGCAATCACCGCCACGTAGCTCAGCCCGTTGATCAAGAAGCAAGGCCCCTCACCAAGCCAGCCGACCAGCAACCCAGCGACCGCCGGCCCCGCCACGCGCGAGCCTTGAATCATCGACGAGTTCAATGAAATCGCGTTCATCAAGTCTTCCCTGCCTACCAACTCGATCATGAACGACTGGCGAGCCGGCAGATCAAAGGAATTGATCGCTCCCAGCGTAAGCGCCAACACGACGATCGATGCTACGGTGACTCGATTGCTCAATGTCAGAGCGGCCAGAATGAGAGCCTGAACCATCGCGAGCGTCTGGGTGAGAATGATTATTCGAAGACGGCTATGGCGGTCTGCCAACACGCCACCCAGCGGCGCAAGCAGAAAAACCGGCGCCTGACTTGCGAATCCGACAAGCCCGAGAAGCCATGGCGAACCGGTCATCCTGTAGACCAGCCAGCTCTGAGCGACGCTTTGCATCCAGGTGCCGGTGAACGATACCAACATTCCAAAGTAGTAGACGCGATAGTTGCGATGACGAAGCGCGCGAACCGCTTCCCTGGCGCGATGTGTCTTCGTTGTTCTCACCGATTGCCTCGCTGAATCTCAAATGTGACCCGGAGTATGACGATTTGGTGGGGTCCTAATTGTGCGTTGCTGAACTCTTAGCCGCATCTAATCGCACAAATGATGCGAGTCCGGTTTCGGGAACACCCGCGATACATACTATCTGAAACGCAGCCGATGCTCATGCTCGTCAGGGACGCGATTATCTGGATCGGCCTGAGGATTCGCTGGGGCGGTCACAGTCCAGTGAGTTACTGACTGACTGCAAGCCTTGATCACCGGAGCGACCGGAACCTATACTCTTCCGGTTAATCACTCGCCGACACAGGAGACTGTATGCCGATATCAAAGGTCGACGTGGAGAAGATCGCCGAGCTCGCAAGGCTTGAATTGACCGATGAAGAGACTGAGTCGTTTAGCGAACAACTCAGTTCAATTCTCGGGCACATCGACAAGCTAAACGAACTGGACACCGCCGACATAGAACCGGTGTCGCACTGTTCCACCGCGGGCGCCGACAGCGAGTACGCGCGACGCGACGACGTCACCGGCCCGAGTCTCGGTCAGCGCCTCGCTCTCGAAAACGCGCCGGACGCTGAGGCCGGATACTTCAAAGTGCCAAGGGTCATCGGCGGCTAAAGACCAGGTAATCGCGCAATCATCGTCAGGAGAAAGGGTTGGAGTTCAAGAAACAAACCGCAGCATCGATTCGAAGACTGATCTCTTCTCGCGAGCTAAGCGCAGTGGAAGTCTGCCGCAGTGCGCTCGATCGTATCGAGCAGTTGTCGGAGCTCAATGCATTCATAACCACCACCGGTGAGACGGCGCTGGCCGATGCCGAACGAATCGATCGCGCCGCGGCAAAAGGCGAGTCGTTGCCAAAACTGGCCGGCGCGATCGTTGCCATAAAAGACAACATGGTTATGCGCGGCATCCGGACGACGGCGGGTTCTCGAGTGCTCTTCAACTACAAGCCGCCTTACACGGCGACTGCTGTCGAGCGGCTGCAAGCGGCGGGCGCAATCATCGTCGGCAAAACTAACTGCGACGAGTTTGCCATGGGGTCATCCACTGAGAACTCTGCTTACGACCCGGCTAAGAACCCCTGGGACACCACGCGTGTGCCGGGCGGGTCGTCAGGCGGATCGGCGGTAGCCGTTGCCGCGGAAATGGCGCTGGCCGCCCTCGGGTCCGACACCGGAGGGTCGATTCGCCAACCGGCTAGCTTTTGCGGCGTCGTCGGGCTCAAGCCGACCTACGGACGCGTGTCGCGTTATGGATTGATTGCATTTGGATCATCGCTAGACCAGGTTGGCCCGTTGGCAAACTCGGTAGAAGACGCGGCCGCAATTCTACAGGTGATCGCAGGAAGAGACGCAAACGATTCGACCTCGAGCAACGTCGAAGTCGCCGATTACCCTGGAGCGCTTGCGGGGGACGTGCGCGGGTTGCGAGTGGGAGTTCCGCGCGAGTGCTATGGCAAAGGGCTTGACCCGGACGTAAAGGAGAAGGTCGAAGCAGCGATCAAGAAGTTTGCAGGGCTGGGCGCGGAGATCGTCGAGGTGAGCCTTCCGCACACCGAGTACGCGGTGCCCGTCTACTACCTGATTGCTACCGCCGAAGCGAGTTCGAACCTGGCCCGATACGACGGAGTGCGATATGGCTTTCGCGCGGAAGAAGCGAGCACCTTGAAGGAAATGTACAGCCGCACTCGCGATCAAGGCTTCGGAGCCGAGGTAAAGCGGCGAATAATGCTTGGGACCTATGCGCTATCGGCGGGATACTACGACGCGTATTATGGCAAAGCTCAAAGGGTTCGCGCGCTGATCGAGCAGGACTTTCGAAGCGCGTTCACATCCTGCGACGTGATCGCGACGCCGACCGCCCCGACCCCTGCTTTCAAGCTTGGAGAGAAAACCGAGAACCCCCTGGAGATGTATCTATCAGACATCTACACGATTACCGCGAATCTCGCAGGAGTGCCGGGCATAAGCTTGCCCTGCGGTCTTTCTTCGAATGGTCTGCCTATCGGGATCCAACTGATCGGGCGCCGGTTTGACGAAGGAGCTCTGCTTCGAGCGGCTTACAACCTGGAACAGGCTCTGGGATTCGATTCCACGCCATCTATAATTCTCAGTGAAAGGTAGGAGTGTACGGGTCTCCACCCCTCGCGTCTCTCAACATCGCGGCAAGACCGTGCGGTTCGCAGTTGAGGCGCCTCGGCGAGCGTCCGTAATGGAAAAACATTGGTTGCACCGAAGACAACTCAATCGCCGGACCTTCTGGTCGAATCAAACGCCAACCCGAGCTTTGGCAGCACCGATGCTCTTCTTTTGCTGATGACACTTGTATGGGGCGCGAACTTCACCGCGATCAAGTATTCAATCGAAGACCTTCTGCCGCTTAGCTTCAACGGCCTGCGATTTGCCATTGCTTCAATTGTGATGCTTGTTGCCGCGCTCGCGACTGGCCACAACCTGAGAGTGGCAAGAGGCGACGGCTGGCGATTGTTCGGTCTAGGTCTGCTGGCGAACACGTTCTACCAATCGGTGTTTATCATCGGCATGGCTCACACGCGAGCAGGCAACGCCGCGCTGATCCTCGCGACGACTCCGCTGGTCACGGCGTTAATCGGCAGGTTCTTGAAACAGGAGTACTTCACGCCACGCGGGGCGTTCGGGTTGCTGCTGGCCTTTTCGGGAATCCTTCTGATCATCCTGAGCGGGCACAAGCAAGTCTCGCTCGGTGAATCTTTGGTTGGAGATTGCCTGCTGGTGGCTGCAACTTTGTTTTGGTCGCTTTACACGGTAGGTTCGAAGCGCCTGATTCACACATACGGTTCGATGAAAGCCACGACGATAATGATGACCACCGGGACGCCGGTGCTGTTGCTGGTATGCGCGCCCTCGCTTTTGAAGCAAGACTGGTCGCGGGTGAGGCCGATCGCGTGGGCTGGTCTGGTTTACAGCGCGCTGTTGGCTATCGCGCTGGCGTACATTATCTGGAATCACGGCGTGAAAAAGATCGGCTCTACCAGGACAGCAATCTACTCGAACATAACACCCATTGTCGCGATGCTTGTCGCGTGGCCGGCGCTTGGCGAAGTTCCGACGCTCGGCCAGATTGCGGGCGCGATAGTCATCTTCGTGGGAATCTATCTTGTTCGCCGGGGAATGGTTGCGATCGCTCCGGCGATCGAGGAGGAACTCCAGGAAGCAAGCCTCGGCCCAGGTAAGAATTAACGCAAGCGTGGCCTCACGAGCCGAGATTGTGGTTATCGGACCGTGAAAAAATTCTGGAGATTTCTGATTCCAGCCACTATCTTTTTTCGTACAACCTGTCTCTATCAATTTGAAGAGATAATAACCCTCGGAGCGACCAAACATGTCCGAAGCCGTCCATCAACTCACAATTCGCGAAGTCCTTCGATTGAAGCCCGTCCGCCGCCTCTGGTTGGCTCAGATAGTCAGCGTCTTTGGCGACTTTCTGGCGATCTTCGCGGTGCTCAGCTACGTATCGTTCAATCTTCATGCTACGGCCCCGCAAGTCACCTTGATCAGCGTCTCGTTCATGATTCCGTTTGCCTTCATAGGGCCCATTGCCGGTGTGTTTGTCGACCGGTGGAACGTCAAACGGACAATGATCGCAAGCGACCTGATTCGAGCCGGAATCGCGGTAGCGCTGGTCTTTGCCGGGACTCTCGGCCAGATCTACGCGCTTCTCTTTTTGCTGAGTTTGGTGTCGACTTTCTTTGTTCCCGCACAAACCGTCACGCTGCGCACGATAGTTCCTCGTGAAGGATTGTTGGCTGCAAACTCGCTTATCCAACAGGCGTTCCAGATTATGCGCATCGTTAGCCCGGCGCTCGCGGGTGCGATGGTCGGGTGGTTCGGCGCAGGCTCTTGTTACTATCTCGATGGCGTCAGTTACGTATTCTCTGCGGGGATGATCGCGACGCTGGTGATCGCCCGCGAGCCGATCGTCCCGGCGAAGGGCAGCCATCCTATCAAATCAATCTTGAACGATCTGATGGCCGGGTTGAAATTCATCTTCACGCACTCGACGATCTCGTTCGTAATAATGGCGATGGCTGCCGGGATGTTTGCGATCTCGTGTTTTGGGCCCTTGATTGCCGTCTACGTCCGGGATGAACTGCACGCGACATCGCTGGCATTTGGGATCATCAACTCACTGATAGGCGTGGGTATGATCGCGGGCACCTTGACGATGAGCCGGTTGGCCCAAAAGCTTTCAAAGACTCATTTGGCGCTGTGGGGTTTGTTGACGATGGGAGGATTCGTGCTGGTGCTGGCTGCCTTCAAAAGCATCGGTGCGGCTTCGCTCAGCATGTTCGGAGTGGGCGTCGGCGTAATCCTTGTATTCGTCTCCGCGCAAACGCTGATGCAGGGACAAACCCCGATGGAGTTGATCGGGCGCGTCAGCAGCACAGTGATGTCTGTTCTTTCATTTGCGCAGTTGATCGGACTGGTCTTCTCGGGCTCGCTTGCACAGTCGTTGGGCATCACAAAGCTGTTCTACGCCAGCGCGGCGATGTTGTTCTTGATGACAGTCTTCGGCTACTTTCGCTTGCCGAACCAGCCGGCAATCCCGGCTGCGGCGCCCCAGCAGCAACCAGCTGATTAGCCGCCACCTCGCTCAAGGTAGCCCGCTGTAGCAGGGACAAAACACTGCATGCTTCAGAAGGATAGAGATCTGACACACCGGTATGGATATCGCAACGAACGCAATCACAACCGGCGCAACACCGATCCTCTTGAGCACTCTCAAGGCGCGGCTTGCGCGTTTCAAGCTTGCCACATCAGAGTAGCGAATTGTTTCAGTTGGTCCTCGACCCTTGAGTTCCCGCTCATGCGTGACTTCGAAGTCATCGTCCGAGACCGAGGTTATGAGTCCGCTTACGGTCGAGCCATTGTTCAATTCAACGAGCACCCGTTTGAATCGCTCGTTTCGCACCGTGATGCGTACTTTCATATCCTGCGACGCAATCTGCTCCCTGGTCATCTTGTTCTGCGCCCGAGGAAAGGGGGCGTTCGCCCCGATTGAGAGCACGATCAAGACGTGGATTAGCGATTTCCGTTTCTCGTTCATGACTCCTCTTAGGATTCTCCTCCGTCATCTGGCTAGCGTGCCGATGCTCGGCCTACCGGAATGACAGCCCTACCCGGAAGCCGTACAAGTTGGAAGTGTCGCTCGAGAAAATGTGATCGCGGAACTCAAACCTTAGCCCTAGATGCGGGCGCATCCAGTATTGGACGCCGCCGCCGAAGTTCCCCCCCGCCGCTTGCCCGCCCCTAAACGCTAGTGAGAATCCTCCTGTAACAAACGGCACAAGTTTCCGATTTGCCTTCGGCTTAACGAAGTGGTACGAGACGTTCGTCGACAGAATGCCGATTCCGTCGCTCAGATTTTCGAACGGCGCGAGGTAGCCAAGTTCGGCGCCAAGCCCGAACCCCTTGAAGACAAGGCCTTCGCCGCCGCCGCCAACCTGCAGTGTGGCGACTGAACTTCCTGAAGTTCCACCGACTGCACCGAACCCGTAGCCCCATCCTCGCGGTTCGCTCGGGGTTTGGCCAAAAACCGCGGCTGGAGCAAGAACAAGAAAAGACATTATTATTACAACTCTTCGCATCATTCGAACCTCCGATTACTTTGCTTAATTGCGCCGGGCGAGATGGCCACGCACCGGTGCCACGGCTGTTAGGGCAAGAGTGATGCCCGACCGGCAAAGCAGCCGTAGCAGTTACTTAGCCGTCGTAACTATCTAGAAGCCGCAGTGATCAGTTGCCGAACGTCGTGGGATTGTTGCGCCGGGCGGGAAAGGAAAAGGCGCAGCACCCGTCAGAGTTGGCCGCGCCTCGGTGACTGTCGACTGACTTTTTCTGTCTGCTGGAAACGGGACTCAGGGCTTCTTATCCACAACGAGTCGATGGTCCAGGTTCGCAACTCTCCAGCCCGTCGCGAAAATCATTCGGTCGATGCGCTCCATCTTCTCGAAGTCGATCTTGTCCACGTCATCGGTCGTCTTGTGGTAATCGCGGTGCACGCCAGTGAAGTAGAAGATCACCGGGATGCCGTGTTTGGCATAGTTGTAGTGATCCGAGCGATAGTAGAAACGCTCCGGATGTCTCTCGTCATTGTATGTGTAGTCGAATCTCATCCGCACTGTGTCCAGGTTGGTTTGCTCGTTTAGCTGGTTGAGTTCTGTGGACAGCTTGTCCGCGCCGATGACGTAGAGCGAGTCCTTGTCAGTGAGCG
>DATMCM010000232.1:0-2743 GCA_035558335.1 Blastocatellia bacterium | reverse complement strand
TCACAGCCGGTCGGTGCCCGGCGAGATCGGCAGCTCTCTTGTGGCATTCTGGCATCGAGTGCGTGTGAAAAGGCGCGCCGCCGTACTCTGCTCGTGCCGGTTCTGATAGCGTGTGATAAAGGACGCTATCGCCAACTTCGGCGAGAACGCAATCTCCCGAACTTTTCCAGCCGCAACCGCCTCCAAAACACCCCGTAATCTCGGAGCTCTGCGTGAATGAGCCGAGTCGGTATCGGAATTCGACCCCCTAAGAAGAGACCGCTTGGGATTGTTGATGTGAACGTCCTTTATCACACGCTATCAGAACCGGCACGAGCAGAGTACGGCGGCGCGCCTTTTCACACGCACCCGATGCCAGAATGCCACAAGAGAGCTGCCGATCTCGCCGGGCACCGACCGGCTGTGACATTTAGCGGGCAAAGCGACAGGCAACACGCTACCTTGGCGTATCGCCGGATGCGTCTCACAGTGGTAAATTTAGGAAGATCATGACTGTTCATCACGCCCGCATCAGTCCTACCGCCAAGCTCGCCGCCTTTCTTCGCGCGGAGAGCGGCATCCCTTATTGCCGTCAAATCGCCGACATGTGTGATGCCGAGGAAGTTTCCCGCACGTTCGACGCCGGCTTTATTGCTAATCACCGCGCATACATAGAGCTCCGTTTCAAATCCCTGAATTCGTTTATCCGCCAGCTCGGCTTTCGACAAGTGCTGGAGCTTGCATCGGGAGTCGCGCCACGCGGCCTTATACTTTCAGAAGACCCATCCATGATGATCGTCGAAACCGATCTTCCGGAATTGCTTGAGGAGAAACGGTCGATCGTCAAGGCACTCATTCCGCTTTCTGAAAGAACTAATTACCATCTGCATTCCGCAAACGCGCTACACACCCAAGAAGTCTGGAATGCTGCAGGCGGGTTCGAGCGAGAACCGATAACTGTCGTGCATGAAGGACTGTTTCAATTCCTCACCCCGTCTGAACGGAAGCAAATCGCGGAAAATGTCCGCAGTCTGCTAAAACGCTTTGGCGGTGCGTGGATTACGTCCGACGTGGTGATCCGGGAGTCGTTTGAGCGCTTCTATCCCGAAACGAAGCAAACCAGCACGTTGAAGCGGGTGACTGAAGTGACGGGACGCAACATTGCGGATGACGCCTTCAGTGACTGGGAAGCTGCAGATTCTTTCTTTAAGGAGGAGGGCTTCGCGGTCGAACGGTTCAAGCAGATTGACTTCGTCCCAGAAATGCGGAGCCGCGCCTTCGAGCCGCAGGTACTAGAGCGCATCGAATACGAAGAAATCTGGGTGATGCGCCTTATGAATTAGTTTGATTCATTAACTTCCGCAAGTACGCCTTTATGCTACCGGCTTTTTTGTCGCCATATGGGCGCACTCACCTACCGTAAAAACAAAACACTAAGCTTATGAATGATCCTTTATCATTCACCACCTGGATTGGCAAGCCAGCAACATGTTTTGGGGGCATTTGTCCGAGATGCTGCTTTATCGTGCAAGTGAAGCGACGACATTCGTAAACACTTGCCGACTTCCCGATATCGATGATCCCTAACGGAGTGAGCGTTCTGAGGAGCCGCGCCACGGTATACCCGATGCACGACGAGGAGGTCGGATTGATCGAGGGAAAAGAGTCGGGTTCTTTACTTATTCGTCAGCGCACGTCTGGCCGTTCTCTGCGCAGCACGTTTCTTTCCTTGCGCTTCGTCCCTCGACTGGATGGCATGCGCGTTGACGATTGCCCGAATTAGTCCCGGAAAGCGTTGCTCGAGTTCCGTGCAACGCGAGGTGTTGTGGACTTCCACGCCGCGACGCTCACCACGGATCAGCCCGGCCTCTCTCAGTTCCCTAAAGTGCTGAGAGAGTGTGGACTTAGGGATCGTCTTGTCGCTGACTGTCAGAAACGTCGAGCAGTTCTGCGAGCACTCCTGCGACACGATGTCCGCATAAATTGCCACCCGCACCGGGTCGGACAAGGCGTGGAGAATTCCTTCTACCGTAATCTCCGCAATCGAGGGGTGGAACAGAGGCCGCATGCTAATAAGAGTAGTCATTCAAGGAAAAGGGTTCAATAGTTCTGTTGTTCTGAACTAATGAATCTTTTCAGGGCCCAATTGCATCTACTTGACTGGAAGCGAATGCGGGGCGGCCCGGCGCAACAGCCCCGAGACGCCGCGGATAACGAGATGGCAGCGGGCTCTCGCATTAATCTATCGCACGCATGAGGGAGAACAGTCATGGGAAAGCTCGAAGGAAAAGTAGCTGTCATCACAGCAGCGACGTCCGGCATGGCGCTCGCCACCGCCAAGCTTTTCGTCAAAGAGGGCGCGTACGTCTTCATCACAGGACGCCGCAAGGATAAGCTCGATGAGGCCGTCAAGCTCATCGGCAAAAACGCCACCGGTGTGCAGGGCGACGCCAGTAACCTAGCCGACCTTGACCGCCTCTACGATACGGTAAAGCGCGAGAAGGGCAAGATCGATATTCTTTTCGCCAGCGCCGGACAGGGCGAGTTGGCCAAGCTCGAAGAAGTAACCGAAGAACACTTCGACAAAACCTTCGACCTGAACGTGCGCGGCACACTCTTCACCGTGCAGAAGGCGCTGCCTCTGTTCAACGACAACGGTTCCATCTTCTTGAACGGATCCATCGCCAGCATCAAGGGATTCCCGGCCTTCGGTGTCTACAGCGCCAGCAAGGCTGCGGTGCGCTCCTTCGCTCGTACTTGGCTG
>DATMCM010000231.1:0-4750 GCA_035558335.1 Blastocatellia bacterium | reverse complement strand
GGCTGACGTAGCCGCTTTTCTCGCGAGCGAGTCGGCCCGCTGGGTAACCGGTCAGAACCTGCAGGCCGGCGGCGGCGTGGTCTAAGATAGACGATGACGGCGATGTAGCTAACTAACCGGAGTCGCGAGCTGGCTATTGTGTCGAGGGCGGGTTCGAATCCCGCTCTCGACATTATGTGAACAATTCCTCATTCTCGCGGTAACCTCAGTGATAGATCTCAGTGTCAGGATTGTAGGCTTTCCAATCAAACCAGTAGTCGTTGAGCGCGTAGATTTGCCTTAGCTTTCGTCCGGTGAATTCGCCAGTTACAGCGTTGCCCGTGAAATCCCACTCGCTGCCCGTTTGAGCATCCACGAGCCGAAGAGCTTGAGAATCTGGCCTGGCGAAAAGCTCTAACTCGCGCCCATCAACTGTTCTCTCGAAAGCCCGCACGGATTTCTTATCGTCAGCCATCACTATGATCACCGGCGTATCCGCTATGTGGTCCAGTATTGGGTTTTGCTGCTGGATGGTTGTCAGCGGGTACGCCTTCGCGATAGTGCCAATTTTGATCCCGACGATTTGAGTTCGAGGACTCAAGCGAGTATCCGGATTCAACGCCGGAAGGACAGGAAGCCTCGCGGTTTGCTCTTCCCAATTCTCCGAGAACTGCTTCCAGGGTTTACTGTCGTCGGGTAGCAAGACTCGCCCATCGGGATGCTCCTGTCTCCAGATAGAAAAGGAGACTTCATCGTGTGGGACGGGCTTGAGGCGCTGGCCTTTGGACGAGCCGAAGATCGCTTCTCCGGTGATCTGCTGCCACCACGAGCCGGTCGCTTCGTCCTGCATGATGAAGTTCTGGTTGTTTATGCCCGCAAGGTGGAACTTTGCGTTGCGACCTGTAATCGGATTCTCCCACACCAGACCGGTGTGACATAGCGTTCAGTAGGTGACAAGCACCGGAATGCCCCCAATCGTGTCCTGCACCACGTGGTGATACGCTATCTGACGAACCGGGTAGGCTGCTGCATCACCGTTCAACTCGACGGCCAACACCATGTCGCCGTCCGATACAAAGCCGGCATCATTTACCTTGGCAAAGGCGGTGTTCGGAAGCGGCTTGAACATCCATTCGAAATGGTTCTGCCTGGCGAACCACGTTGCCGCCAGGAGCGGAACGAAAAGAGAAACAAGACTCGCTCGACGCCACCAACCTCGAGTCTGTTTCCACAACGAGGTTCCGATCACCAACGCAACCCCGAGTGCCAGTAGAGTTATTATGGGTGACCAATGACGCAGTGCGTACGATATTTGCAACCGTTCAGCCGTCTGCAGCTTGAAAGGCTGGATTAGCAACGCCGGCACTAACACCACCGCAAGAGCAATCAACGTAACAGCGACGAGAAGCAGCCAACGGATCCAACGCCGGCGCGGTACCATTGTTGATGATTTGCTTTGCACTGAATTCTCCCCTCTCCGGATGTGAAGCGGTCTTACGATACTCGGTTTGCGATTCCTCGTTCAACCTGATGCGAAGCGGTAGTGGTTCAGTCTGAAAGTGTGTCAGCCTGTACGGGCGTCCCTCTGTGGGCGCCCCTCACTACGCCGGTTGGGCTCGCCTTTTTGTGAGGGGCGCCCACAGAGGGACGCCCGTACAGGTCAGACTGAACCACTACCCGTGATGCGTTTCGTTTGAAAACTTAAAACTAATTCGTCTATAAACGAACTGAACGCCCAAACGAATCCAAAAAATGGGAGCCTGGCATGACCTGGATAAGAACCCGTCCTTTATCCGAAGATGAGGAAGCTCTGCAACGCGCAGTCGAAGGGCAGCGATCGTTGTACCCGATTGAATATGCAACTCCGGTTCATCCGACTGGAGATGGGTCGTCTGACATAGTCGCGTCTCACAGCTTGATCCCTGACGCGCTGTATCACGCATTCGCGACCTTCGGCGTGCTGATGTCATCCGATCTTCCGCTAACGCGCCGCCAGCACGAGATGATCACGACGATGGTGTCGGTCGTCAACCGATGCCACTACTGAATCGAGTCGCACGCAGAGTTTCTGCGTCGAGTTACACTGGACGATGATTTGGTTAAGGCGCTGCAGGAAAACTACCGGACCGCTCCAATCGAGGAAGCGGACCGCGCGATGCTGGACTATGTCGTGCAGTTGACCAGGGACGCCACGAAAATTTCAAAGAGCGATCATGAGACACTTCGCGGCGCGGGCTTCGATGACAAGGCTATCCTGCAGATCACGCTCATCGCATCCTGGTTCAACTACATCAACCGCGTCGCCGATGCCCTGGGTGTAGGGCGCGATTAACAGCCTATGAGATCTCGGCTTCTTTGCTTCTTTGGGGCGCTTATTGTCGCCGCCGGTTTGTCTGCCGGCTCTCCTCAACCATCGGCGGATCAGAACGCGGCGCAGCAATCGTCGCGAGAGGACGCTTATCGCGCGAATAACATCGGCGTCGCTCTGCTCGAGCAGTTCAAATACACTGAAGGTGCGGCAGAATTCCGACGGGCTTTGAAGATAGAGCCTTCGCTCTCGCTCGCAAGAGTGAATCTGGGTATCGCTCTCTACAACCTGCCCGACCTCGATGGTGCTCTTCGCGAACTAAAGGCCGCGGCTGAGGTTCTGCCTGCTTCGCCGCAAGTCCACTATGTGCTCGGGCTGATAGCGAGAACACAAAACCGGCCTGTCGAAGGCCTCGCCGAGTTTCAACGCACACTTCAGATCGATCCTCGCGACCCGGGAGCGAACATCAACCTGGGCCAGCTCTACATGCAGCAGCGTAAATACCCTGAAGCTATCGTCGCGTTTCGCGCCGCGGTTGCCAGCGAGCCCTACAACGTCACTGCGACCTATAACCTGGCAATCGCGCTGACTCGCTCCGGTGAACGCCAGGAGGGCCAGGCGATGATGCAGAAGTTCCAGGTGCTTCGCACGAAAGCCTATGCCACAACTGTCGGGCCGAACTATCTCGAGCAGGGTAATTACGCCGAAGCGATTGCTTCCACTGGAGCCGAGCCCGGGCTTGTGGATGCCGCAACGCCTGATGTGATCTTCACCGATGCAACGTCGAGCATTCTGCCAGCAACTGCGGGGACCGAGCCGAGCTCGAATGGCGACGACGCGGACCTGAGCAGTCTTAAAGGGAAGGCAATCGACGAGAACATAAAACGTCAGCTCGTCGCGCTAAGCGGCGGTGTGGTTCCGTTCGATTTCGATGGCGATGGGGATCTGGACCTTCTCGAAGTCGGGGTTCAATCAATCCGACTTTACAGAAACGATGGCGGCAAGTTTGTCGACGTGACTGAGCAATCCGGCTTAAGGCGATCGTCGGCGCCGGAACCGATCGCTGCCGTTGCAGGGGACTACGACAACGACGGCCGGCCTGACATTTTCCTTCTGGGCTATGGCCGCCTCGCGCTTTATCACAACGATGGCAACGGAAAATTCTCCGATGTGACCGCGGCTTCCGCGATTCCTGAGTATCCATATATCGCATTGTCTGCCGCTCTGGTCGACGTCGATCACGATGGCGATCTGGACATCTTCATTGCGGGCTTTATTGATATTTCAAAAACTCAGACGGGCAGCCCGAGTCAACCACCTGTCTTTCCTGATGATTTTCCCGGAGCCCCGAATTTGTTGCTCAGAAACAACGGCAACGGAAAGTTCACCGACATCACCTCAGCCGCGAAAGTTTCTGGATCGGGCGGCCACGCGGTTGCCATCGTACCGACCGACTTTGACAACCACCGTGACATCGATCTGCTCGTAGTCAATTACGGGTCGGCGCCCACACTGTTCAGCAATCAACGGGACGGGACGTTTCGCGACGTGGCCGCCGAAGTTGGTTTGAACACCAAGGGCCGGTTCACCTGCGTCGCCGCGGGTGATGTGAACAAGGACGACTTCACCGACTTCTTCTTTGGCAGAGCAGATGGACCGGGCTTTTTTGCTATCAGCGATGGCAAGGACCACTTCGTCATGACGCCCGCGGTTTCAGGCACTGAGGGAGCCGGTCGCGCGCAGTTTCTGGATTATGACAACGACGGATTGCTCGACCTCGTGATTGTTTCCGGCCAGACTGCTCGCGTGTTTCGCAACCTCGGAACGAAGTGGGAGAACGTTACGGATCGAGCTGTCGCAAGCGATCTTCTAAAGGGCCAGTTTGCGCGCGCTTTCGCCTCAGGTGATATCGACGGGGATGGCGATACGGACTTGATCGTTAAAGTCGCGAGAGGCGGCCTGAAGTTCGCGCGAAACGACGGAGGCAGCCGGAACCGATCGTTGAAGATGCAACTGACCAGCAGGGTGAGCAATCGAAGCGCGGTAGGCGCTAAGCTCGAAGCTCGCGCCGGAAGCCTCAAACAAAAGCTCGAGACTTATGCGGCCACCCCGGCTCCCGCTCCCGCCGACATAATCTTCGGACTCGACAAGCGCGCCGGCGCGGACGCCGTTCGCATACTGTGGCCCGCAGGCATCGTTCAAGCTGAGACCGAATTTGCAAGCGCGAAATCGAGCGGCCTCTTTGCGGTGCTAAAAGTCACCGAGATTGATCGCAAACCATCGTCGTGCCCTTTTCTCTATACCTGGAACGGCGAACGGTTCGAGTTCGTGACCGATTTCATGGGGGGCGGTGAGATGGGCTACCTGGAATCGCCGGGCGTGCGCAATCATCCCGACCCGGACGAGTACGTGCGCATTCGCGACGACCAACTCAAAGAGCGGAATGGGCGTTACGAACTGCGC
>DATMCM010000230.1:0-6482 GCA_035558335.1 Blastocatellia bacterium | reverse complement strand
CAACTGGGTCTGGCGTGACACGTTGACGATGTTTGCAAACCACCCGGTGCTTGGTGTCGGCCTGGGGGCCTATGAAACGGTTTACCCGATGTTCACTCACGGCAACGGGTACATGGTGGTTCAGTATGCGCACAATGACTATCTGCAATTGCTATCCGACGCGGGCCTGGCTGGAGGCGTTGTAGGCGTGTGGTTTTTGGTTTTGCTTTTTAGAGCGATCGCGCGAGGCACGCGCTCACCCGACCCTTTGATGTCGGGGCTTGCGTTGGGTTGCGGAGGCGGAATCTTCTCGTTATTGGTTCACAGTTTGTTTGACTTCAATCTTCAAATACCATCTAATTGTCTACTCTTTCTACTGTTGGCGGCAGTAGTTTCCAACATCGCAGCGACGGTGGATGAGGTCGCTCCCGCCGTAGCTTTGAAGGAACGCGAGGCCGCCGAAGCAGGTGAGTTCGCAACAGGAGTACCGTCATGAGCAACAAGATAATCTCCCGGCCCTTGATAGTTCTGGGACTCGCCTTTGGGCTGACGCTGGCCTCCGCGACCGCAAGCGCGCAGACTCGTCCGCAGCAACCGCAGGTCAAACCGCCGACTCCTTCCGGCGGAGATACCAGCACGACGCCCAGCATTCTCGTTTCGCCGGACGAGGACTATCTTATCGGACCGCGCGATGTCATCGAGATAAAGGTTGACGACGCTCCGGAGTTGTCCATCACCGCTTCGGTAAATGCCGATGGCACATTTCTCATGCCTTATCTCAAACGCGTGAAGGCGGGTGGCAAGAGGACTGAAGACCTCAGCAAGGAAATTGCCGACAGGCTGCGCGGGAAGTATCTAAAAGACCCAAACGTTCTCGTATCCGTCAAACAGTTCAACAGCCGCGCCTTTTTTATTCTCGGCGCGGCAAGAAAGCCTGGCGTTTATCAAATCGAAGGACACCCATCGCTGATCAAGCTCATATCCGTGGCCGGAGGACTGGCTGAAAATCACGGCTCGGTTGCGTTCATCCTTCACGAAGTGAAGAAGGACTCGGGGTCAGAAACGGGACAAGCCCCGAAACCTATGCCTGCCGGTCCGGACGCTCAGAGCCTGGTGTCAAAAACGGCTGATAAGAGTTCGGACGATGAGCCGGAGTTCGTCGTGAGAACCATCAATATCAGCAATCTGTTCAGGGGCATAGTTCCAAAAGACAAAGACATGATTCTTGAACCGGGCGACATCGTGAACATCCCGATCGCTGATGTTTTCTTTGTTGCGGGCGAAGTTAACGCGCCGGGTTCCTTCCCGCTGAGCGAGGGGACAACTTTGCGGCAGGCCGTGGCGCTGTCGCAGGGACTGACTATGAACGCGGCCTCGGGCAGCTGCGTGATATTCCGACAAGACCAGGCCACCGGTCAGCGGCAGGAGATACCCGTTGACGTTGCCGCGGTGATGAAGGGAAAGGGCGAGGACGTCACGATCGTGGCGAACGACATCGTCATCATCCCGAACAGTAAGATGAAGACCATCGGCAACTCTGTGCTCAAGGCATTGGGCACAGGCGCTATTCAGCGAGGCGTATACCGTTACTGACATTAATAGGCTCAGGCCGAGATAGCGCCGACTCCGTGAGTTGGCTTTTGATTGATTGACACTCCTGCTGTTGCGGAGCACTTGAGAATGCCTGACGAAAGACTTGATTTGGAGAGACTTCCTCTTCCGCTCGATATAATGGCGAAGGAGACGGGCGGACTGCGGCCTCACTATCCGAGCTCTTACGGCTATGGTCCGGGCCCGGACAATCAAAAGGTACATCTGCGCGAGCTCTGGCGCACGGTCAGCAAGCGCAGGTGGCTGATCCTGAGTATCTCATTGATCATCACCACGCTGGTCACAATTGAAGTCTATCGAACCAAGAACAGCTATCAGGCGTCGACCCTGATCGAGATCGGCAAGGATGCTTCGACGCTGGGCCGGCCGGGCAGCATCTTTGGCGATGATTACGATCCTTTTTACATGGTCAACATGAAGACCAAAATGTTGATGGTAAAGAGCCACTCGCTGCTGGAAAGCGTCGTGCTGCAGAAAAAGCTCGACCAGAACAAGGTCTTCCTCGGCAGCCCCGGAAAGAGGTCGGTTTGGGAAGCGCTCAAAACGATGGGAGCCAAGGTTGGGCTCACGGAGCAGAACTCGAAAGAAGGATTGGAAACCGATCCCAAGGTGATCACCGCCAGCACGCCCGATGACGAGTCACTTCGCACTAAAGAAGAGAAAGAAAAGATCGAGCGGTGTATTGGTATGCTCGACGCCGGGTTGAGCGTCGATCCAGTGAAAGAAACGAGGGCGCTTCGAATCTCGTTCACCCACACGGATCCCGACATGGCCGCCGATCTTGCCAATGCGGTAGCCCAGGACTTCCTCGATCGCAACTTTGAGAACAAGACTGAAAAGTACACAAACGCGGCGCGCTGGCTGGAACAGTCGACCAACAAGCTCAAGGCCCAGGTTCAGCAGTCCGAGGAGGCGTTGGCGAGGTACACGCGCGAACACGGCATCTTTTCCACCGACAAAGAAGGTACGCTTACTTCCAAGAAGCTTGAGAACCTGCACGATCAGATGCTGCGAACTTCGACCGAACGAATGCTGAAGCAGTCGCTTTATGACGAGGTGAAGCAAGGCCGCGTGGAGAAGCTGCCCGAGGCATACGGAGACCTGCTGTTCAAGGCGTCTCCGAAGATCGCCGATCTTCAGAAGCAGCTCAGTGATCTCGAGACGCAGGCGGCCGAGCTTCGAGTAAAGTACGGACCCGAGAACCCGCGGCTTATTGAAGCGAAAGAAAAGATTGAAGCAATCAAAGGACAAATTGACGACAGCCGTAAGTCGCTCGAGGAGAAACTAAAGAACGAATATGAGCGCGCGGTTAGGGACGAGGGTATGCTTAAGGTAGCTCTCGGCCAGGCCAAGGGTGAAGCTATCCAGCAGAACCAGGACGCGATTCAGTTCAACATCCTCAAGCAAGATGTTGATACCAACAAGGCGCTCTATCAGGACTTCCTGCAGAAGGCCAACCAGGCAAACGCCCAGCGGGCCGAGCAGCAAAATAATCTGCGCGTGATTGAGCCGGCTCAAGTCCCGAGCTTCCCGGTCGGGCCCCGCCGGTTCTTCTCTATTGTGCTCGGCTTAATGCTGAGCACCGCGGCAGGCGTTGGTCTTGCATTTTTTCTCGATTATCTGGACAACACAATCAAGACCGTTGCAGACGTCGGGCGCTACGCGCAGTTGCCTGCGCTCAGTGTGATACCGGCCGCGGCGACAAGCGGGTCGCGAAGGCTCAAAGCTCGAGGCAAGAGATTGATTTCGAGCGGAGCGTCGAACGGCTCGGCCAGCGCGGCTACTCAGCTCGCTTCACTGGACAGTCGGTCATCAGTAGCGGAAGCATACCGGGTGTTGAGAACTTCGGTGCTGCTGTCGGCAGCAGGTCACGCGCCAAAGACCATATTGATAACGAGCGGACAGGCCGGTGAAGGCAAAACCACGACGGTCGTCAACACCGCGATTTCGCTTTCGCAGATGGGTGCCTCAGTTCTGATCGTCGACTGCGATCTCCGCCGGCCGACTACCCACAAAGTTCTTGGAGCGGAGCACCACCAGGGCCTGTCCACTTATCTGTCTAATGAGAGCGTCAATCTGGATGACGTGATTCAGACGCTTCCGATTGCCAATCTCTCGCTGCTTCCCTGCGGGCCGATCCCGCCAAATCCCGCTGAACTGATTATCTCAGACCGAATGAAAGACCTGCTGCGCGAGTTGGCGGAACGCTACGATCACATCCTTGTAGACTCGCCGCCGCTGATTAACGTCACTGACCCGGTTATTCTTTCGACGATGGTGGACGGAGTGATACTGGTCGTCCACGGCGGCAAGAGCACTCGAGATGTTGTGCGGCGCGCGCGGCAGGAGCTTGTAAACGTAGGGGCGAAGATATTCGGAGTAGTGCTCAACAACGTGGACTTGCGTAGGGAGGGATACGATTACTACTACTATAACCGCCACTACTCCGGTTACACGCAGGACGGCGCCGAAGCGAGCCATCAAAAGGGCCTCGGTTAATCACACGCACACTAATGAAACCCACAGGAGCGACGCGTAGCGTGGCAACGGTTCCATCAGTGCGTCTCGTGGATTTGCCGATCATCACCGATTCACGTGGCAGCCTGTCTTTTGCCGAATGTGAAGGTCTACTTCCTTTCGTACCCAAACGCTACTTCATAGTCTTCGACGTGCCCGCCGGCCAGGTGCGCGGGGCGCACGCACACCGAACGACTCATCAATTCCTGGTTTGTGTGAAGGGTAGCGTTTCAATCGTCGTGGATGACGGCCAAAACAAAGAAGAGATAGTTCTCAAAAGTCCGGCGTCCGGTCTCTACATTCCCCCGGGGGTTTGGGCGACCCAGCAGAATTATTCCAGCGACGCGGTGCTGCTGGTTCTCTCGTCGGACGCATACGATCCCGCAGAGTACATTACGGACTACGATGGTTTCCGAAGCGCGACAATCCCGAGATGACCTTAGGCCGAAGATGAGTGCAGAGGTTCCGTTTCTTGATTTGAGAGCCTCGTACCTGGAGCTCAAAGAAGAGCTGGATGCCGCTTTCCAACGAGTGATGAACTCGGGTTGGTACATCCTCGGCGAAGAAGTGAATGCCTTCGAGCAGGAGTTTGCAGAGTACTGCGGGACGAGGCATTGCGTTGGAGTCGCCAACGGGCTGGAAGCGCTGGCGTTGATACTGCGCGTTTATGGAATTGGCCCGGGCGATGAGGTGATCGTTCCCGCTAACACCTACGTAGCAACCTGGCTTGCAATATCGGCGACCGGAGCGACGCCGGTTCCGGTCGAGCCCAACGGCGGAACTTACAACATCGAACCCGGTCGAATTGAACGAGCGATTACGACTCGAACGAAGGCGATTCTCCCGGTCCATCTCTACGGCCAGCCCGCGGAGATGGATCCGATCAATGAGATAGCTGCTCGGCGGAGACTGCGGGTCATCGAGGACGCGGCGCAGGCTCACGGCGCTCGCTATCGGGATCGGCGCGCAGGCAGTCTTGGAGACGCGGCTGGTTGGAGCTTCTATCCGACGAAGAACCTAGGTGCGTATGGTGACGCCGGTGCGGTGACGACCAACGACGGTGAGCTTGCCGAGCGAGTGCGATTGCTCCGGAACTATGGCTCGAGGGAGAAGTATTACAACGAGGAGAAGGGGACCAACAGCCGTTTGGATGAGCTGCACGCAGCAATGCTGAGGGTGAGGCTTCGGCATTTGGACGAGTGGAACGCGCGGCGCGCTCGCATAGCCGGGATGTACGTTGAACGATTGAAGACGGCTGATGTGATGTTGCCAGCAGTCGCCGACGGGGCAGACCCGGTCTGGCATTTGTTTGTGATCCGGTCGAAGCGCCGCGACGAGCTTCAGAGATACCTGAAATCAGTCGGGGTGAACACGTTGGTTCACTATCCGGTGCCGCCGCATCTACAGACGGCTTACCAAGAGATGGGACTTGATGGCGGAAGGTATCCTATCACCGAAGCCATTCACCGCGAGGTGCTGAGTCTGCCCATGGGGCCTCACCTGTCCGAAGAGGACGCCGTGCAAGTTGTTAATGCGGTGCGATCGTTCAAAGCGTAGTTATGCCATCAGCGCTCCAAAGAGTGATGAATGCTTCGCCCACTAATTCTTAGGACTCTCATTACTAATTTCGGGCTGACCCTTCTGGCATTGGTAAACTCGATACTCCTATCGCGGTGGCTGGGGCCGGTCGGTCGAGGCGAGGTCGCCGCGGCGATCTTATGGCCCACGTTGCTGGTCTACCTGAGCAGCGTTGGGTTGATCGTTGCTACTCTTTATTATGCCGCATTTCCGGAATCGAAGCCGCGAACGCTGTTCGCCAACGGTGTGTGGCTTGCGCTGACGCAAGGCGCGATTGCAATCTTGGTTGGATTTGTAGCATTACCCTGGTTGCTTCGCAGTCAAGGCGGATCAGTCATCGCCGCCGGCAGAGCCTTTCTGCTCATCATACCGATCGCGCTGATCACTCAATACAGCGGGAGCATTTTGCAGGGCCGGATGCGGATCGCGTCATTCAACTGGCTGCGGCTCATCTTGCCTGCCGGATATGTGTTGGGGACGTGCATCCTGATAGTGCTCGGCAGGCTAACACTGCCTAACATAATCCTCATACTCCTGCTGCTTCACGCTACCGGGCTTGCCGCTGCGCTGTTAGCGCTGTGGCGTGCCGGCGTACGCTTAAGCTTGGTAGTTGACGTCCCATTAGCAAAGCAGATGCTGAAGTACGGCGCGAAGGTTCACGTCGGGAGTATGGCCGGCTTGGCCAATTCGAGCTTAGACCAGGTATTGATGGCAGCGTTGCTTCCATCACGCTATCTTGGGCTTTATGTAGCCGCGGTCGGCGCCGCTAGCGTGGGGCAAGGCTTTTCGCAAGCGGT
>DATMCM010000229.1:0-28164 GCA_035558335.1 Blastocatellia bacterium | reverse complement strand
CGCTGACATCTCGGACCGTGGGCAAGTCCTGGAGCGAGCAATAGTCGCGCTGCTCAACGGCGATGTCTCGGCACAGACTCGGAAGGTTCTGGACAAGCAGTTGACGGACGGCGTGCCGGTGAAGGGCGAGCTGGGCGAAGTGCCGCGGATACCAGCGCCAACGGGCGAAGAGCTGATGGCGGACAATTCAATGCAAGTCTTGCCACCGGGCAACGCGGTCGGAAAAGCGCAGAAAGCAGGCGACACCGAACGGCTCGAGAGGCGGCTGGGTATGCGTCAGAGCCCCGGACCTCAGATCGCGATGTCTTCTGAAGATCTCGAGATCGGCAAAGTGTTCGGACTGGTGCTCGGCTCGCCCGAGTTTCAAAGAAGGTAGCTGTTTAGGGTTTAGGGTTTGGGGTTTAGGGTTTGGGGTTTAGGGTTCAGGGTTCAGGGTTTAGGGTTGGTTGAAGCCTGAACCGCCAAGTCGGATGAACCCAGAACCACGAACCCAGAACCACGAACCCAGAACCACGAACCTGAACGACGAACCCTGAACCACGAACCCTGAACCACGAACCCTGAACCACGAACCGAATTCTGAATCGGAGATGAAGTCATGGCCGTAACACGAAGATTCTTTCTCAAGTCATCAGGAATCGCGATGGCAAGTTTTGCCGCGGCGCCTTCGTTTCTCGAACGCGCGGCGCTCGCGCAGACTCTCGGCGGAACGGGAAGAGATCACCCGATCATCATCGCCATCTTTCAACGCGGCGCGATGGATGGAATTTCCGCGGTGATCCCGTTCGGCGACAAAAGCTACTACAGCGTCCGGCCTCAGATCGCGGTGCCGCAGCCGAAGAATGGCAATGCCGACGGCGCCATCGACCTCGACGGCTACTTCGGGTTGCATCCGGCGCTCGCACCCTTCAAGCCGATCTACGACGAAGGGCATCTCGCGATTGTCCACGCTGTCGGTTCGCCGGACAACACCCGTTCTCACTTCGACGCGCAGGACTATATGGAAGCGGCGACGCCCGGCAACAAAGGCACCGCTGACGGCTGGTTGAACCGCTACATGCAAGCCAAGAAGGACGGGAAGGCAACGCCGTTTCGCGCCGTGTCATTTACCGCGAACTTGCCGCGCACACTGCTAGGTCCGGCGCCGGCGATCGCAATGACCAATATTTCTGACTTCGGCGTCAGGGCAGGTCAGGGGAACGGTCAGATCGCTAAGGGATTCGAAGAGCTGTATTCGCAAGGACTGAGCGACATGCTTCACGGTACTGGCAAGGAAGCCTTCGAAGCCGTAAGGATGCTCAAGAAAGCTAACCCCGCTCAGTACACACCGGCCAACGGAGCTAATTATCCGCGCTCACCGTTCGGCCAATCGCTTCTTCAGATCGCGCAGTTGATCAAGTCTGATCTCGGAGTCGAAGTCGCGTTCACCGATGTAGGCGGCTGGGACACGCACGCGAATCAAGGGTCGTCGCGAGGTCAGCTCGCGAATCGGCTTCAGGACTTCAGTCAGGGTATCGCGGCCCTCTACAAGGATCTTGGCGATCGAATGCGCAACGTGGTGATCCTGACGATGACCGAATTTGGGCGAACGATCAGACAGAATGGTTCAGGCGGAACCGATCACGGACACGCGAGCGTTGCTTTTGTAGTGGGAGGACCGGTGAAGGGCGGTAAAGTTTACGGCAAGTGGCCGGGTCTTACGACCGAGCAGTTGTACGAGGGCCGCGACCTCGCTCTGACCACTGATTTCCGCGACGTGTTTTCAGAGATAGCCGCGCGGCATCTTGGCGCGACGAATCTGCACACAATCTTCCCCGGCTTCAACTCGTACGCGACGAGCTTCCGCGGATTGATTCGCGCCTGACCCGTGGCGCAAGCTGCCAGCTTGCGTCCCTCTCCGCGTGCGAGACGCAACGCAGACTCGGTAGCCTGCAACACAACCACATAGTTGTTGCATGTTTATAGCCATCAGGCAGGACGGATACTCACTCCGTCAGGAGTGAAATGTGTCTCTCGGCTGACGGCGCACAGAACCCCTAACTGAGTTCCCACGACTCAGATGTCATGCAATGAACATGGAACTCCTGAGGGAGTTCATGCGTCTCGCCTGTCGCATACTATAAACATGGAACTCCTGACGGAGTTCCTGTTACTTAGCTGGCTTCTTTTCGTAATTCTCGTTCAGACCCGGCATGAAGTAAGGCCCGCCAGGCGCCATGGTGCCCTTCAAAAAAATCACGTGAGTCTCGATGGTCAGAGCATTGCGGCGGTCGAGCGCGGACTTGCACTTTACCCAATCCGGACCGTTGCCTCCGTGTAGCACTCCATCTCGCGATGCTTTCCAATGATCCAGGCTCGCGTATCGCGTCGACAAATACACCTCGTCAAAATCCTTGCTCTCACCTGAAGCGCCAGTTACGCCTTCGGCTGTGATGACTTTCCACATACCGATCACGCGGCTTCCAAGCTTCTCGAAGTAAGGCCACACCCCTTCGACGCTTACCCGCAGGAACTCATCGAAGCTCCCCTTCCTGATCTTGAAGTAACGCAGCGTGACGATTTCCTCGCCTGGCTGCGCTACGTCGTTTCGCACCGGATGAGGACGATCCGGATCTTTGACTTGATTGATCCCACCGCGAAACGGCTTGTCTGATTGCTGTTGCTGGGCTTGTGACGAGCTGACAACACAGATCAAGGCAACACACGCGACGATCATCGAACGGCAATACGCTCTTCGCATTTCGACCATTATTGTTCTCCGGATTTGTTATTCGAACTGAGCCGCAAGACCTCGACAAGGGTTCGCTCGCTTGAGTCAGTGACGGCTCCGAGCTCGGCAGTTCCGAACTCGAGCGAGTCCGGAGTCGGCGAGTTCGAACTCGGCAGGGTGAGTCCGTAAGTCCGAACTCCGTAGGAGTGCGATGTTTGTAGTAACCGCCGGCGGGCTTTCTCGAACTCCGGAGGAGTGATATGTGCCACGTAGCTCTCGAGACTACGTTGCAGTTGAAGGCTGGCACAAATCCAATCGGAACATACCGCTCCTACGGAGCTCTACCACTCTTCCAAGATCGGATGCTACAGACATTCTATCCCTACGGGATTCGCTGCTCGACCAAGGAACCTGCGAGAGGAACCGAGAAGCTTATACTTCGCAATGTGAACAGAGGCCGGCGCGCCCAGACTTCAACCAACTGAAACCGAAGCGCTGGATCAAACCATCTGTAACTCGACGCGGCGTAAGGTTCAATGAGCGGCTTTCGTCGCGCTGTAGACTTCAACCCGCGGCGGCAGCGCCCTTTTCTTTGTCGAAGTCGGCAAAGGTCTTGCCCTGTTCCGCCAGTTGTTTCAACAGAGGCGCGGGCTTCCAGACCTCTCCCATCTGGTCGTAGAACTCGCACACGCGGCTGTAAACCTTCGCGAGGCCAACCGTGTCTCCGTACCACATCGGTCCGCCTCGCCGCGCAGGAAAACCGTAGCCGTTGATGTAGATGATATCGATATCGACCGCTCGAAGCGCGTAACCCTCTTCAAGGATCTTCGCGCCTTCGTTCACCAGAGCGTAGATGGTTCGCTCGACGATCTCGTCCGCGCCGATCGAGCGCCGCGTGATACCGTTTTCCGCGGCAACCTGCTCGGCAAGTTTCTCCACGTCGGGATCAGGAATCGCCCGGCGATTCTCGTCGTAGAGGTAATAACCCGCGCCGGTCTTTTGCCCGAACCGCCCCATCTCGCACAAGCGGTCGGCGACCTTGAGACCCCTGGCTTCGGTTTGGTCGTCCTTATACTCTTTTCTGATCCTCCAGCCGACGTCCAGACCCGCGAGATCGCCTGTGGCAAGCGGCCCCATCGCCATTCCAAAGTCGTAAAGCGCCTTGTCGACGTTGGGGATGCCGGCGCCTTCTTCGACAAGAAACTGGGCCTCTCGCATGTAAGGATGAAACATCCGGTTACCTACGAACCCGCGGCAGTTGCCGACCAGCACTCCAACTTTCTTGAGACGCCTTGCGAGCGCCATTGAAGTTGCGATCACTTCGTTGCTTGTCGCTTTGCCGCGGACAATTTCCAACAGCCGCATTACGTTTGCAGGACTGAAGAAGTGATGCCCGATGACCATCTGCGGGCGAGAGGTAGCCGAAGCGATCTCATCAATGTTGAGCGTCGACGTGTTGGAAGCAAGGACTGCTTGAGGCTTGCAGATCTTGTCGAGCTCGCCGAAGACCTGCTTCTTCAACTCCATGCCTTCGAAGACCGCTTCGACAACGATGTCCGCATCTTCAAACCCATCGTAAGTGGTGGTCGGTGTGATGAGAGACATGCGACGATCCATCACCTCCTGCGAGAAACGGCCTTTCTTCACCGAGTTGGCATAGTTCTTTGCGATCGTCGCAAGCCCGCGATCGAGGATCTCTTGCGAGACCTCTCTTACAATCACCGGAATACCGGCGTTCGCGTAGTTCATTGCGATGCCACCACCCATCGTGCCACCTCCGATGACTGCCGCCTTGCGAATCTCCAGAGTCGGCGTGTCTTTCGCGATGCCCGGGATCTTGGCGACTTCGCGTTCGCCGAAGAATACGTGAATCAAAGCCTTCGATTGATCTCCGAATAGACACTGCTGGAACAGTTCCGCCTCTTTTTTGCAGCCTTCGTCAAACGACATCCCGGTAGCCGCTTCGACGGCTTCGATCGCCGCAAGCGGCGCCGTCTGCCCGCGCATTTTCTTGCCGGCTTGCTCTCGTGCCACGGCAAAGCTCCTGGAATGTTCGCCCGCAAGTTTCTGATCGCGCTCCCGAGTCTTCGGCGGTTTCTCACCGCTGGCGAGCACTTCGCGAGCGAACGCGACCGCGCCCTGAAGCAAATCACCTTCGATGATTCGATCGACGATTCCGTACTTGAGTGCTTCACTCGCGCTGATTGGATCGCCGATGGCGCACATCTCGACCGCCTTCGAGACACCCGCCAGGCGCGGGAGACGCTGCGTTCCGGCGGCGCCTGGAATGATGCCCAGCTTCACCTCGGGTTGGCCGATCTGAGCCGCTGGAACAGCCACTCGATAATGAAACGCCATCGCGAATTCGAGCCCGCCGCCGAACGCTGTGCCGTGAATTGCTGCGATGGTCGGTTTAGTGCTGTCTTCAATCGCGAGAAGGAAAGGGAGCAGGCTCCCGCCCCGGCGCAGACCCGAGGTCATTTTTCCGAACTCCCGAATGTCGGCGCCGGCGATAAAGGTTCTGCCTCCGCCGATTAACACCGCGGCTTTGAGCTGGTCATCTTTTTGAATCGCCTTGAGCGCAGCTGCGATACCTTCTGGCACTCCCGGGCTGATGGCGTTCACCGGCGGGTTATTGACCGTGATGATTCCGACTTCGCCGTCTTTTGATAACGATACCAATTCAGTCATCAGTTTGTTTTCTCCTGTTTATCGTAGATTGTCACTCACGCTCAAGACGATGGATCTGTACGGGCGCCCCTCCGCATGCGGGAACAAAAGGTTGTGATCGAGGGGCGCCCACCGAGGGACGCCCGTACAGGTGTTCATCAAAAATCATCGCGACTGAATACTAGCGCCGCAGAGATTGAATCAGCGCTTCTTTGCGTTCAGTCGCCTCCGGCGAGAACCAATGCTCGACGAATTGCGACAACGTCAGGCGATCACTAAACGCGGCGGAGTGACCGCTTGCTTCGAGGAACAACCGCTTGACTGCGCCAAAGGCCATAGGCGGCTTCGCGGCAAGCTCGCGAGCTCTCGCTATTGCGCGGTCAAGCACTGCTTCGGGTTTTACTACTGAGTCCGCCAATCCCATTTCCAGCGCTCGTGCCGGTGACAGCGGCTTGCCCTCGAGTATGATTTCGCGCGCATTCCTGGCTCCGACTGCGGCGGTCGCCATGCGAATAAACCCTGACGGCACAACAACGCCAAGGTTTACCTCGTTGAGCGCGAATCCGAACTCACCCTCGGCCATAATGCGCGAGTCGCAGGCCAAAGCCAAAACCGCCCCGCCCGCGTATGCGTGACCGCTCACGGCCGCAACTACCGGCTTTGGCAAGAGCAGAATGCTCTCGTAGAGATTGATGAAGCGGCCAAAGAACTCGGTCATCCTCTCGCGATCGTATTGAAAGACCTCACTGACATCGAATCCGCTCGAAAAGAACTTCGGACGGTCGCTCGCCAAAACGACTCCTCGCACATCATCACCAGTGGCAGATTCCAGCGCAGCAATCAGTTCCTCGACCATCGCAGCATTCAACGGGTTGGCTTTGGCGCGACCGAGCGTCACGATCAGAAGCTCGTGATCTCTGTTGGTTGTGATGAATTCCATGAGTAACGATAGCGGAAGCGCGCTTCTTACGCGCCAAGCAGAGCGCTTCGGAGCTCGGCTTCCTGTTCGATGTTCACAAGCGCGATTACGACGTCGCCTTCGCTCAACTCGGTGTCGCCGCGCGGGACGACGGTGGTCTTGCCGCGCAGGATCGCAATCAGATTGCTGGATTGCGGTAGATTGATGTCGCGAACGGTTCGGCCGACGGCCGGAGAGGCTGCGTCCAAAGGATATTCGAGAATCTGAAATGCGCCCGACTGAAGACTCAGCAGAGTCTTGATGCGCACGGTTGGCAGCTCGCGTTCTATAACTTGCTGGATGATGGCAGTCGAGCTGACCGTTGAGTCGATACCGAGCCGTGCCATCACCGGTTCGTTCTTGGGATTCGACGCGCGAGCGATGGTCTTCGGCACCCCAAACACTTTCTTGGCGACCTGGCACGCGATCAGGTTGTCCTGGTCGCTGCCGGTCGCCGCGACAAAAACCCGAGCTCGAGCGGCGCCGGCTTTTTCAAGCACGTCGTGAGTCGAGCTGTCACCGACAAACACCGGGCAGTCGAGCTTGGCTGACAGCGCGGTTGCTCTAGCGTTGTCGCGTTCGATCATGGCTACCTCGTGACCGCTGTCGTAAAGCTCGCGCGCAAGGTTCACACCTACCTTGCCGCCTCCAGCGACCAGAATGTAGCGCGACTCATCAGTGTCCTCGTAACGAGGTCGAGGCTCGGCCTTGGCCGGCTCTGTTGGTATTCGTTCACCCAGGGGTTGTTTGGCTGCGATGTCGACTTGTTCGACGATGAGCTCAGCGGCAACCAGTGTTGGGCAGACCACGATCAACTGCGGGTCTTCCTGGGTTGCTTCGGCGTGAGTCGGTTCGTAGACGCGAGCGATTGCGCGAGGGATCTGAAAGTGGGTGCGCGCTACCTGAGCGGCCATCAGGTTGACGTTGTCGTCGAAGGTAATCGCCAGCAGCATATGGGCTTCTCCGACCCCCGCTTCGCGCTGGATGTCGACGTCGATGCCGTTCCCTTGAATAAGCTCCACCCCTTCGAGGCGTGAAGCCCGCCCTAGCCGGCTCGCTTCTTTGTCTATCAGGGAAATTTCGTGGCCGCGTTCTAGCAGAGCTGCAACCGCCCGTGACCCCACCCTACCGTATCCGATTACGACTATTTTCATTGTGTTTTCTTTGAGCAATAAGACTACCGCGCCGAACATTGAGTGACAAGAAGAAGTGACGCGCTTTTTGTGCAGTTAGAACTGGGACTTGCTGTCGTGAGCGAAAACACCACCGCCGGCACAGTTTTGTCAAACCCGCACAGCGCAGCCGGTGCGCGTGAGGATTTCCCGGAAGCGACTAGCCCGATTAATCGGGCTTGTCCGGAGTTCACAATAGGCCAGCGCTTGAGCGCTGGTGATGCGCCGCGACGAACCACGACAGCGCGCTTTAGCGTGCTTCGAAGCGGGCGGCTTTAGCCTTGAACGCGGTCGTGCTGAAGCGACTGAGAAGCCCGTTAAAACGGGCTCGAAGCGAGTGGTTTCGCGTCGAACCAGCCGTAAACCGCTGGCCTATTTGCTTAGCGGAAGCCGCGTGAACGCGGCTCAACACGGATTACCCATCACGGATCACGGATCACTCATTTACGGATCACGCATCACGGATTACGCATCAGGCATCACGAAGCCGTCTCCACCTGCCTGCGGCGCCAGAACTCGCTCCCGGGCCAGCGCTGCTCCTGACGATAGTATTTCGCGCGCACCGCGGTGTAGCTCTTGAATTCCTCGGCGACGTAGCGGCGATAGCGACGGAGGCCGGAGTCGTCGTTTCGCGCGAGCAGATCTCCGATCGCATAAGATGCGAAGATCCCGGACCGCAGCGCTTTGACGATGCCTTGCGAGGAGAGCGGGTCGAACCGCGACGCGGAGTCGCCGACTGCCAGCCAGGTGTCACCGGCCGCGGGCTCCAGCCGGCGCGACTCGGTGGAGCGAACAACTACCGGACTGCACGGTTTGCTGCCTCGTAACATCGCTCGCACGCTGGACATCGCGGCCAGTGTCCGCGCCCATTGTTCTTCCTCCTTGAGTCCCATTCTGCGAGCCAGATCAGCGTCGGTCATGCAGGCCGCAATGCGCCGCCCCGCGGGCAATCCCGCCGTGTACCACCAGCCTTCTTCGAACGGTTCGACCAAAGTGCGAGGATCGGCGGAGCCTCCCTCAAAGAATCGGGAAATCCCGATGAGCCGGTCGGAGTCGATAAATCGAGCGCCGCAACGGCGAGCGAAGGCCGCCGAGCCGCCCGTTGCATCGACGATGAATCGAGCAAAGAGGATCCTCCCGTTCGAGAGGGTCAGCCGCCATCTTTCACCGGCGCGCTTTGCTTCACCGAGCCGGGTGTCCAGCAGGAGCGACACGCTCCGGCTCTTAGCCTGTTCTGCGAGCATTGCATCAAACGCGACCCGATCGAGGTGCCAACCCGTGTTAGCCGGCATGTAAATGAAGTCGTTGTCGAGAGGCGCGGCTGCGCCCCATACCGCGGTCGTACCATGAACTTCGCGATGACGCTGAGCGCGAAAAGCCTCCCAGACTCCGAGGTGCTCGAGGATCGACCGGGCCGGCGGCGGCAGCGTCTCGCCGACCCGCGGGGTCTGGTAGCGAGAGGCTTCAATTAGGACGACTGAGAGAGAGGGAGCGTGGCTTCGAAGCGAGAGGGCGGTTGCGGACCCGGCGGGTCCACCGCCGACGATGGCGACATCACAGGACCAGGGACTGTTCTCGGCTGGACTCGGCGTCACTTGGTTGCGCCCTATCCCAATCGAACCGCATAGAAAGATGCGACTATGGCAGCCGGATTAACGCCGCCGTCGCTTCTCGAGTGCTGAATCCTAAACAGGCTCCGGTAATTCCAGTAGCCTACGAATGGAATGTCGCTCATTAGGCTCCTCAGTCCTGCTTGGTATTGGTCCGTTCGACGCTGATGTATTTCTGATCGGGAGGAAGCGTGGTCGGCTTTACATCGCCGGGAGGCAAGAACGGATTGAGCCGAATAAAGCCCAGCCTCGACCACTCGCTTACCATCTTCAAATCGCCTGCGTTGGTTTGCGGAACGCCGGGCGACCAGTCTCGCCAGACGATTTTCGGCTTTCCCTCAACGACCGAAACCAGCTCCCAGGTTTGAAGCGGGCGGTGTGCCGGCCACCAGAGCGTCTCCCAGACTCGCCGCTCTCGGGCCATCAGCTTGTCATTGTCGGTGTCAGGGTAGATCACGTTCCAATTCTCGTAGGTGACGTCGATCGGCTGGGTCGAGCATTCGTTGAAGTCCGACTGCCACGGAAGGGCCATGTACTTAGTTAGGTCGCCGGGCTGCAGACCGGTTACGAAGTCGTTACTCAGGCTGAGATCGTCGCCGGCATAAAAAGCGTAGTCGCTGTCCGGCACCTGGCCGTGGAAGGCGTTCGCCTGCGCAGCCGTCTGGCCAAAGTTGTAAAAAGCTGGATCCGCTTTGATGCGGTAAGGCTCAACCCAAATCGACGGGTTTCTCATCACCCAACCTATCTCCCCGCCGGGACAGAAGGAGCCGCCGAGCAAGTTGGTGATTACTCCGCGATCGAGCTCGCGCGCCGTCCGGTTCACCCAATTCGCGTATGGTAGCCACGGATCTGGATGCTCCCATCCTTCGAGATCCTCGTTGTAGAAGAGGCCGAGCGACCACTGGCGCAGCAGGTAATACTGGTAGTCGGTGAGGCGGAAAAACTTCGAAACCAGCGTATTCGAAATCGGGTTGTCTCCGCACAACAACGGCATGCGCGGGAGGTTGTGAATCCTGCTGCTCGGTCTTCCACCGATGACGAATTGGTTCTCCTCGCCTGGCGCTCGCAGCAGATCAAAGATGTAGCGGCGATAGGATCGGTAAGGATCAGTTGTGTTGTTTTCGATACACTTCGCGCGGCACTCCTCGAGCAGCTTGCCGGTAAGGTACTCCCGGAGCAAATCCTTCACCAGTACGCGGAACTGGCGAGCGGGCTTGTCGGTGAGCGACGAAGCGGCTCCGGCGGTTAACTGCTCCACTGCGCGCTCGAGATCTTCACCGGCTTTGGCATACGAAGGCGACTGAAAGGCTGCTTGCCACTGCCTGAGGTAGTTATCGAGGTCATCACCTGGGTCATCGCCGTACACGGTGCGAGCAAAACTCGATAATGCCTCCTCCAGATCGCCTTCACTGGTGTGCGAGATCAGGTGCGCGCCGGGCTGGCCCCCGACTGTCCGCCTTGCCACCTTCTCGGGCGCGAGTAGTGCGAGCGAGAGCGCCTCGACGAACAGATGACCCGAGTGGTGGTCCTCGATGCACTTCTTTTCACACTCCGCGACCGCCTCCCAGTCGATCATCGGCGGATAACCAAGCTTGTCGGGATCGAAGGAACCGCGTGGCGATTGATTGTGAGGGTAGTTAGACTGCCCAAGCGCATCGCAAAGATAGCTGTACTCGTCGGGCCGGTAAAGAATTCTCCAGATATCGCGGAAGAACCATGGTTTGTGATCTCGGTTCCAACGCAAGCGCCCCGCCCGCCAATGAATTAATGCCTTCTCGTTAGTCGGCTCGATACGCTGCGGGTCGTCAAACGTGCCGGCGAGGCCGTAAAGATCGGTTCGACCCGCGAACGCACGGATGGACATGTCCTCGATTACATCGTCCATGGTAACCATATCGAGGATCTCCGGCACATACGCCGGATAAGCCGCCACTACCCAGGCAGGATACTCAACGTCCACAAAGCGAGTCTGCTCGACCAGAGGAGACAACATTTCAAGCCGGGCCATGACAGGACCATCGGACGTGTCATCGAACCAGCCGTCGTTATTCGCGTAGGTCTCGATGCGCGGTTGGCCGAATTCGTCGAACAGATACGAGCCGGAATTACCGTAGCCGCCGAGCACCAGCAGCCGGCCGGTGTCATCCGTAACCAGTTCGCCCAGGGTGTCGATCGAGTGGGGTTTTAGCGGAGGTGGAAAAGTCGGCGCGTAGAGATCGATGCCGTCGCGGCCACAGTGGGCAGTCCGCTGTGTCACGTGGTCCACGGTTCGGGGACCGGGGTCGATTATCAGGCGCTGCCGGGCATTCTCGTCCGTTATTGCGGAGTTGCGCAGCGGGTGTCCGGGTTCGTAGCCGTGTTCGCCTTGAAGCTGCTCGAACTTATACCAGCTAGCCTTTTTGTTCGCGAGGTAGACCCGCCATTGAATGTTGACCAGCGTGCCGGCGTTACCGCCGCCCTCGATCTGGTCGCCCAGCTTGAGAGGCCGCCCCTTGGGATGCTCGTCGTCGTAGGCCCAGATCTGGAAGCGCGCCGCCTGACGCTTGATGCGACCCTCGGCGTCCTTGAAAGTCTGGACGGGCAACTCGGTCTGGCCGTCGGGTGATAGCAACGGGTTGCCGCGAGCGTCGCATTCGATCGGCAACGCGGCCGGCAGCTCCGGGGAGATGCAGAATCCCTCGGGGCTGTTGCCGAGTCGCGCGATGCCGATACCGGGGTGGATTCGATACGTGGTAGGCATAGTCTCTGCCGTCTCCTCGGGATCAATCGAGAAAGTCGAGGGAAACTCCGTCGAGCCTCAGGAGCTCATTCTCTTCGCGGTAGTCGGCGCCGATGACGACCAGCGTGATCTGCAACGACGAGGCGCCATCTTCAATAAGCCGCCGGGCCGTCTTCGTGACATCGACGCGATGATTGCGCGGAGTGTTGTGGTTGCGCGGGCGTTGGTCGTACTGGCGCGGCCGGCTGGGCGGCAGATCGCAGTGACCGGGGCCACCGACGCACGGACCGTGGCCGAAAATCGCCAGGTAGCCGGCGTAGTGCGGGTCTTCGATCGAAGTGTAGGCGTCAGCATCCGGAAGGTTAAGGAAGACTCTGATAAAGCATGAGCGGTCTAACTGCGGGACGCGATGCAGTCTAACTTCCGCCTGCCGGAACGAGCCTCGAAGCGTTTCAGGCAGGCTGATAGCCTTCGAGATGAAGCGGCCAACCGGAGTCGCCAGACCCACCGGCACAAGAAACGCACATTTGACGTACTCGTACCCGAAACGCGGCATGTCGAGCGTGTCGGCGACCGTGTAGCTCCAGGGCGTGAGCACCGCCGCGAGATCGTTCGGCAGCGATTGCGGGTTTCTTTGTTGCCAGTCAAACCAAAGGCGGTCGATGTTGACGTGAATGGGCCAGAAGATCGGGTCGAACGAGGCCGTCAGGTTGCTCAACATGTCGCCGAAAACCGGCCGGCTGTAGAGATCGTTCCTGGAATGGAAACGCCGGCCCGCAACCTGCACTCCTCGGTTGCGGTGTCTGCCGTCGATAGTCAACAGGGACTTTTTAGCGCTGGGCGGCTCGGGATTCTGGCCGCCCGTCCAGATGTGCATGGTGTTGTGCGGGTTCTGATCGAGAAAGCCGAAAGAATCGTCGTAGAAGCTGCCGCCGCCGAAGTCTCGAAATGTACGGAGCGCGAGTATCTGCTCCATGTCCTCCGGTGTCGGGTAGTGGTAGTGAAAGATCGATCGATTGATCGGCAGCGGATCGTTTTTCGAGTCGTGATACTCCGCCGGATAGCGTAGCGGATACCACAATGCGTTGGCGGCCAGCAGCGCGTCTATGAAACGCTCGCGATGCGCGCCCTCGGTGTACTCGGGCTTGGTGAACGACGCAACCGTGGCGAAGAAGGTTGTCTGGGACGTGTAGACCAGCCCCGGCTCGACCATCTGTTTTAGCAGCTCCGCGCCCGCCTCGGGCGGAAGCTGCGGGTCAGCCTTCTCAACGAGGTAAGTTATCGACTCCCTGGTGAGGAATGCCTTGTACGACCTTGGAATGATCCACCCCTTCTCGGGCTGGTCTGGCCGGTATTGGGGCATCGTCCAGTCCCAGTATGGCAATGTGATTCCCGGGCAGACGTCCTGAAGCGCTTGCTCGAACTCGTACAGATAAATTCTGTGCCAGGGAAGGAAGCGTTCCCATCCGTGCTGGCAGTGATTCTGATGAATCAAGGCCATGTTGTTGTAGCTGCGCCTGTCCTCGGGCCATTTGTTGAAGCGATAGAGCTCACGGAAAGCCCACCGCAGCTTTTCGAGCTGCGGCTCGGACATACAGTCGAGATTCGTGCGCTGTTTGAGCTCGCCGTACTTGTAAGTGTATTCGTTTGGCGAGCCCTCGTAGACCTCGTAACTGCGCGCGACTGGTTCGACGTTGCTGTCGTCGAGCTGCTCGAGCCTGGGTTCGGTCGTCGTGCCGTCCACCTCGAACGATGTCTGGTGGTCGTCAGCCGGGCAGCCATCGTCGATCCAGTCCGAGATGAACAGGATCTCCTCCTCCGGAACGAGTTGGCCGCCCCAGGGCAGAGGCGGATACTGCGAGCCGTCGAACGGCGCCTGGCCACGCAGGGCCCGTATCAGACCCGACCGCGCACCACGGCCGGCCGATGCTGTCTCAGCTGCGGACCCCTCAGCGGTTCCCTCCTCAGCGCGACAGCAGGAGTGGGCAGCAGTTTCGACAGGCGCTATCATTCGGGCGCCGTGGATCTTGACCTCGAGGAATTGAGCCAGCGGCAGATTCCAGAAGCGGCCACGACCGCCGTAATCCACCGTACTTTCGCCGGAGGCCCGATCGAGTATCTGCTTGACTCGTTCATAACGGGTTGACCGTACCGTATCGACCATGATCTTGCTTCCTTCGCGTTAGCGACTGCCGTTGGTTGGCAAGTCGATAAGACTCTTTCTGGCAGGCTCCTTACGGTGCAAGGAAGACTGTCATTACGGACGCAGCGCGTACTCTTGAAGAGGATGGCATACCACGAAAGTTGCGCTCAGTTAAGTTGCCATTTTAATTACAATCTAGACGCAATCGGACAATTTGGGCTTGAAACCTAACTGATGCCTGACCCCACGTCAAGGCTATGTGACTGTTGTGTGGCTAGCACATGATATGCCCGCCGCAATAGCACACGATATGTCCGCTTTCAGCGGCGTAAGGTAGAGCTTCGGCCTAAAGTGGCTGAATGAAGGTTTACCGACAAGCCGCGGTGGAGAGAGCATGAAGATTCAAGAAGTGACTCTAAGAGCAATCGATAAAAGGACCACGCGGCTACACGAGAAGCTGTTTGAGGGAAGGGACGAACTTCGCACTCAGGATCGAAAGTTTCTCATGTTGTGGAGCAGCAGCTTCTTGCCTTCCTGAAACCTGACCTCGATCTTGTTGGGAGGCAACGCGATTTCGACCGAGCCCAGCCCAAACTTCGAGTGGTTGATGACGTCGCCTGCCGAAAAGGTGTTGTTCATGTCGTAAGGCTTGACCGGGCGTTTGGGATCGATGCTGAATGCGTCTCCCTCTTTGGATCGCCTCGAACTGGCGCGCCTCTTCGCGGGCCGCGCGCCGCCTTCGTCACTTGTTGTTGAGGCGGACTTTGCAGCCGCCGGCGCGAGCTTGTAGTTGTGAGTGCCGCCGCAACTCGAGCAGGTGACTTTTTTGACCGTATCACCGTCCATCGCGGCTACTGTGTGCGAGCGTTCGTCTTTGCACTTCCCACAATACGCAACTATCTCTTGTCCCACGCGAGGCTTTCTGTAGAGCATGGCGGTCACTATACCATCCGGGCGGCTTGAACTCTAGGTGACAGGAGTGGATGTCAAAGGAAGGGCCGTGATTAAGAATGGGAGATTGACGTTGTCAATTTGTGGAGGAGCAAATACCCAATAATGCTAGTTTGGTTTTCCGTCAGGATGGCCATGTTTCTGGATCCGGGACACGGCGCAGCCTCAAATCAACTCCCTCAGCTTGCGCGCAGCGCGATAATGAACGCCGTTGGCTTCGCTCGGAAGCTCGCCCGGCCTGAACAGACCATCGACCCATCTGAGATAGTCGCCAACTTGTCGCTTGCCTGCGATCGTCGCTTTGATCCCGCCCCGAGCCTGCCGCGCTGTTACGTGATACACGAAACCATCCGTGCCGAGATAGACCGCGTTCTCCCAAAGCCCGCGCTTCAATTCGCTGCCATCACTGCCAAGAGGTGTTCCTCCGGTTGCAATCCGAAGAGGTTCGTTCGCCGCAGGGTGCTTCGCTGACATATCCCATTTCTACCCAAATCGTTCGGCTCGCGCAATGTGCAACGTGAGCTTCAGCGGCTATACTTCTTGTCGCGCTTACCCGACGAGCACCGGAACCTTCGATGATCAACATACTCTCAATCAACTGCAGCCTCGCGTTTGCGCCCTATCTTGCCGTCGCCGCAGTAGAGTTTCTGGATGCAGGCATTGTTGCATCGCGAGTCGTTCGACAGGCGGGCGGTGGGTTGATCATCAGGCAGGATGGCGAACTCACCCTCAGGTACCGTGGCCGTCAGTGCTCGCTGGGCGCTACCGACGTTCAGCACTATGCCGCGACGATCGGGTTCAGAGCGGAGGCCTTCGACGTCAAGCTGATGCCCGATGAGATAGTCGTGTCGACTGTGGGTCAAACTACCCTGCTTTCATTCCCTCAATCCGAGCTGTGGTTGGAACCGGAGGCGGTCAGCGAAATAATCCGCGTTTTCGAAAGCGACCCCTCGACGCCGAACGACCACCGTCCTTCCGGACTCCCTCAGTGGTTGGACGTCTCGAGTGGAAGCGGGCGCCTGCTTCTAAGCGATGGGCGGACGGGAAGATGGGTTTTGCTGGGCAAGGACCACATTGGCGAGCTTGAACGCCGAGTAGCGTACGGAGAGAAGTCCGGCGACGAGTCGATCAGGCGTGTCCCGCCTACTATCGCTCTAAAGGGCCTGACCGTTCATCTGCAGTCGGCTTTCAACGTTGCAAGCGCGTTAGAACACTTTGCAAGCACGGGCGCCATTGCGCCATTCGAGGAGATCACTCCAACTTACACGCTGACCATCGGGAAATGCACTGAAGGAATTGAGGTCAGAGATTCAGAACGTCGGGCGGCGTTTACGACGAGGGAGGCTCGCAAGTGGGCGGGCATTATTTCCGGCGAGCTGGATCGCCTCAACGCCATGCGAGTCGAGCGCGGGAGGATTCGCACGGTTTTCGCAGACGCCGGAGACGGGCGATGGGTCTTGCAGTGGGGCGACGAAGTCTTTGTTCCTCGCGAGATTTTGGAGCCAGTTAAGGAGCGTTCAGCCTTATCGTCTTCGGCGGGGGGGCTGTTGATGCGACAAACCGGCGAATTCCAACTCCTGCTGAACCGTGAGACCGGCGGTTGTGTTGCCCTTAACGATTTGGAATTGAGTCATGTCGGAGTAGTCCGTAGTCCGTAGTCAGTAGTCCGTAGTTCGTGTCCCAAGGTCCGACTTGGTTCCTTGGGCACGAGCTACTGGCTACTGGCTACGGACTACGGACTACGGACTAACTAGCTAGCCAGGCTTTGCGGTGAGTCGATCAGCGGTCCTTGCAAGGATTGGATATTAGAACGCGTGCGTTTTCTTGGGGGTCTACCTTTTCCAGGAGATGACCCATCTTCTCTTTCTTGGTCTTCATGTAGCCCAACGAATTCTCGTGAGGCTCGACTTCCAGGGACACGCGCTCGACGATTTCGATGCCGGCCTGCTTCACGGCCGCGATCTTGTCCGGGTTGTTGGACATCAGCCGGATTCGGCGCAGCCCGAGCTGCTTGATGATCTCGGCGCAGCACTCGTACTGTCGCAAGTCGGCTTCGAATCCGAGCGAAATATTTGCCTCGACGGTGTCCTGGCCGGCGTCTTGAAGCGCGTAAGCTCGAATCTTATTCGTGATTCCGATGCCTCGCCCTTCCTGCTGTTGATAAATAATGACGCCGTGTCCCTCTGCCTGAATCAGTTTCATCGCCCGCTGAAGCTGACGACCGCAATCGCACTTCAAAGAAAGAAAGACGTCGCCGGTCAAACACTGCGAGTGAATGCGCACAAGACTTGGTCTGTCAGGGCTCAGCTCCCCTTTTACCAAAACCGGGAAGTCTTCCCCGGTCAAATTGCTCTTGAAGGCCATTATCCGAAACATGCCGAATTCGGTCGGAAGGTTGGCTTCGGCAAGCCTTTCTACACCGGCGCAGTTTCGATCGGGGTTCCCGTTATTCGTGCTCATAGGCAGTTTGCGCGTCCGTCTAGAAGTCTAGTGAGCGGGTTCACTAGCGTCAAGCTTGCGACCGGAACGGGCGTGATTAGAAGTGGGACTCTTATGCGTCAATTTTGAACTGTTTGCTGGTAGCCTCCACCGCCCGCGATCCCCAACTCCGTCAGGAGTTGCATGTTTATAGATCGGAGCGACCGAGGCGGCTCACCCCGTCAGGGGTGATATGTTATCGCCCTGCAGATCATTGCACTCCTGACGGAGTGCATCGGCTCGCGGCTCTTTGGGCTATAAACATGCCACTCCTGCGGAGTGAAGAGAGACCTCTCGCGCGCTTTTCCCCAAGACCGCGATTCAGAGTTATGCTTCGCGAAGTCCCACTCTTTAACCACATCCCCGGAGCAAACTAGATTCTCATCAAATCTGACCAAGCCCGGCAGAGCGGCTCTCGCACTCTCGCTATTTTCCGGTCTTGGGCTTTTGCTTTATGGTGACGATTCGGCGGGCTACCTTGATCGCGCCGACGCGGACAGGGCCCGGGTTCATCGCAACCGAATACATCACCGTTCCGTTACCGATGCCGCTGGCCCCTGAGCTTATGACAATCCAGCTTGAGTTACTCACGGCTGTCCACGAACACCCCGGTGCGGCGGCAACGTTGATTGCTCCGACTCCGCCGCCGGACCCGATCGACTGAGTGGCGGTATCAACAAGATAAGTGCAAACGGACCCCGCCTGAGCCACCGTCAACGTCTGACCGGCCACGCTTATCGTGCCGGTGCGCGAGGAACTGTTCGAGTTGGTTCTGACGGTGTAGGTAACAGTGTCGGTGCCACTGCCCAGGCTGTTCGAGGTAATCGTAATCCAGTTCACGTTGCTCGCCACGATCCAGTTGCAACCGGTCGAGCAAATGACTCCGAAGCTTCCGTCTCCGCCCCCTTGCGAGAAGAACTCGCCCGTTGACGAAAGGCTGAATGTGCACGGCGGAGGTGGGCTGGGACTGGCGATTCTGGAAACCGTACCATTCTGTCCCACGACGTAGACTTCTCGAGCCTCGTCTTCTCCAAAAGACGTGATGTTCAAGGATGTGTCTGACTGCACGCTTTGGACGCCACCTTGTAATGTAAATATCTCACCGGTGCAGTAGTCAGCGTAAATGTAAGCGGCACTCGGGACCGCGCCCCGTCCCCCGCGATAGACGTAGCCTCCGGTGATCGAACATCGTCCGCCCGAGTGCGTGTAATCCGCTATCGGCAGAATCGAGCCGGTGGGCGGTGTGCAAACGCCCCCGTTGAAGTTAGGGTTGCAAATCATGCCCTCCATCACTCGCCATCCGTAGTTCCCTCCCAGCGTGATGATGTCTATTTCTTCGCGAGCACCCTGTCCAACGTCCCCACACCAAAGTTGTCCAGTGGTACGGTCGAAAGCCCAGCGCCACGGATTCCGCATCCCGTACGCGTAAATCTCATCGGCGCCTGGAATCGAACCGAAGAAGGGATTGGACGGCGGCGACGAATATGGTATCGCGCCATTCGGATTATCGACATCGATACGAAGTATCTTCCCTAACAGCGCATTTGTATTCTGCGCATTGCCTGGAGGATCATTCGCCGAGCCTCCGTCCCCTACCCCCGCGTATAGATAACCATCGGGACCGAACTCGATCATGCCGCCATTGTGGTTCGTGTTCGTGGGATGCTGAATTGTCAGCAATACGATTTCAGAGCTGAAGTCTCCGATGTTCGGGTCTGAAGGCGAGACATGATATTCGGCGATAACTATCGTTCCACTGTCCGGACCCGTCCCCGGCCTCGTGTAATAGACAAAGAAGCGGCCGTTGCTCGAATACATCGGATGAAACGCAAGCCCGAGTAGTCCTTGCTCGTTTCCGGTGGAGAGCACGCGACTCGATATATTTAGAAAAAGAGTGGTTGAGGTTGCGCCCGGTTGAGCGACCCTGATGTTCCCGACTTTTTCGACGACGAACATCCGGTTCGTGCCGTCGTGTGCGTTCGTGACATAGACGGGGGTTGACAGGCCAGTGAAAACGGGTTCGAGCTGAATTGCGGTTGGAGCCGCGACCTTGTCTTGAACCTGAGAGCTTTCGGGATCAAGCCCAGCACTCACTTGAGTCAGCGCGGGATAAGCGATCACCACGACCGCGAGTAAGAACAGCGCCGCTGTCCGCATTTTCATATTCGAACCTCATCCGGCCTCTGCAATGGCTCATTGCTCAGAAGCCGTCTTGCCGATGCACAGCACAAAAAGGGGCTATTGATCGGGACTGCGCGAGCAGGGCAGCGACGAGGATGATGGTTCCCTTTAGACTTGGCGAAGAGGCTCGACGTGACCATCAAGCCTGTGAGGTTAGTCGCCAGTTCGTTGTGAGGGGCCGTCCGAAGAATCGAACGGCGTCCCTTCTCGAACCACAGTGTTCTGGTTAACTGAACGAGGCCTGAACCGGTACCTCCAGCACAGGGCTGTCGGGGTCGTTGGTCTCGATCCGAACCGTCCCTTTGAATTCACCGACCTTCATTTTCGTTTGGTCCAGCGTCAGGCGAATCTTGTAGACCTGGCCTTCGGTCTCGGTCAGCAATTCGAGTTTCAGGAATGGAAGCGTCGAACTGAAACTCTTGACCTTCAACCCGCCTTCCCGCAACTTGCGCACATAGATCATCGGCCAATTTATGTGGCTCAGGTCAGACGCGACCGGCAGCCTCGGCATAATGATCGAAGTGGGCGACACGAACACACGCGGGTAAACGGTCAAGTCCAGATCAAGCGACGTCTCAGGTTGAGTAGGACTGTCGGTCAGCACTCGAAGCGTCTGCGTGTAGTGGCCGGGCTTGAGCGCGGGATTTGACGCCACCTTCAACTCATATCGACGTCCGTCTTGTATCGGCTCAAGCGTGGCGCTGAAGTCTGTTCCACTCGCGACCACCTTGTTTGCATGAACCGGGTTCGCATGAGTGTTCACCAGATAAAAGCTATTGGCCGCGCTGCTGCCGGTTACGGCGCTTGTAATCCATTTGTCGGCGGGCTCGACATTGAAAGCGCTCGAAGGCTTGACCGGCGCGGGCGGCACTCCAGGAGTTCCGTCGAGTTTGAAGCGGGCACGCAGAAAAAGCGTCAGGTTCCGATGCCTTGGATCATTCGTTACTACCGTGGCCGACTTGGACACCTCTCCGGAGAAACCGTCCGTGTGCTCGACGGCCAATTCAATCTTTCCCTCCTTACCAGGAGGCACGACTTTGTCATAGTCGCCTTTTGTGCATCCTCAGCCAGGTGAGACGCTTTCAATAATCAGGTCGGCCTTGCCGGTGTTTTTGATCTTGAAAGCGTAGCGCAGCGGGGAGCCGGACTTTAGCTCACCAAAGTCGTGTGTGGCAGACTCGATGGCGAACTCCGGCTGCGGGCCACCGGTGTCTGCTGCGGGAGGATCCGCGGATTTGCCAGGTTGCTTCTGCTGCGCGCTGACTGCAAAGGCACAGGCCAGCACGAGCATGAGCAACGAGAATGATCTAACAAGCTTCATAGCGTTCTTTCTCCGAACCGGAGGCTTCTGGACTGGGAGTCGTTTGTTTCGAACAGAGAGTCTAGCAGATCAATCGAGTTGATGTCACAGTGTTTTTCGATTCAAAAGTGATACTCTGCAGCCCTCGCCATTCATCAGCTCGGGCCGCTTCCGGTTCTGATTAAGAGTGGGACTCGCAGCGAGCAAATCAGTTTACGAAGGTCGATGGCTGGTTGTTGGCCCTCCGTCAGGAGGGACATGTTTATCGGTCCATTGCGAAGCGGTTCTGCCCTCCGCCAGGAGGGCCATGTTGACGTTGCGAAGCCGTTGCTTGAACGTCCAGGGAGCAATGGTTTGATGTTCAATCATCTATACTTCGGGTCTGACATGGCCCTCCAGGCGGAGGGCGAGAAACACCACCACTCGCAGTTATAAACATGTCCCTCCTGACGGAGGCCAGCAGTCCAAACCGTCGATCCCCTGGATCTCACACTCTGAAGGCTTCAAGTCCCACGGCTCACACGCCGACCAAAAGATAAAAGGAAGGGGACGCTTCCCGGATTTAGAACTCGGCTCCCAATCGGGAATTGGATTATGGTTGGGGAAAACACGACGCAGCGATCGCGCGCTCGCATCGGAACGGGGCTTCCTGCCAATAACTACCCTCTTGGCGGCTCCGCCAGCAGACGTGTGGCTATTGACAGGCCTTTCATAGAACTTTAATCACACCTGCCGCCTCCTTCTGCGGCTCTGGCACTGCCCACCCTCGCAGGGCTTGTGTTAGTGTAACTGGCTTATGAAGATCGTTCCCCTGGGGACAAGCTCGGGTAAGCCGACGCTCAAGCGCGGACTGAGCGCGCTTGCCGTAGTCTGCGAGCGCGAGTGGATGTTGTTTGATTGCGGCGAGGGCACGCAGATGCAAATCCAGCGCGCCGGACTTTCACCGAGCCGGCTTGCTGCGGTATTCATCACCCATTTGCACGGAGATCATTTCAATGGATTGGCGGGGCTATTGTCGACGATGGGGCTCGATCGGCGCACCCGGGAGCTGACGCTTGTGGGGCCAACGGGGATTCGTGAGTACCTCGACACGCTTGCGCGGCTCAAAGCGCTGTACGTTGAATACCCGCTCGTGCTTCGCGAATTCAGCTCGATCGGCCAGCTTACAGAAGTTTGCAAGACGCCCGATAACACGGTCTCCGCTCACGCGCTCGATCATCGAGTATTTACGCTTGGGTATCGCGTCGAAGAGCGGGCAAAACCGGGCCGGTTCAACCTCGACCGCGCGAGAGAGTTGGGAGTACCCGAGGGACCGATGTTTGGAAGCTTGCAAGCGGGTTCTTCAGTAACGTTGGATGACGGACGAGTCGTTGAACCGGCTGAGGTGTTGGGACCCGAAAGGGCAGGGAAGTCGATTGCCTATTGCCTGGACACTCGTCCGTGCAAAACATCGGTTGAGCTCGCTCGTGGGGTCGACTTGTTGATTCACGAAGCGACCTACACCGAAGAGCTGGTGGAAGAGGCGCGTGAGTACGGACACTCGACGGCTGCTCAAGCGGCTCGCATAGCCGTGGAGGCGGGAGCGCGGAGGCTTCTGATGACTCATTTCAGCACCCGCTATCCGGACCCCACTCCATTGCTGGAAGAAGCACGCGCCGTCTTCGCTGATACAATTCTCGCACAGGAATTCGTTGAAGTCCCAGTGTGAGAGCAGTTGTCAGTTGCCAGTTGTCAGTTGCTAGTTGTCGTCTCCAGTGACAATTCTTAACTCATGTCTCGCAACTGACAACTGGCAACTGACAACTAACAACTACCAAATGATTGTCGCCATTGGAATCGACATAGTGGAAGTCTCGCGGATCGAAGAGGTCTTCGCGCGCCGAGGCGAACGTTTTCGCAACCGGGTCTTCACCGACGGCGAGATCGCCTACTGCGAGAAGCGAGGCTCGCGACTAATGAGTTATGCCGCAAGGTTCGCGGCTAAAGAAGCCGTGATGAAGGCGCTCGGCACCGGCTGGGGAAGCGGCGTCGGCTGGCGTGATATCGAAGTGATAATGCTTGAGGGCGGCGCGCCTCAGATTCAGCTTCGCGGTCGCGCGCTCGAACGTCTACGCGAGATCGGAGGGCGTAAGGTTCATCTTTCGATGACTCATACCCGCGACCTTGCGATGGCGGAAGTTTTGCTTGAATCGTAGGTCGCTAACATGTCGCTAGCAAGGTGACCAGGGCGCGCGGGTCATATCCTCACGATTAGGCAAATAATCATGCCTTTTCATAGCGCCACCCTACCGAAAGCGCGTAGTCCCAACCATAGGTAGACTTATCTCCCCTGTATTCCAGCTTTGCGTAGAGCTCGCCCCTGCTGAACGTCAGCTCGTATCCCGCAAGACCACCAACCCAATCCTTCAGTTCTCTTTCCTCTCGCACCCGCCAGGAAATGCGCTCCAGCGTCTCCACGTAGTATTGCTTTATCTTTTCGTAATCAGCGTCTACATGATATGTCGCTCCGACCCGAGCTATTATCTCTTTGAATCCCAGGACCGGTTCACTTCCTGAGAGCCTGGATATCTAGGTATCGACTCAAACATCTGCTCAACTTCTCGGAACTTGGCGTCGTCCCGATTTGGCAATGAGCTCTTACAAGCCAGAACTAGCAACAACGACTGGAAACAAAGAAAAAGCCAGCTCCGCGGAAAACGTCCTTCATATTCATCAAGTCTCCGTTGAGTTTTATTGTCGTCTCGAACCAAGAAACACCGAAACGTCGGGCTCGGTGCTGACTGCTAACACTTCGACTCTGCCTAACCAGCCACCTTAAATGGGGATTGCGATCCTAACTGCCTCCAAGACTCCGAGATTGACGATAGCCATCGCCAAGAGATGAATAGAAATACATTCATGAATTCCTATTCTTTGCAGAATTGGCTTTGAGCGAAGGCGTCACTTCATCCAATCGCCCACCGGCGAGTCCTTGCGGATCGTCGTCTCGGTGCGCTCCGGGCCGGTTGAAATCATGCCGACAACCGTGCCGCAGAGATCTTCTACTCGGCGAATGTAGACTTTGGCTGCGGAAGGCAAATCGTCGTACTCGGTTACTCCGCTGGTCTTCGTCTTCCAACCTGGAAGCGTTTCGTAAACCGGCTCGCACTCGGCTAGGACGTTTGCGCCGTAAGGCATGTCGTGGAGCAATTCGTCTCGGAAGCGGTAAGCAGTGCAGACCTTGATCTCGTCGAATTCGTCCAGCACGTCGAGCTTGGTCAGCGCGAGCGCATCAAGGCCGTTGACCATCACCGAGTAGCGCACCACCATCGCGTCGAACCAACCCGTGCGTCTCGGTCTACCGGTTGAAGCTCCGTATTCGTTGCCCCGCTTTTGCAGATACTCTCCGGTCTTGTCCAGGAGCTCAGTCGGGAAAGGACCGCCGCCGACGCGAGTCGTGTAGGCCTTGGCTATGCCGAGCGCGCCGGTTATATGACGCGGCGGGAGCCCGAGTCCGGTGGCGGCGCCGCCCGCAGTTGCGCTCGAAGAAGTGACAAACGGATAGGTGCCGTGATCCAGGTCCAGCATCGTCCCTTGGGCGCCTTCAAGCAGGACGGACTTTCCGTCGCGGACTACCGCGTTAATCATCGCCGCCGAATCGCGGATGAACGGCTTGAGGCTGAGGGCTGCGGCGAGGAATTGATCGGCGGCCTTCTCAACTTCAATCGAGTCCGCCCCCATCGCGTTCAGCTCGCGATTGGCATCGGCAATGTTGTTTCGGATCTTGTCGCGAATCATATCGGGATAGAGCAAGTCTCCGGCGCGAACTCCCGTTCTTGCGGCCTTGTCTTCATAAGCAGGTCCGATGCCGCGCAAAGTGGTGCCCACATTGTTTGAGCCAAGTCCAAGTTCGCGAGCGCGATCCAACGCGGTATGGTGCGGAAGGATCAAGTGAGCGCGGCTGGAAACAAACAAGCGGCCTTCGCACTCGACTCCCAATTGTCGAAGCTCTTCGATCTCGGTGTTGAAGGCGGTGGGGTCTATGACGACGCCGTTGCCTATCAGGCACTGGCAGTCGTCGTGCAGGATGCCGGAGGGGATCAGGTGGAGGACGAACTTGCGTGGGCCGATTCGAACCGTGTGGCCCGCGTTGTGGCCGCCCTGGTACCTGGCTACGAGGTCGAAGTGGGGCGCCAGGATGTCGACGACCTTGCCTTTGCCTTCATCGCCCCATTGGGCGCCGATCACGACGACGTTCTTCATAAGTAGCTCTTACGTCTGAACAAACTTACAGGCGCACACTGTCAAAGGCAACGTGTGCGCCTGCGGATTCGGGAAGGCTGCGTCAACGCGGGCGAAGCGGCCAAAACGTGGTTACTACTTCTCAAGCCCGGGAAGTGGCAATCGCTCATCGCGAGTCTGCTGGCCGGAAGTTCCGAGAACGCGGTCGATCATGCGAGAAATGTTTTCTTTCGACGTAGCTCCTACCAGCCGCTCCGCTTCCGCGCCGTTCTTAAACACAATTAAGGTCGGAATGCCTCGTATGCCAAATCGTGGCGGGACCTGGGCATTGTCGTCGACGTTCATCTTGACGACCTTGGCTTTTCCTTCGTAAGTCTCCGCAACTTGCGCCACCGCCGGCGCGAGCATCTTGCAGGGATGACACCACTCTGCCCAGAAGTCTACAAGCACCGGCTTATCTGATTTCAAAACGTCAGCTTCAAAGCTCTGGTCAGTCACATCGGTCACGTGTTCGCTCATCAGTACCTCCAGATAATTGCTAAGGCTTCGGCGCAGGCCCTCGGGAGTCTTGCGCCCGGCCCCCTTGATATCATACAGCCGCCGAGGCGCCGTGTCGCGCTAGACTCTCATACAACTCGACATACCGTCGCGCCGACACGTCCCACGAAAAGTCCGCATGCATACCGTTCAGCATGAGTTTGCGCCAAAGATCGCTGTCAGCGTAGACCATCAAGGCTTCATAGATCTTTTCCAGCAGCCGAGTCGAGTTGTAGTCGTAGAACTTGAAGCCGTTTCCGCGACCGCTCGAGCGATCAAAGTTTTCGATCGTATCCTCAAGTCCGCCGGCCGCCCGCACGATCGGCACGGTTCCGTACTTGAGCGAGTACATCTGGTTAAGCCCGCACGGCTCGAATCGCGACGGCATCAGGAACATATCCGAGCCGGCTTCAATCTTATGCGCAAGCTCGTTCGAGAATCCAAGATAGACTCCCACCTGGGATCGGCGCGAGTCGCGCAACAACTGAAAGATGCGCTCGTACATTTCAGCGCCCGATCCGAGGAGCACGAACGCCACGCCCCGGTCGAGCATCTTGTCCGCAATGTCGATGATCAGATCGAAGCCCTTTTGATCGGACAACCTCGAGATACAGCCGATCAACGGCCTGTTCAGGTCTTCGGGTAAGCCGAAGCTCTTCAGCAAATCGCGTTTGCACGCTTGCTTGCCGCTGAGATCATCCGCCGAGAAGCGCGCCGGTATGTGGGTGTCTTTTTCGGGACTCCACTCATCGTAGTCCACGCCGTTGAGGATGCCGAACAAATCGTTGCGTCGTGCGCGGAGCAGGCCGTCGAACTTCTCACCGTACTCCGGCGTCTGAATCTCTTCGGCGTAACGCGGGCTCACGGTGGAAAGCGCATCCGAAAACACGAGCCCGGACTTGAGGGCGCTCGCGGTCCCGTAGAACTCGATTCCGCCCTCGGTCTTGTCGAGCCAGGAAGGCAGACCGAAACTGAGCAACTGGCTGGCTCGAAACAGCCCCGGAAAAGCCATGTTGTGAATGGTGAACACGGTCCTGGTATGTGCGAACTCGGGATCGTCGGCATAAACCGTCTTCAGATAGGCGGGCACAAGGCCAGTCATCCAGTCGTTAAGATGAATGACATCGAACTTCTCGCCCAGAGCTTTTGCGAGTTCGAGGATCGCGCGGCTGAAAAACGCGAACCTTTCGGCGTCGTCGGCTTCGCCGTAAAGCTTGCCGCCCGAGAAGTATTCGGGCGCGTCAATAAAGTAGACCGGGACTTCTCCCGCGCGATCCACGTAGACTGCCGTCTGGCGAATCACGTTGTTGAACGGAACATTCAGGTCGCCGGGCAAACGCTCGCCGCGGCTCAAGATCTTTTCAACGTTGTAGCGCGGCATGACGACTCGAACCGTGTGCCCGAGCCTCGCAAGCGCTTTTGGCAAGGCGCCTGCCACATCAGCCAATCCGCCAGTCTTTGCGTAAGGAACAACCTCCGTCGCCGCCAGTAGAATATTCAATAGTGCGCTCCCATTGTCGAGAATTTATGATTATCGCAAATTCAAAATACTAAGGGACGGTCAACTAGACTGTCAAGAAATCATCCTAGCCATCCTTGGCGGTTGCGCCTCGCGGGAATTTTGCAGTAGCGATGAGCCCGATTCATCGGGCTGCCCGCCGGCAAATAGGCCAGTCCTTTAGGGCTGGTGCCGCACCGGAACCGAGGCTTGTGTGTCCTCCTATGGAATCGAGATGATGGTGAATTTTGATTTCTACTGTAGTTGACACACCAAACGCCAACAAGACTAGGGTTGCGTTTGAGCGAGGGAGGGCCGCGTTATGTTGCACCAACTTGTCGCTTTTAACCAGCGACTTGGCTTTAGGCTCGGGGCCTTTGCTAAAGCCTGAATGAGAAGCCCGTTGAAACGGGCTCAACGGTACCCGCCTCGACTAAACCAGCCGTAAACGGCTGGCCTATTTGCCTTCGGAAAGCCGCGTAAACGCGGCTGAAGAGAGCCGCAGAGAGATCATCTGAGATTAGGGATCATGGTAGATGAGATTCCATGAGAGACTGAGAGATGAGAGACCATGGCAGACTGAGAGAACATCCGAGATGAGAGAACACCCGAGATGAATGGAAAAGATAAATGGCTGTGATTGAAGGCGTTTTCGGGCTAGCTACACGCTCACTTCTTGAAGCTGCCTGACTCCGCCGAACCGGCGGTCACGTTTCTGATATTCGACCAGCGCATCGAAGAAGTCTCTTTCCGAGAAGTCCGGCCACAGAGTCTCAGTCACATGAATCTCGGCGTAGGCGATCTGCCAGAGCAGAAAGTTGCTCACTCGCATCTCCCCGCTTGTGCGAATCAGTAGATCCGGATCAGGCAGTGCGTGCGTGTACAGTGAACGGGCGAAAGTTTCTTCGTCGATATCGTCAGCGAGCAGACGGCCGCTTGCGACTTCGGCGGCGAGCTTTCGGCAAGCATCCAGTATCTCGGAACGCCCTCCGTAGTTGAGCGCGATGTTCAGTTGC
>DATMCM010000228.1:0-18621 GCA_035558335.1 Blastocatellia bacterium | reverse complement strand
GTCCATGGGCACAGTACTCTCGACGCCGATGTGTCACCGCAACAGCAATCGTATCCGGTGGTGATCATGAGAGCGGGGGCTTCCGCCGGAGTGGTGGGTTACTCGACACTCGCCGAGGATCTGGCCAGTCACGGGTACGTCGTCGTAGGCTTCGATGCCCCCTATCGCACTGGGTTCGTTGTTTTTCCTGATGGCCGGGTGATGGGAAGGACGCCGGAGAATAACCCGGAACTTTGTGCGGAGATGGAGCAAGCCCAGCAAGGCGGTTGTATGAACAAACTGCTGATGGCGTGGACCGCCGACATGGCATTCGTACTTGATCAGTTGGAGCGGTTGAACACCTCGGACGCGTCCGACAAGTTCACGGGACGGCTCGACATGACGCGAGTGGGAGTATTTGGTCACTCCTTTGGTGGGGCGCAAGCCGCACAATTTTGCCATGACGATGCCAGATGCAAGGCAGGGATCGATGTGGACGGTCAGCCATTCGGCAGCGTCATTCAGGCAGGCCTTCATCAGCCGTTCATGTTCCTCCTGAGCGACCACGGCAATTCGTCCGACCCAGTCAGCCGTCAGATCGAGGCCAACATTCAATCGATTTACGATCGTCTCCCCGTGGATACGAGGCTACGCGTCGCGATCCGTGGAGCGCATCATTTCACGTTCAGTGACGACGGAGCCCTGCTGAAGAGCTACGTCTTGCGGCGGACGCTCCGTGTGTTCGGTAAGCTCGGTATCGAGGGACGTCGCCAGCTTGACGTTACGGCGTACTGCGTACACAGCTTTTTCGACGCGTACCTCAAGGGGCCAAGCGTTTCCCAGCTCGAGATTTCATCTCCGCTCTACCCCGAGATCCAGGTTCTCAACTGATCGATTCATACTGCGCACGAGCGAGCGAGTGACCTGCCGACGATTATCAGGGCTTTCCTGGGTTCGGCTTTTTTGCTTCGAGCAATTGCGGAAATAGGCTTTGCGATCAGCGTCGGATCGACGATGGTTCCATTGAACGTTATGTTGTTGTTAGAGTTGCGAGGTTTGATACAGTCCGGGTAGAGTCGCTCATATGAAGACAATCGAATTGAATCTTCCGGAGGCAACCGCCAGTCGTCTCGAAGAGGCTGCGAACAAGATGGGGGTTTCCGCTGAAGATCTGTTGCGCATGAGCGTCGAAGAGAAACTTGCACGGCTGGATGAATCCTTTCGGGATGCGGTCGATCAAGTCTTATCGAAGAACGAGGAGCTCTACAAGCGGCTATCATGATGCGGTATCTCACCGTCGAGGAAGTCTTAGCACTGCATTCGCGAGTTATCGCCGTTTCTGGCGGCAGTCTCGGCCTGCGAGATCACAACGCTCTTCACTCTGCCGGTATGGCACGCGACGAGTTTGCATCTTGGCTGGAGAGGCGAGTTGATGAGCGCCCTTAGTTCGCAACATAGCCGGCGCGCTGGCTTCGGGCGCTCATCAAACCAGATCACGGGATGGAATATGATGCGAACAGTAGTGTGTACCATGGGCGCAATCGCCTTTACATTTCTGTTGGCTTGCTCCGCCGGCGCGCAGGTCGTGAATGTTTGGCCGGGAGTAGCTCCGGGTTCCGAGAATTGGACCCAGAAGGAAAGAACTGCGGAAAACACACCCATTGGAACCGTGGTCTTCAACGTAGTTACTCCGACGTTGACGGCTTACCTGCCGGAGAAAACCAAGGCGACGGGAACCGGCATCATCGTCGCCCCTGGCGGAGCCTTTGTTGCGCTCGCCATCGATTTGGAAGGCAACGATGTCGCGCGCTGGCTTCAGGAAAGAGGCATCGCGGCGTTCGTGCTCAAGTATCGGATCCTCGAAAAGCGTCAGGAAGGCATTCCGTCGGGGATGAACATGGACAAGGCCGGCAAGTATGGTATTGCCGACGGAATTCAGGCGCTCAAAGTAGTGAGGCAGCATGCGGCGGAGTGGGGTCTCTCTACCGACCGGATCGGTTTTATCGGTTTCTCGGCGGGGGCGATGGTCACTAGCGGGGCGCTGCTTCAGACGGATGCCGCAACGCGTCCGAACTTCGCTGCAATGATCTATGGTGGTCCGTTCGGCGTTATGCCAAACATTCCGGCAAAACTACCACCGATGTTTATGGCGTGGGCGCAAGACGACGCATTGGCGCTGGAGCCTGTGGTCAAGTTCTATGGAGCGCTAACCTCAGCGGGCCATAAACCCGAGGTCCACATTTTCAGCGCTGGCGGCCATGGGTTCGGCATGCGAAAACAAGGCACCAGCAGCGACCACTGGATCGATGGATTCTATTACTGGTTGGAAGCTCAGGGGTTCACAAGGCGGGAGGGAAGATCCGATCGCTGACAATCGATCAATGTTGATGCGAGCTGCCAGGCGCGGAGAATCGAGGCTTGAACGGTTGTAATTCCCGTGACAGTTTAGACAAGTTAGCCATAACGCCGCAAACACCAGGCCGTGCACATGCTACTGAAGGAACATACGAGACTCGTTTGCGCGGCTCCTGCATATGCTTATCAGAGTTGTGCCGGGATCAGTTCTATTCCGCACACTTTGCTTTCGCTATAGACCGACGAAATGTAACGAACGGTCGGCCCTCAGTCTCCACAATGTGGATTGGACTGCGGACAACTCCAAGCGGTGAACATCCTTTGCCCGGTTCAGTTTCCTCAATTTCTACCTTGAGCATATTCTTCACCCGCACAAGTCTGGTTATTGTAATCTCGTGCTTTGGCGAAGGTTGAGTGCCCATTGCCGTCACTATTATCATCTTCTGTTTGAAATCTATGATTGGTATTGGCGGAATAATTGGCAAGCCCGAATGAACATCGTTCCAGAAGCTCTGCCAATCCGTTTCACTGTCTATTACTCTGTCGAGGCTATAGCTTATGCTGCTGTCTTGGGCTTTCAATATCGTAGTGAAAAGAATCTCCTCTTTTGCACCCTACGCAGTTGCACCAAAGGAGGCAAAACTCCACGTCAGTAGAATAAGAATACCTCTAGCCCGCAGCAGACTTAAGATGTTAGCAAAAAGTGTTTTCGGCGAGAAAAGTATTTGGTTCATATCTAATAACCTCCATTGCAAGTTATCATAAGCTTTATTGTTGCGAGCCAGTTTAAAGGCGGCCGTCTAACAAGGCCTTCGGCTTCTTGTAGGAATCTACGATGAGAATTAGCTTATTACGGATTATGCTTATCACTTGCTTCATAACCATGCCTTCCCGCGCTCAGGGACAGCAGGTTCAAACTCATCTCTCTCCTGATAGGACTCTTCGCGTGAAGACCACCCCAGTGAGTAAAGCTTGTCCAGAAGGACGTATTACAATCTTAAAACCTAATGGGGCTTTACTGTTTCGCCAGAGCTTCTCGTCTTCTGACTGTGAGCATGGAAGTATTATTGTCCGTGCTGAATGGACTACTGATTCGCAGTTCTTTGTCTTTAATGTGGCGAGTACAGGGGGGCATCAGCCAGGACATAGGCCAGTATTCTTCTATAGCCGACGTGAGAATAAGTTATACAGACTTGAGAATTTTATCGGCTACATTGTCGCGCAGGATTTTACTTTGGAGGCCCCGCACATTGTTGGAACTGAAAAACAGAAGAGTGTTGGAGAGTCTGAAGGAATTGCGATCAAGATAAACCTAAGACGAATCCTAAGACAAGGATACGCTGATTGAAACGCCGATCTATTGCGTGCCTCGCATCATTCCGTGAAGCAGGGCGAATTCGTTTCGTGGAAAGAAAACAACAATGCCCGTAGAACGCGAAGCTGTGCGACCGATAGAGTTAGCCGATGTGCGCGAAGCACGTAAGCGAATAGCGGGAACCATCGTGCGTACGCCGTTGGTTCGTCTTGAACTGGGGCCGGACTACCCTGACATCCGACTCAAGCTTGAGAATCTGCAGCCGATCAACGCCTACAAGTTGAGGGGCGCCGCCAACGCGGTAGCGCTTTTGTCAGAGTCCGAGCGAAAGCGGGGCGTGTGGACAATCAGCGCCGGAAATGCGGGACAAGGCGTCGCTTATGCGGCTCGCCAGGCGGGCGTACCATGCTCAGTCGTGGTGATTGAGACGGCGCCGGAATCGAAGATCGAACGGATGCGCGCTCTTGGAGCCAGCCTCATTCTGGTGCCCTGGGAAGTTGCGTGGAAGGCCCTCGAAGAACGTTCGTTTCCCGGAGTCGAAGGAACATTCGTGCACCCGTTCGACGATCATAATTTCATTGCCGGTCACGCGACGATGGGACTCGAGATTCTTGAAGACGCACCGGACACCGTTGCGGTCATTTGCGCGATTGGAGGCGGCGGGCTCGTCACCGGCGTTGGCAGCTCGCTCAAAGCGCTCAACCCGGGGATCAAGGTTTGGGGCGCCGAACCGGAGACTGCCGCGCCCGCAGCGCTCTCGTTTGCCATGGGATCTCCGCAAGTGTTCAAGGACTGGAAGGCGTCGTTTGTGGACGGCGCCGGCGGCCAGAGCCTCTTTCCACGGATGTGGGAGCGGATGAAACCGGTGGTGGACGGCTACATTGTGGTAAGCCTTGACGAGACGAAGAGGGCGATGCGGCTGATGGCGGAAAAGACGCGCGTCATTGCCGAAGGCGCCGGCGCTCTTTCTGTGGCTGCGGCATTGACTGGGAAAGCCGGTCAGGGGCCGATCGTTGCGATCGTCTCCGGGGGCAATGTCGATCTGAAGAAGTTCTGCGAGATTATCGGCACGTGAGTGGTGCAGTTGCGTGTTGAGAAGAGTTCACCACAAAGACACCAAGGCACGAAGACGATCAAATTTGATCCAGCTAAGTCCGTGCTGAAAAATCGAATCTAAGATGAAATCAGATTGAATGAAGCAGATTCTAAACAGCTCTCCTCAGCCTTCTTTGCTGAAATTGAAAGGAAGTACTTGTAGACTGCGATGGATTGATCTGGTCCTCCGCCAGCCGGGCACGCGGTCTAAACGACGCATCTGCGGCGTTGATCCCCCGAAATTGATGCGCCGTTAGGCAGTCAGGCGCATGACAACCCTCCAAATCATCCTGTTCACCTGCGCGTACTCAATCGCGCTGGCGGCTGTTATCTACGTTACGCGGGCGACTTCACGCCGCGTCGTTGGGTCTCTGGCCGGCGGAGCAGTCGCCGCGTGCTTGGGAATGGGCGCGATTGTATTGGGCCAGGCACTCGGGGTGTGGCGGGTTCCCCTCCCTTCGACCCCGGGTGTGTTGGTGCTCTTCTATCTCGGGTTCGCTATCTCGCTCTCGCCAATCTATCTCATCACCTGGCGGGTAGCTCGCAGGTTTGGCTGGCGTGGGTTGGCGGTGTGTCTCATCGTCGTGGGAGTCATCGGCCCGCCACGGGTTTACCTGTACGCCGCGATCTATCCTGAGTGGATGGTGTTCGGGCAGGGCATCTCTCCTATCCTTGCCGACGCCGCAACGTATATCGGAATCGTGGCCCTTGGCCACGCTGTGATGTGGTTAGTTGCCGGTCCGGCTCGCGAGGGAACATTCTCGCGCGGCGTCGGTTGAGCCGCCTAATCCAAGAATGGGGCCGAACGCCCCCCGCTTGAAGTCGCCCGCGGCTCATTGGTAACGTTGGTCGGACACGCCGCTTGAGAACCCTGATCTCTAAAGGAGCATACAAGCGATGTCAGCTAAACCACAGACCATCGACGAGTACCTCGCACCTTTGAGCGACGAGAAGCGAGCTGCGCTTGAGAAGCTCAGAAAGGCGATCAAGTCAGCAGCTCCCAAGGCTCAAGAGTGCATCAGCTACGGGGTCCCAAGCTTCCGTCTTGGCGGAAGACTGCTGGTGTCCTTTGGCGCAGCCGCAAAGCACTGCGCCTTCTACCCCGGCGCTCACCCAATAGAAGCCCACAAGGACGAACTCAAGGCCTACGGCACCAGCAAAGGCACTATCCGCTTTCCCGTGGACAGTCCCCTGCCGACCACACTTGTGCAGAAGCTTGTAAAGACTCGGATCGCGCAGTACGCCGCAAGACAGTCGGTTCCAGCACGCGGCGGTAAACGCACTGGTGAACCATAGCGGTTGGAATGTGACAGGTTTGCCTGATGACAACCTATTACGCCATCTTTCAGCGACCGGGTGCGCAGTGGAATCCGGAGAGACCGGTTCGCGAGCAGCAGTTCTGGGACGAACACGCACGCTTCGTGGATTCGCTGTTCGACGCGGGTGTGGTCATCCTCGCCGGACCCTTTGCAGATCGAACCGGTTCCCTGGTCATCGTCACGGCTGACAGCGTGGAACAGGTGTACGAGATTTTCCGAAGCGACCCCTGGGCGCAGCATGACGTGCTGGTCGCTGCCGACGTGAAGGAATGGACCATATTCCTTGACGCGCGCACGAGATCTTAGAATGCCCGGATAAATCTGATCGTAAGGCAAACCAGGAGACAGTCGACTGTGTCCGTTCACAAGATCGAGCTTGAAGTGGTGCCCTACGATTCCGGTTGGCCTGCCGCCTTCGACGCGGAGGGCATTCGTCTTCGGACTGCGCTCGGGACGCTGGCTTTGCGCATCGACCATAACGGCTCGACTTCGATTCCGGGGCTTGCCGCCAAACCGATCATCGACATTCAGGTGTCAGTCGCCGCGCTTCAGCCGATTGCAACGTACGGCGAACCGCTGCGGTCCATCGGTTACGTGCACGTTCCTCATCCAGACGACTCGTTTTGTCCGTTCTTCCATCGTCCGCGCGAGTGGCCTCACAGTCACCACGTTCATGTTGTCGAAGCAGGCGGCGCTGAAGAACGGAGGACGCTGGCCTTTCGCGATTACCTCCGCGACCATCCTGCCGCGGCTAGTGAATACGAACAGCTCAAGCAAGATCTGGCCCGGCAACTGGCATCGACCACTCGCGAGTCTCGTGAAGCCTATGCCCAGGCCAAGACAGACTTCATCGAAGGGATTGTTGCGATGGCTTTAAGCGACGGCTATCCGCGTGAGCTTCCTCGAGCCGGCACGTCGGTTAACAATGCGCTGAACAACTCAGTTTGAATCCATTCTAACCGGAGGTCATCGATGATCATTGCCCTGGCGTCCCCTCGCGTCGCTTCAACTCTTGATGAAGGCTTGGACAAGATCAAGCATTCACTCTCTGAAGCGTCGGCCCAGGACGCGGAAATCGTGTGTTTCCCTGAAGCCTATCTCCCCGGTTTGCGGGGACAGGATTTTGAAGTACTGCCCTTTGATCAGGAGACCCAGGAGCGGGCGCTCCAAGCCGTGGCGCTGTGGTCGCGAACGTATGCGGTGGCAACTATCCTCGGGATGGAAAGGCTCACGGATGCAGGCCGGCAGATTGTCGCCTTTGTCATTGACCCCCGGGGCGAGATTCAGGGATATCAAACCAAGAACCAGTTAGACCCGACCGAAGACCAGTTCTATGTTCCTGGGAATACCCGGCGCCTCTTCGAGATCAATGGAGTTAAGTTTGGCGTAGTGATTTGCCATGAGGGTTGGCGCTATCCCGAGACGGTGCGATGGGCGGCGGTGCGCGGAGCGAAGATCGTCTTTCATCCCCACCACACCGGGAGCGATCAACAAGGCGTCCGTCTGGCGGAGTGGGGCGAGGCGGGCGGGCCTTATTACGAGAAGGCGATGATTATGCGCAGCATCGAGAACACGATTTACTTTGCCAGCGTCAATTATGGTTTGCGTTTCCAGGAATCGGCGACAAGCCTCATCACTCCGTCAGGGCAGTGCCAGGCTTATTTACCCTATGGGCAGGAGGGCGTACTGGTGCAGGCCATCAAAGTGGAGGAGGCAACCGGTTTGCTAGCCAATCGATACGCGCCCGAGCGTTATCAGGAATACAAGAGTGGACTGCTGAGATGAATTTCAATGATCTTGAAAAACTGAATACAGCCGTCGACTTCCTAATCAATCAAGAGACTCTCCGGAAAACGATCGACCGATTGACTGAGGAGATCAAACACTCCAAGGAAGCTTTTGTCTGGTCGGTAATCAATCTGAGCTCCATAGACTGCGCCCTGCCTGAAGCTATCAGATCATGCTGGATTTTTGTTCTAAAGAAGGACCTATCGTCAGGCTGCCACTACCACCCAAATAGTATCCAGCATATGGTTGCGTTAAGAGGACAAGGGACGTCGAAAGTAGGCGGCACCAGCAAGAGAATGGTTCAGTTCGGATCGCCGAGCACTTCACTGGGCGATAAATGGTATGTGATTGACAAGGGTGTTCATCACGAGTTCTTTCCTGAAGGGGAAGATATGGTGGTGGTGTCTTTTCACACCTGTGAGGCAAACCAATTGGAAGAGATTGCTTGCGAGACTGGTGAAAAGCGACTCTACGTGCAAGCACTCTGAACCGTTATTGATCCGACCGGACAGGCTCCGCCGCCGACTTCAATGATGTGCGCGTAGACGCGCAACAGCGGCTTTTGTTTGTGTATCGGACTGTAAGCTCGGATTAAGAACTCAACCGGTTAGCAGTTTCACTGTTTGAAGAAGCTCGCGTTCCTTGAAATGAAGCTTTGCCACTTCTCGGGCACATTGGGCTCAAAAAAGATAGCCGAGACCGGACAAACCGGCTCGCAAGCGCCACAGTCTGTACAGGTTTGCGGATCTATGTACATCTGTTCTTCGTCCGGGCCTCCCTGGATACAATCGACCGGACAGACATCAACGCACGCCAACGTTTTCGCGCTAATGCAGGGCTCACATATCACGTAGGCCAAACTTCTTGCTCCGCATTGGCTTTACTTGAAGTAGTCGGCATTGATCGCCGTGAAGTGCTTCCACTGCTCGGGGACGTCGTCTTCGGTGAAGATTGCCTGAACCGGGCAGGCAGGCTCGCAAGCGCCGCAATCGATGCATTCATCCGGATGTATATAGAGCATTTCGGCCGTTTCGAAAGCCTCCTCGTCCTTGCGGGGGTGGATGCAATCGACCGGACAAACATCCACGCAAGCCGTGTCCTTTGTCCCTATACAGGGCTCAGCAATAACGTATGTCATCTACGCCTAAGTCTCCTTTCAAAATGTCTTTGCAACGAAGGGTTTGATTCCGCAAACAATTTGGACTATTTTGCCCCGAACAGTCAATAGCCATCATAACCAATCTCGCAAAAACCTCTCAGCTCCTGATTTTCGGTTCATCATTGTACTCAGTCATCGAACGAGCGTCCATTAGCTCCTCGATCTCTTTTGCGCTGAACATACCGGTCTCGGCGATCGCTTCACGAATGGTCTTGCCGCCGACAATCGCCTGCTTGGCGAGCTCAGCAGCGCGCGTGTAGCCGATCTTCGGATTGAGGGCAGTAACCAGCGCGACGCTGTGCTCGAAATACCAGCGGCAGCGCTCTTCGTTCGCGGTGATGCCGTCTATGCAGAACTCACGAAGCGCATTGAGCGCATTCGTAACAATGGTGAGCGACATCAGCAGATCGAACGCAATGACCGGCATCATTACGTTTAACTCCAACTGGCCCGCTTGCGCGGCAGCCGCTATGACAGCGTCATTGCCTATCACCTGAAAGCAAACCATAGCGGTCATTTCCGCCAGAACCGGATTCACCTTGCCGGGCATGATCGAAGAACCCGGTTGAACAGCAGGCAGATTGATCTCGCCGAGCCCGGTGTTCGGACCTGAGCAGAGCAAGCGCAAATCGTTCGTGATCCGTATGACATCCGTCGCAAGCGTGCGCAACGTTCCCGACAAGATCACGAACGGCGACATACTCTGCATCGACTCGAAGTAGTCCGCCGTTGGCCGGAGTTGAATACCCGTGATCGCGCTCAGTTCTTCGACAATAAGCCTGCGATAGCCCGGCGGCGCGTTGAGGCCGGTTCCAGCAGCTGTGCCTCCGAGTCCGAGCTCTTTCAGCTCCTCGGTGGCCTGTGCGATGCGCCGTTTGTTTTTGTTTATCGCAACAGCGTAAGCGCCAAACTCCTGGCCGAGCCGAACTGGCACCGCGTCTTGCAGGTGAGTGCGACCCGACTTCACGATGTCGTCAAACTCTCTGCCCTTGCCGCGAAGCGAACCACCGATTCCATCAAGAGCTTCGACCAATCCACTCGCAAGCTCGAGTCCCGCCAGCCGCATCGCCGTCGGGAAAACGTCGTTTGTTGACTGAGCCATGTTCACGTGATCGTTAGGATGCACGATCGAATAGTTGCCCTTTTCACCTCCCAGTAACTCGATCGCGCGATTCGCCAGTACTTCGTTCGCGTTCATGTTGTGGGAAGTCCCGGCGCCGGCCTGAAAAGGATCGACCACGAACTGATCTCGAAGCTTGCCTTCGAGCACTTCGTCGGCGGCCGCTTCGATGGCGCGCGCAAGGTTTGGCTCGAGTGCCCCGAGCTGAGAGTTCACTCGCGTCGCGGCTTTTTTTATCTGGATCGTTGCGGTGACAAGCGACGGGTAGGGCTTCCAGCCCGAGATGGGAAAGTTCTCGATCGCGCGCGCGGTCTGAATGCCGTAATAGGCTTCGGCTGGGACCTCGCGTTCGCCAAGCGAGTCTCGCTCAATCCTTGTTTGGGTCGAAGGTGACATGTGGAATCATCTCGACGTCTTCCTTCAACGTGATTCGCCCGGCCATCTTCTTCCGCAGTTTTTCTTTCGGCACAAAGGCGACCTGGCTGTCCACAAGCACCTGATTGGGTCTGTAGCCAAGACCAAACTCGGGAAGCTCGGGCCGCTTCATAAGGCGATTGATGTCCCAAAGCGTTTCGTCACGAGTGAACGCGCATATCTCGGTCTCGCGACTCATGATGATCGCTTCTTCAGGACAGGCGTCCACGCAAAAACCGCAGAACACGCAGCGAAGCATATCGATGTCGAATCGAGTGGGATACTTCTCGATAAGCGGATCCGGATGCTCGGCCGGTTCGATGTAAATGCAGTCCGCCGGACATGCAGTCGCGCACATGTAGCACGCGACGCAGCGCGGCGAGCCGTCTTCGCGCACCGTCAGGATATGTGCGCCGCGGTAGCGATCCGAATATGACCGCCTTTCCTCCGGATACCGAATCGTCGCGTCGATCTTGCCGGTCAGGTTGTCAATCGCGCGCGTCATCGTCAGTTTCATTCCAACAAGCGGCGCGAGCACTCCTTCGACAAACGAAGTGTCACTGGCCGCTCGATCGGATACGTTGATTGTCTTCGCTTGCTTCTTCATAAAACTGGCGCGGGATTTGGCCCGCGCGTTCTGAACCTGTACGGTCGTCCCTCCGTGGGCGGCCCTCCGTGTTGAGGCGGCCTTCGAAGGCGAAGCGGGGCGCCCACAGAGGGACGCCCTACAGCTTATTCTACTACTACCGCACCCGGGAGGCGCGTCTGCTCGATAGTCAAACCTCGATACGCCGCTTCGGTCTCGGTCATGGTCGAAAAGACATCGTCGGAAGCCATCCACGGCGACTCCGCGCCAGCGGCATGCAACAACATCGCAAACACTTCCCAAACCGGGAGCGCATCCCCACCGGACTCGATAGCTCTCCCGGCGAGTTGGACCCGGCCCTGAAAGTTTGTGTAAGTCCCTTCTTCTTCAGACCAGGCCGCCACTGGTAGCACAACGCTGGCCGACTGATGCCATTCCGCTCTGTGAGTAGCGAGGACCACCGAATACTCCAGTTGGTCGATCAACTCGAGCACTCGCCCCTCCGCTTCTTCATCACGGCGGCGCCGCACCAGAGGATTGAAATAGATAACGACCCCCGCTTTTATTCGACCCTCTCGTGCTGCTTTGATTGCGCCTTCAATCCCGCAAAGCTCCGCGCTCATCAATCCAAGCTTCATCGCACCCATGGAGTTGGGATGTTTGTCGAAGTGGCGCAGAACCTGGTCCTCTTCCTCGGCGACGTTTGTGTCTTCGGAATCGACTCGAAAATCAAAATGAGTCGCGCCAAGCTCGCCTCCCAGGTACCGCTTGAAGAGATACAGCGCCTCGTTCGTGGCGGAAGGCGATCCGAACCCGAGAATCGAACCCGCGCCGTTGGCTTCGCGAATCTCTTTCAACCGCGAGTCGATCGAGCGCACGGCGTCTTCCCAGGTGACTGGCGCCTGGATGCCGTCTCGCCCTTTGATCATCGGGCGAACCACCCGCTCTCCGGTTTGGAGCTCGTGAAAGCTCAAGCGACCCTCGTCGCAAAGCCAGCTTTGGTTCACCTCCACGTTTCGCCTTGGTAACAATCGGAAGATCGTCCCGTCGCGATGATCTATTCTCACGCTGCATCCGGTCGAGCACCCTGCGCAGACCGAATCGGTGCTGTGCAGAAACCAGACCCGGCACTTGAAGCGAAAATCCCGTGAAGTGAGAGCTCCGACGGGGCAAATATCCACAACATTGCCGGAGTATGGGTTGTCGAGCGGCTTGTCTTCAAAAGTCCCGATAGCAACGTGGTCGCCCCGTCCGAAGAACTGCATCTCGCCAGTGTCGGTCACGTGTTCGAAGAATCGGATACAACGCGAGCACAACACGCATCGCTCTTGATCGAGCACCACCATTGGCCCCAGGTCTATGGCCTTTCGCTTGCGAACTTTCATCTCGAGCGGGATCTCGCTGGTGTGAAGTCCGTAAACCATGTAGTAGTCTTGCAAGCGGCACTCACCCGCCTGATCGCACACCGGACAATCGACCGGATGGTTGATCAACAAGAACTCGAGCACACCCCGCACGGCCTCCTTGACTCGCTCGCTGGAGGATCGAACGACCATGCCTTCGGTGGCCATCGTCGTGCAGGAGGGCGTTAGCTTTGGCATCTTCTCGACTTCGACGAGACACATTCGGCAGTTGCCGTCGATGGGCAGGTCGGGATGATAGCAGTAGTGTGGGATGTCTATTCCGGCATCCTGCGCGGCCTGGATGATAGTCTGCCCGTCATTGGCTTCGATGGGCTGATCGTTGAGTGTGAACTTTGGCATCGCTCTCGTTTCTTAACCACAAAGACGCAACGCGCACAAAGAAATCGATCCGTCTTGGCGGCCTTTGTGTCTTTGCGGTGACGTCATGTCAGCTCGCAGCAAGAGCTTCGAACTCACTTCTGAATTTCGTAACGAAGCTTCTTATCGGCATCACATCGGCATCGGCGAGCGGACAGATCGTCTTGCCTTCCATCATATCGGCGATCTTCAACAGCCGGTCGACATCTGCCTTCGTTCCCTCGCCCGCGACCAGATTGCGCAGCACCTTGGACGCCCAACCCGTACCCTCGCGGCATGGAGTGCACTGACCGCACGACTCGTGAGCGTAGAAGTCCGCGATCACCGACAGCACCTCCGGCATCTTAGCCGTGTCATCGAGCACGATCATTCCGCCCGATCCAAGCATCGAGCCGGCTTTCAACAACGACTCGTAATCCAACAACACCCCCTGACACTCTTCGGCTCTGAGAACCGGCACCGACGAACCGCCGGGAATCACTGCTTTGAGCGCCCGCCCGTTCGGAATTCCACCGGCCTCATTGTTGATGAAGTCCAGCAGCGGATAGCCGAGATCGACTTCGTAGACGCCGGGCTTGCTTACGTGGCCCGAAACCGAGAACAACTTCGTGCCTTTGCTTTTCTCGGTTCCGATCGCTGCGTGAGCTTGCGCCCCGTTGGTAATAATCCACGGCAGCGCCGCCAGCGTCTCGACGTTGTTGACAACCGTCGGAGACGCAAGAAACCCGTGAGTCGCGGGGAACGGCGGCTTGATTCGAGGGTAACCGCGATAGCCTTCCAGCGATTCGATCAGCGATGTTTCCTCGCCGCAGATGTAAGCTCCCGCCCCCATGTGAAGATGAATGTCCAGCGCGAAGTCGCGTCCCAATACCGAAGCGCCGAGGATGCCTGCCTTGTAAGCCTCTTCCAGAGCTGCTTCCATCGGCTGCTCGAGAAACCCGAACTCGCCCCGCATATAGATGTAAGAAAGATGGCAACCGAGCGCATACGCCGCTATCGCCATTCCTTCGATCAACAGATGCGGCTCGCGCTCAAGCAGGAACCTATCCTTGAATGTGCCCGGCTCGCTTTCATCGGCGTTGCAGAGCAAATAGGTTGGCTTGCCGGTGTTGCGCGGCACGAAGCTCCACTTCATCCCGGTCGGAAACCCCGCGCCGCCGCGCCCGCGCAAACCGCTAGCCTTGACCTCATCGATGACCGCCGACGACTCCATGCCGAGCGCTTTCTCGAGCGCCTTGTACCCGCCGCGTTCGCGATACTTCGCGATCGTGTTCTGTCCGGGTTTGTCCGCGTTCGCCAGCAGTATCTTAGTCATTGCCAAGGTTCTCGATGATTTCGCCCAGTCGAGCAGGCGTCAGGTTTTCGAAGTATCTGTCACCGACCTGCATCGCAGGCCCAGTCCCGCACGACGCAAGGCACTCGGTGAAGTTCCAACTGAATTTGCCATCCGCTGTTATTTGTTCAGCCCTTACGCCAAGCACACGTTTCGCCTCATCCATGCACTCGTTCGCGCCCATCAACCAGCAACTCACGTTGCGGCATATTTCGAGGTGATACTTTCCAACAGGCTTGGTGTGGAGCAATGTGTAGAAGGTCGCGACGCTCAAAACGTCAGAGGGCGGGTATCCCATCAATTTGCCGACGTATTCGGCTGCCTCTTGCGAGATCCAGCCGCCGAACTCCCGTTGAGCCAGCGCAAGCACTGGAACCAACGCCGCCCGCTTATCGGGATAGTGGCTGAGAATCCTCTTATATCGCTGTTTGGCGTCTTCGCTGAACTCGATCATCGATCTCCCGTGGCGCAAGCTGCCAGGTTGCGCATGCCACGCCTCTTCTAATCTCCGCAAGCTGCCAGCTTGCGTTACCGGTCAAGCTCCCCGGCGATGATGTTGAAGCTTCCCAGCGCTGCGATCGCGTCCGCTACCATTCCGCCTTCAATCATCTTCGGATAGGCCGAGAAGATCGGAAAGCACGGGCCTCGCGCGTGAACTCGCCAGGGGCGCATCGACCCGTCACTCACAATGTAGAATCCAAGCTCGCCATTGGCTGCCTCCGAGTAGCCGTACACCTCGCCCGGTGGAGGCTGTATTCCATGCATCGTCAGCTTGAAATGGTTCATCAGATCTTCGATGTTGGTGTACACGCCCTTCTTTGGCGGCAGCGTGATCCGGCGATCGTCAACCTGGTACGGACCTTCAGGGAGATTCTCGAGCGCTTGCTCGACGATGCGAAGGCTCTGTCGCATCTCCTCCATTCGAACGAGGTATCGATCATACATATCGCCGGTGTTGCCTATCGGCACTTCGAAATCGAAATCGTCGTAGCTCGAATACGGATGATTCTGTCTAATATCGTAGGCTACGCCCGCGGCGCGAAGCATCGGACCGGTCATCCCCCAGTCAATCGCGTCCTTAGCGCTTATCGGAGTCACTCCCATCGAACGTTGCTGGAACAGACGGCTCTTGGTGTTGAGCTTGTCTAGATCGCTGATGTATCCCGGAATTCGCTTGAGCACTTCGCGGCAACGCGGCACAAAGTCTTTTGGTAAGTCAGATGCCAGGCCGCCTACTCGAACATAGCTCACCATCATCCGCACGCCCGAAGTCATTTCCAACAAGTCATAGATCTCTTCGCGCGGCTCAAACCCGTACCAGAAATTCGTGATTGCACCCAGGTCCAGGATGTTGGTGCTGATGCAGACCATATGGTCCATGATCCGCGATAACTCACCGAGAAGAACGCAAATGTACTGCACGCGCTTTGGCACTTCGATTCCCAGCAGCTTCTCCACCGCGCACGCGTAGCCGACGTTGTTCAAGAATGACGAAACGTAGTTGAGCCGGTCGGTGTACGGGATCACCTGATTCCACTGGTGAGTCTCTGCCATCTTCTCGAAGCACCGATGCAGATAGCCAATCTCGACGTCGGACTCCATTATGTTTTCGCCGTCGAGACGGCACACGATTCTGAGCGCGCCGTGAGTCGCCGGATGCGACGGCCCGAGGTTGATGATCGTCGGCCCGGCATTCAAACGATCCTGCTCGTGAGCCTCCCAGTCGGTCTTGTACTCGATCGGCAGCTTGTAGTCTCGTGACAGCGGAGTGCGTGCTCCCGGCTCGTGGTCCTTACGAAGCGCGTGACCGACAAACTCTTCGTGACAAAGTATCCGCCTGAGATCGGGATGACGCCGGAAGTTGATCCCGAACATGTCGAAGGTCTCGCGCTCCCACCAGTTCGCCGTCTTCCACACCGATGTCACGGAATCGACTTCCGGAGCCGCTTCCGGGAGCGGCACCTTCACCCTCACTCGGTGGCCGTGATCGATCGAATACATCTGATAGACGACGTTGAACCGCTCATCCTTCTTCTTTTCAGGATAGCCCAGATAATCCAGCCCGGTGATCGTGCTCAACAGATCAAACTTTGTCGCCGGGTCCTCCTTGAGAGCGCGGCAGATATCGGTGATGCGGTCGGGCCGGACGGTCACGGTTAAGTCGCCGCGAAAATCGTTCACGTCCAACACCTGGTCCGCGAATTGATTCTGTATGACAGCTACTATTGGATTCTGCGGCGCGGCAGGCTCGCGAGTGATCTGAACGAGCCGCACGGCTTCGAGCGCCTGCTGCTCGGCGATCAGCAAGGGCTTGGGCGAACTCTCGGTGATCTCTTTGCGCATTCGCGAGCGAATCTCTTCTCTGGCATCGTCGTCAACCATTCGCTCGTCATTGACCAGACCCTGGATCATGATGATCGCTTGAAGCAGCGCTTCGGGTGTGGGAGGGCAACCGGGTATGTAAACATCGACGGGAATTATTTCATCGATGCCCTGCATCACGTGATAAGCGCGATAGAACCCACCTGAGGTCGCGCACGCGCCCATTGAGATAACCCACTTCGGGTCTGGCATCTGCTCGTAAATCTTCTTGAGGACCGGGCCCATCTTGTCGGTGATCGTGCCCATCACCATAAGCAGGTCGGATTGACGAGGAGAGAAGCGGACTACTTCAGCTCCGAACCTCGCGACGTCGTAGTGGGCCGACACAATTGACATGTACTCGATGGCGCAACAAGCGGTGCCGAACGGCATCGGCCATAGCGAGTTCTTACGCCCCCAGTTTGCGATTTCGCTGATTTTGGTGGTTATAAAGCCGTCGCCGACCACAGACTCGGTAGCCATTATCTACTCGTTCTCCGTGTTGCTTGGGTCGCAGGTTGGATCAGATTAGCGAAGGTCATCGTGAATGTCCAAGCTCGAGAGAAATCTTATCGCCCGAATAGAGGCGAGTCAAATTGATCGTTTTTCTACGACGCAAAACAGCGGCCGGCATTTCTCGGTCAATCCAGAAAGTCCTTGATCACAATCTCCGAAGTCAACGTCTTGTGCACCGGACACCGCTGGGCTATCTCCAGCAATCGCTGCTTCTGTTCGTCGGTGAGCGGGCCGGAGACCGAGATGTATCGCTCGATTTGCTCGATCTTACCTTCTTTAGAATCACAGGTCTCGCAATCCTTCGCGTGAATACGCGAGTTCTTCAAGCTCACCTCGACCTTCTCGAGGGGTATGCCTTTGCGCCTGGCGTAGAGCTGCAGAGTCATCGAAGTACAAGCCCCGAGCGCAGCAAGCAAGAACGAATACGGATCGGGACCCGAGTCCGAGCCGCCGGCTTCGCGAGGCTCATCGGCGATGAGAGTGTGGTTGCCCGCGGTTATCCGCTGCTTCAAGAATCCGTCGGATGAGACGATGACTTCGGCCATTAGGTGCTCCTAAAGCTTCAAAGTTCTTGTGCGAAACGTTGGCTAACCTTCAAACGCCTTAGCGCGAAAGGGCAGCTAACCGCAAAGACGCCGAGACGCTGAGACAAACGCAGAGAAGATCCCCGAGTCTCACTTTCCTGACTTGTCGCGCGGATTCGCGTTGTAGTACTTCCGCCCGCGAAGGCCCTGCGGCAAACAATCCATATCCTCAGCACGCCCCGCTTCATACGAGTGCGCGTACTTGTAGCCTTCACCATATCCCAATCCTTTCATCAACCACGTTGACGCGTTACGCAAGTGCAACGGCACTGGTTCGCGCTCGGTTTCAAGCGCATCCTTTTGCGCCGCGCCGTAAGTCTCGAGCACCGAATTCGATTTGGGCGCCAACGCCAGATAAAGCGTCGCCTGAGTGAGCGCAAGCTTGGCTTCTGGAAGACCGATAAAGTGCGCGGCTTGAAACGCCGACACCGCTTCTACCAAAGCCATCGGATCCGCCAGCCCGATGTCTTCGGAAGCATGAACGACCAATCGTCGCGCGACGTAGAGCGGATCCTCGCCTGATTCGAGCATTCGTGCCAGCCAGTAGACGGCGGCGTCCGGGTCTGAGTTACGAATCGACTTGATGAACGCCGATATGAGATTGAAATGCTCTTCGCCGGCTTTGTCGTAGCGGATCGCAGCGCGCTGCATCGCTTCGGTAAGGATCTCTTTTGTGATGACTCGCGCGCCGGAAGCGTCAGGCTCGGCAACCGCGACTGCAAGCTCGAGCGTGTTGAGCGCAACACGCGCGTCTCCTGAAGAGTAGACGGCTATTGCTCGCAACATATCTTCTGAGGCTTGAAGCTGCGCGTGCGCGATTCCCCGCTCCTTGTCTTCGCTTGCGCGCTTCAGTATTGCGATCACATGCTCGGTCGTGAGCGGTTCTAGCACAAAGACCTTCGAGCGCGACAAAAGG
>DATMCM010000227.1:0-15567 GCA_035558335.1 Blastocatellia bacterium | reverse complement strand
CCTTTTGTTGATGAAAGCTGCCGGGTTTATGTGCCCGACTGCTCGGTTATTACTCTTGCCGAACACACCCCGACCACTTCCCGGCTGAAAGCGGAACAGACTTCCCGGTGGCCGATTGCTGAAGCCAGGGATGGGAATCAGATCGATTTGTCGCGCATTCCGGGGCCCGACGCTGTGGCGAGCGATATGGTTTTTCTGAGCGAGATGAATGAAGGCTGGTTCGCAGTTGCAAACACGGCCAGGAAGATCGGCTTTGCGATGCGATATCCAGTCGATGTATTCAAACGACTATGGTACTGGCAGGTCTATAGGGGTGGTCGCGATTATCCGTGGTGGAGTGCTACGTACAACATCGCTTTAGAGCCATGTTCCAGTTTGCCAGTCTTGTCTAAAGCCGTTGAACGCGGCGAGGCGTTGAGGCTCGGCGCCGGAGAGAGCCGAGCGGTCGAGATGATGGCGATCGCGTTCGAAGGCCTCGACAAAGTGGGCCGCGTGAACGCGGAAGGAGTCGTGATGCGTGATCCTTGATATGAGAAAGGACTTAGCAATCGACGGATCACGATTACATCCATCAAGGTTTTGCCTGTTTCACTCGATCAATTCCCGCCTTGGCTGTTTCGTCCTTGCGCCCCGAAGCCTCGTAGGCTCGCTCGTAGGCACTCATCGATTTGTCGTACTGTTTATCGCTTTCGTAGACGTATCCCAGCTCCAATAACGCTGCCAGGCTGGTTGGTGCGAGCTTCACCGACTGTTCCAGTGCATCGGCTGCTGGTTTCCAGTGAGCAGATCGCGAGTACGCAACCCCCAGGCTGTACCACGCGCCGCTGGAATCCGAATGGGCTCGCGCAAACTTGTCCAGCAGTGGCGCGGCTTTCTCGTATTGCTTGTCGATTACGTAAGCCTGTCCCAATAGCCCCCACGCCCGTTCATCGTTGCGAACTGCGATCAACCGCTCACCGACGGAGATAACCTGTTTCGCGGCGGCTGGGTTCTGCTTCAACTGAGCGAAGTAAATATCGGCGAGGAGAGTCAGCGCGTCCGCGTCTTTGGGGTCTATTGCAAGCCCTTGATTCAAGGCGCTGATGGCCTGATCATCGCGGCCGAGCTTACGTTGAGCGAACCCGATGTAGTAGTAGCTAGTTGCATTGTTTTTCATCTCGGCAGCCGAAGCGGTCAGCACCGGAATGGCTTCCTTGAAGCGGTTGGTAAAGATGTAACATCTTCCAAGCGCAGCACGCGCCGCCGGCTCAGCCTTCTGTTGCGTCTTTTCGGAGAGCGCGAGGTAGCGGATGAGCGCCGGGATCGCCTTGTCGTATTGCTTCATCTGGTAGCTCGACATGCCTACGAAAAAGTAACCGGGTTGCTGTGCCTTTTCGTCCTTGTCAGCCGCTTTTATGTAGTTCTGAGCTGCATCGATCGCGTCCTCATAACTTTGAAGCTGGTAGTGACTCGCAGCAATGTAGTACCACGACAGCCAGGCGGCGGGGTTTGCCTTCATAACGGCGTGGAACTCGCGGATAGCCTGGCGGTACTGTTTCTGGTTGTAAACCGAAATGGCGCGGTCCCAATCCTGCGCAAGCACGGATGTGGCGGCGCCGAGAATCAGGACTGACAAGGCAGCGGCTCTTCTGATGATTGCGTTCATTATCGGTCCTCCCCGGTGTGCGGTTTGCTCGGCAGCGACTCTGTTTGAATATTAATAGCGGCCCCCGGTCCACACAAGACGGCCGTTCGCCAACCAAAGGCTGAGACTCCTTTAACCGCGCCCTGAGTTGCCTGTGGTAGACCTGTTCTTTAAGTTCATCGCTCGCCCAATGCCACTTGAAGGGTGGCTTGCCAATCGTAGCTCATATCCCGCACAATACTCGAACGTTGGGATCACGCGTCCTCAACGGAATCAACAAATATACTTGAAGAACGAGGTCGGCGAATCATGGCACGATTAGATCAGGTACGACCGCTGTGCGCGGGTGTGGCAGCAATCAATCTGGCGATGGTCCTTTTCGCGCCGCCGGCTTGCGCGGCTTTCGAGGTATTTCAGACCAAGGATAAACCCGCCCAGGTCAGCGATGGCGAAACCAAAGCAGTAGCCAAAATCAATGCGGCGCCTGACACTGCAGCCAAGATCCTGGCGGCCGGAGAGTTCGTCAAGAAGTATCCCAAGAGCAACCTGCGCTCCCAGGTTGCGTCGCAGCTTGCCAGGGAGGTCAACAAGATCGAGGACACCGCCAAGGCAATCCCGTTGTTTGAGAGCCTGCTGACTGTATTCAAAGAACCGAGTGATGCTGAAGTCATCAAACCCTTTCTCATCGAGGCGTATATTGCTTCCGATCGTTTCGACGACGCATTCCGAGTTGGCGCGGAAACGGTCGCCAAGAATCCGGGTGATGTGACCACACTGACTAATCTCGCTATAATCGGTGTCAATCAGATCAAGAAGAATAACCCGAAGTACGCACAGCAGAGTCAAGGCTATGGAGCTAAGGCGATCGAACTGATAGAGTCCGGCAAAAAGCCGGAGAGCTTTGATGACGCTCGTTGGGCCGAGTACCAAACGAAGTGGCTCGCTCAGCTCTACCAGGGAATGGGCGTGATTTCGATGGTCTCCGGAAACAAGGTGGACGCCCGAGCGAAACTCGAAAAGGCTGTCTCGCTCAACAACGCCGACCCCTTCAACTACTTTTTGCTGGCCGCCATGCTCAACGACGAGTACACCCAGAAGGCGCAGGAGTTTCAAAAGCAATCACCGGGACCGCTCAAGGACATCAAGCTCAAAGAGGCCGAGGGAACGATGGATCAGGTCATAGATAACTGGGCGCGCGTGGTTGCGATGTCGGAGGGCAATCCTCAGTATCAACAGCTTCATGATCAGGTGCTGCAAGACCTTCAGGCTTATTATAAGTACCGTCACGGTGGATCAATCGATGGGTTGCAGCAGTTGGTGGACAAGTACAAGAAGAGCAGTGGGAAATAGACGGTTTGGAGCGCGCAAGAGTTTGGCTCCGGCGTTTACCAGAGGAACGAATGGCAGTTAGCAAGGAGGAGTTCCGAAGCACACTGGGACGCTTCGCGAGCGGTGTTACCGTTGTAACTGCGAAGGGGGCGGATGACCAACCGCTCGGAATAACGGTCAGCGCGTTTTCGTCTGTGTCTCTCGACCCTCCACTGGTGCTCGTGTGCGTGGACAAGCGCGCGTCGTTGCATGGCCACCTGACTGAGGGCGTTCATTTTGCTGTGAACATTCTTTCCGAACATCAAGAGCTGATATCCCGGCGCTTCGCGTCGAAAGACGAGGACAGATTCAACGGGACGGCTTATCGTGACAGCGCTGAAGGTGTGCCGCTGCTCGACGGAGCGCTGGCATCACTAGAATGCCGAGTGGTCCACTCGTATCCCGGAGGCGACCACACGATCATCGTAGGCGAAGTCGAGTCGACAAACATCGCTGACGGAAAACCGCTTGCTTATTTCCGCGGCGGCTACGTTCAGCTTTTTTGAACCTGGCGAGTCACGGGGCTCTCGCTCATGCTTGAAATAACTTCGATCAAACCACCTTCCATTACTCACCGCAAGCGACCGTCGCTCGCTGCTTGATTGTGCTTTCGTCCTCGGCCGTGCTTCTTCAACCTGAGTCGCCTGTGTGCTATTCTTAAAAATCTCGGCTCGGGCACGCTTGTATGCGGGCAAGCTCGACAGGCGTCCGCCTCGTTTCCTCTAAGAGAGGCAAAAGGGCCGTGAGTGGGCCGGATCGTTTGAGCTTACGACTCGAGGTCGCAGGTGCTCTCTAATTCAGAGAGAAGGCACGAATCTGGCTCCTGGAGCCTATCGTGTGACATCGAGTGGTACCAAACCAAGCGGCGAGCTTCCGCCTGCTAATCAACGAGCCAACCTGGCGGAATAGAGGCCGTCACAGTTGTCTCGAACAACTGCCGCAAGCGACGATGGATGGCGCCTAAAAGATGGACGCAATCAGCGCGCTGACTAAATACAAGATAATAGAGAAGCTCGGCGAGGGCGGGATGGGCGTGGTCTATAAAGCCGAGGACCTCGCTCTGCTACGGACTGTGGCGATCAAGACAATATCGAAGCAAGGTCGGCGGAGCCAGGACGCGGAGACGCGATTCCTTCGCGAAGCTCGCGCCGCCTCGTCCATCAACCACCCGAACATCGTGACGGTCTATGAAATCGGCGAGACCGATCAGCACGCCTACATCGTGATGGAGTATGTCGAAGGTGAAAGCCTTCGGGATTTGATCACTCGGCGAGGGCTGGACGGGGCTGCCGTGCTCGATATCTCGTTTCAGATATGCGACGCGCTTTCGGAAGCTCATAGGCAGGGGGTAATTCACCGCGACATCAAGCCCGAAAACATTCTACGAACCGAGCGTGGAAGGGTGAAGCTGTTGGACTTTGGGTTGGCGAAGGCGATCGAGCGATCCTTGCCCGACGATTCAGGCAAGACTGTTGCCGAAAACCTGACGGAGTCCGGTGTCGTAATGGGAACGCTCTCTTACATGTCCCCGGAACAGCTCCGGGGACAGCCCCTCGACCATCGAACTGACCTGTTCTCATTTGGCATCGTGCTCTGCGAGATGATCACCGGCAAGCTGCCTTTTGCGGGGGCGAACTCTTTTGAAATAGCGGCGTCGATTTTGAAGGAGGCTCCAAGAATGATTGAGGAGGTTCCTGAAGGGCTGAACCGAGGGATCACCGCGATCGTCGATCGGTTGCTCGAAAAAGGCCGCGCCAACCGCTACGCGTCGTTCGAAACTCTGAAGCAGGCGCTTGAATCTCTTCAGTTGGACTTCGGTGAGCATACGCTGGAGCTGAAGCAATCTCAGGGAAATGTTGGGGCATCTCAGGGATCTTCTGGCCACTCGCGCATCAAGTCTCCGCCGACAGTCCTGGTGTTACCGCTCGAGACGGTGGGCTCGGAGGAGGGCGGTTCTTTCATCGGCGTCGGGCTCGCGCACGCGATAACTACGGATCTGGCAAAGATCGGCGGCCTGTCTGTGTTGTCGAAAGCAGCTGGCGCTGGCCGCGTGGATGTGGCGGGTCGCGGAGCGCGCGAGTTGGCTCACGAACTCGGCGCGACGATTTTGCTTGAAGGAGAGATCATGCGCGCCGGGCAGATGATTGGTGTGATGGCGCGGCTGACTGACGCAAAGACCGGGCGAGTCATCTGGGGAGAGCAATTTCGCGGAGACGCAGCGGACTTGTTTAGCATTCAAGATGCGGTATGCGACGGCGTTGCTGCTGCGTTGAAGCTGAGCGTGTCGAGCGACGAACGCGACCAGACGGCGCGCCCCGCCACAATCGACATAGATGCGTTTGAGTTCTATTCAAAAGGACGCGCCTTTCTCGAGAGGCGCGAGGTAAAAGAGAATATCGACTTCGCAATCCAAATGTTTGAGGAAGCACTCAAGCTTGATCGGGACTTCGCGTTAGCGCAGGCGGGAGCGGGCGAAGCGTACTGGCATAAGTACGAGGCCACACTCGAACGCGAATGGGTAGATCGCGCGATAGCTGCCAGCGACTCCGCACTCCGGCTCGACCCTCGCCAGGCGCAGGTGCATATCTCGCTCGGCATCATTCATCACGGCACGGGCAAAATGGGAAAAGCCATAGAAGAGTTCGAGCGCGCGATCGAGCTACAGCCAATGAGCGATGCAGCCCACCGGTGGCTTGGACGTTGTTATACGCAGGAAGGCGACATGGAGCGCGCAATCGCATATTTTGATAAATCGATACAGCTCCGTCCCGGATACTGGGAGAACTACAGCAGACTGGGATTCTGCTATTACACATTTGGCCATTATGTCGAAGCAGCAGAACAGTACCGCCGAATGATCACAATTCAACCCGATAACTATCTTGGATACGATAATCTCGGCGCGATGTATATCTATCTTGGACACTATGAAGACGCTGTTACCATGCAACAGCGAGCAATTGAGATATACCCCAACCATAGATCGTATTCCAACCAGGGCACCGCCTACTTTTTTCTTGGCCGATACGAGGAGGCGATCGCGGCATACAATACCGCAATAAGTCTGAACCCGCGGGACGACCTCTACTACGGCAATCTCGGCGATGCTTACTCTCGAGTGGGGAGAGAGCAGGACGCGCACGAACAGTTCCGACTTGCAAGTGATCTCCTCAAGGAACACCTTCGAATCAATCAAGATGACGCGCAATTACTGGGTAGGTTGGCAATCTGCCAGGCGAAGCTCCGCTTGCAGCCAGAGGCGCGGGCGAGTGTTAGTCGAGCAATATCTCTTGAGCCGCGTAACACGACTCTTATGTATCAAAAAGCGGTTGTGTACGCGCTGATTGGAGAAAACGAAAGAGCGTTGGAGTATCTGAGTGAGGCGCTGGCTCACGGTTACAGCCGATCAGAAGCGGAGCGAGATCCCGATCTGGAGGCGCTCCGCGGTCGAATAGAGTATAAGGCTCTCTTTACTTAAGTTATAGAAACCACACTAGCTGCCTGCCGGCTCAGTCGCCAACAACAACTCGCGGGTCCAAAACAAGCGTAGTTAGCCCCGTTATCCCTTGGAGCGTGAACGTAATCTTGTACTTGAAGGTCTTACACATTCCGTAAGAAGGTATGCTGTCGCTGGGCTTAGTCTCTCCGACTTCTCCCTTCTTGACAGTGATTGTGAAATCATTTGTGCTCGGAAACGGCTTCGTATCCGACGTGTCCTGCAAGTTTATGAAAGTATCAACAGTAACAGTTACGTCCTGGGAAGTAGTGTTCTCCACATGCCATTTGATCTTATCCCCGGCGGAGCCGTGTTTCAGATACACGTCATGAATTCCATCGACTGTTAACGCCTGCTTAGCGTAGCTGAGCGTGAGATTGACCGGCACTACATCTGTAGAGGGGTTAAAACAATTCATAGCCGCCGCCGCTGCAGCTCGGTTCTTATCAGTTGATTGGGACGTACACGTGGTAACGACCACAAGGCTCAACACTGCGAATGCTAAGAGTGATGCTCTCTTCATGCTCAGATTCCTCCTGGTCTTGGTGGGAGAGCAGCGTGGGCGCGGTCAGACGTAGCTGCTGTCCTGATTGGTGAGGCTGCCCTCGCGGCTTAAAGTCCGAACACGTGCGGTTGACCGAGGCCGCCGGTGAGATAGTCGCTTGTCAGCCCGTACGAACGATAGCTGATATACCTCAGGGTCTCGAAGATGCGCCCGGATTGTACGTGAACAATCAGGCCATGTCCAGAAGTAATTCAGCGTGCGCTACCCGAGAAAGGGTCAGACTCCCCCAGCCCTAACCTGCTCAGCCCGGAGTCGAGAGGGCGGCGGCTTATTGAGAGCTAGCCGCGCGGGTCGAGTGGTTCCACGAACTCGCGGAGCGCAGCATCAAACTCTCGCGGCCGTTCCAGGTTCGACAGATGTCCAGCCCCTTCAATAACTTGCAGACGTGATGCCCGTATCGCCCGGTGCATCGTCTCGGCTTCAGCGACGGGCGTAAGCGAGTCCTCAGAGCCAACGATAATCAGCACTGGGAGGTTCATGGCGGCAAGCAGGTCCGTAGAGTCTCTACGCGCGGCCATTGCCCGCTGCGCCGCTGCAATCCCAGCCGGAGAGTTGGCTTCGATCATCTCTCGCGTCCGCGATATCAAGTCTGGCCGAGCGCTCAGGGTCGAGCGTCCCAAGAGCATCGGAACCATATCATCGGCGATGGCGCCGGATCCTTCACGCTCGGCCTTCTCTGCAGCCTTAATGCGGCGGTCCCTAGCTTCCTGGGTGTCGGCGCTCGCTCTGGTGTCGGCCAATACGAGAGCGCGCACGCAGTCCGGATAGTTTCGATAGAAACTTAACGATATATAGCCACCCATCGAAAGCCCAACAAGCAGCGCGCGATCAATCCCCAGCGCCTGCATCAAACCCCGCAGGTCAGACGCCATCTGTTCGATTGACTGCGGGGTGTTCGCAAACCCTGAGCGTCCGAAGCCACGAAGATCGAACGTGATCGTGCGGCAAGTTCCCCTGAGCCCGGCTACCTGGTCGTCCCACATTGTCTGGTTGAGCGGGAAGGCGTGTATGAAAATGACCGGAAGTCCGTCGCCCTCATCTCGGCAGTCAATCTTGATCCCGTTTACTTCGACCTTCATCTCAAATACCTCAACTCGCCGACAACACTAGAGGCTTTCTCAACCGAACCCGTCGCCAATAAACACCACGGGATTCTACCAGAGAACCGACCCCGAGTTCATAAGCGAACGAGGTCAGTCACTTCCCCTGAAAAGACTCCTGCGCGTGTGCCGAAGGCCTCTGTATCATATAGTGACATGCGGTTTATCAACACTTAGAGGGATCCGGAGACACATAAGAAAATTGCAAGAATCAGCATAAGCCTTTGCGACGTGGCGATTAGGCGGGTAACCCGCCAGCCTTTCGCCAAACTGTGCAGACCTGAGCCTCTGGGTTCATCAACCCCTCTGATATACTCGCGCTTCTCACAACATGTTTAAGGAAGCGCGCCGCTGGCCCCTGGGAATTCTTCACAGAACCGGCAAGCTAAGTTTTGTAAGTTTAGCCGGGTTGGCGCAGATTGTTAACAACACGTCAGGAGCAATTAATGAGTCCCATTCACTGCAGGAGGTTCTCCGCAGTAGTTTCGATTCTGGTAATCGCAGTTTTCGCTTATTCAGTCGGTGGAGGCATTCAGCGCGTAGTCGCAGCCGACAATCCCCGCGATCTGGAGATCAAGTCATCCGAAGTTGGAAAGATGGAAGTACCGGGTTCCTTCAAAGATCTGCCTGAAGCCGGTGACGCAATTACAAAGAAGCATCCCGGCGAAGCGACCATAGTTAAGTCGGCGCCACTGTCTTTGGGTGAGTTGTGGGTCGACGCAAATAAGGGAGTCTCGTCCGCCATTGAAGATCGTGAGTTGTTGGACTTTCACGCAACCGCTTATTGCTTAAAGGGTCGGACGGCTTCGGGCGAGCATGTGCGACAGGGAGTGATCGCGGCGGACCTAAAGGTTTTGCCAATGGGCACAGTTGTTCATTTGCGGGCGGGACGGTACACGGGCACGTACACTGTGCTCGACACCGGGCAAAAGATTCGGGGTCGCGTGATTGACGTCTACGTTCCGACCCAGAGGGAAGCAATAGAGTTCGGTCGCCGACCGGTGAAGATAAAAGTACTAGGCCGCTCGAAACGAACGAGCAATGCAACAGGCAACGGCCCGGTAGTAGCGGAAGCATTGATTCCGTAGCACACCCCAAGATCTAAAAGGAGAGAGCCCGCAAGCGTATAAGCTGCGGGCTCTTTATTTTTGGCGGAGATTGCATCAAGGGGCCAGCGAGGCGTCTAACGAGGCGCGCCGCCCGGTGGCTACTGAAAAGTAGCGGACGAGCTCATCACGATACCGGCCAATCTTCTGAACAGTGGATGTTCGCGCGGCGGATCCTTGCTGAGTCAGCAGGACAAACGCTACCCGCAGTTCTTTTGGTGACGTTGTAACGTCAGGTATTCGCGGACCCTCATGGGCGACGATCTGCGCGACGGAAACCGTCTTGCTGACTGCGCTTATTGAAAGACCACTGACCGGAGACTTTTCACGAATCAGTTGTGTGAACTCTTGGTCCGTTGCAAGGTAGGTAATCTCTCCCACTTCGTCCGCAGAACGCAAACCCATCAAGTATTCATCGAGCGGGCTGAAGTGGTTCACTGCAGACTCGATCGTTGTGAACGTCCCGGTTCCCCCGTCCCTCCACGCGTTCCCTTCCATCAGAGACGAGAAGCTTCCTTCCGAGTTGGTTCGCGTGTCTGCCAGGAAGCTCCAATGCGAAGCATCGCGGCCGAGCAAGTCATCCTTTGTCGCGCTGCCGGAATCAAAATGAATGTAGGCTAGCCAGCGGTGGCCAAGTTCGTGACAGACGATGCACACGGCCGTGTTGAGCCCAGCCGTCAGGGTTTGCGGGTCAGAAGGCCAATCCGTCTCGTTGCCCATCGTTATGACGGTGGAAAGGCGCGTCGGGCTGCCGTATTGAGAGCCTCGATCGAATATCCGCAGCCCGATCCCGCCGATATCATTTCGAACGTTGAACGAGTGTGCTACCCCGAGGCCGTTGTCGTAAGGAAAGTCAGTCCAGATAAACACCGAGTCAAACTGATCGGGCTGCGAGCGATAAAGGGCGCGGGTCAACGCTGGCAGATCTAATCGCTTGTCCTTCGAGAAGGTTTCAAAGAACGGCCCGACTACTCCCGAGTCAGGCGGGTCGGCAAATTCGATCGGCTGCGGATCCAGCTCGGAGTTACCCGGCGAGATCCCGGCCAGCGACGATCGCGCCTTAATTTTTTTGTAGACGAAGGCAATCCGCCCATCATCGTAAAGTACCAATTGGAACGTGCTTTTTGAGCCGAACACAGCCTCGCGGGCCGAGTCCCAGGTTATGAGGTGACGGCCGTCGATCCGGTTGTAGTAGATGTTTCCGCCGTTGCTGACGTCCAGGTCTGCCCACAGCGGCGCGATACGCGGCATCTCGCTGGCGAGCGAAGCGGCCGAGATTCGCGCGCTCGTGTCGCCCTGGCCGAAAGTGACATAACCGTTGGTGCCGACGTAGATCGTGTCATAAGAAATCTCGTAGAAAGGAAATGCAGCGCCAGCTAAGGTCTGCTCGCGGTAGCCGTTGTTTCCGCTGCCGGGCTGGCCGTCTGCTCCGAGGAAATCGCGAAGCTTGTCGCCAAAGTCACGCTCGAATGCAATGTCGGCGGGCTTGATCCTGTATCCTGCGCCGTCGGGGGTGAATAGCAAGGATCGGTTCTTCAAGTTGAACTTCCTGGGGGGAACAACGATTGTTCCGTCGTCTTCAATGAGGGCGACGTTGTCCGCGTTTTCCGCTGCCGGTCCAACTCTCTTGGAATTGAGTTGCTTCTCGTTGTTCGGCAACGCGCGATTTGCGTTTGTTCTGAAGGCGTTCAACCTGTGAGCATAAATCCCGTCTTCGGCGCCGAGCGGTTCAAAGCCGCAGTCCAGATCGCCGCCGTGGGCCTTCTCAACGCCAGGGCTCCTCTGGCTGGTTGTGGCTCTGCCATCAGATCTGGCTTTCATCAGGGGCGCTGTGATGACAATGAGCGCTAGAGCGACCACAATCAACGAGCCAGTGCGAGCCGGAACTCGGACCGCGCGTCTCAAGGTCTGTAGTCGTTGGGTCAACTCGTTCATAGCAAGATTGCTTGTTTGCCTCGGAGTGACAGGCATTATATGGAGCAGCTTGTCGCATCACAACCGGGGAACGTGGCGTAGGCCACTTAGCGCGAGAATTATCTCCGGTTCGAAGAATTATCTCCTTGACAAAAAAATATGGTTGGCATAAAAGGGCACTAAGCAAGAGCCCCGTAGCGCAGGATGGCGGCGCGTGGCGAGTCGCGCGAGTCAAGGGTTATAATTTCCCAGAGTCTCCAACGTTGATAACTTTGTGATTGGTCTCTAGCCCACAGGACTGCTGTTTGTCATTACAATACTGGCTAGCGTAGGCGTAGTTCCAGACAGGAGCCGGCGCGGGCTTTCGTTCGAGACTTGGAGTACAAGACGTGGAAGAAATAAGAGAGGCATCGCAGAACAGGGTTCCTTTGAACCCGGAACTTAAGAGTCCGCGGGCACAGGATTTCGAAGGCCGCCTTACCGGGCTCATCGTGGGACAGGAGCGAGCCGTTCGCCGCATATCCGGGCTGTACCAGATCTATCTCGCGGGGATGCAGAATCCCGGCAAGCCCATAGGCACGATGCTCTTTCTTGGGCCGACCGGCTCGGGCAAGACAAGGGTGGTAGAAGCAGCCGCTGAAGTGCTTTTCGGCGACACCAACGCAGTTGTAAAGATAGACTGCGCCGAGTTTCAGCACTCGCATGAAATCGCCAAACTCATCGGCTCGCCGCCGGGTTACCTGGGCCATCGCGAGACCGCGCCGATGCTTACGCAGGAGAACCTGGACAAGTATCACAACGATAATGACAAGCTGACTTTCATACTGTTCGATGAGATCGAAAAGGCTTCGGACGCGCTGTGGCAGTTGCTGTTGGGCATCCTGGACAAGGCGACTCTTACTCTTGGCGATAATCGCAAAGTCGACTTCTCACGCTGCATGATCTTCCTGACTTCCAACCTGGGCGCGAAGGAGATGAGCGAGCTGATCACCGGCTCGATCGGCTTCGCGCCAGCCCGCGGCAAAGGAATGATGGTGGACGACGTGGACCAGAAGATCTATCGCACCGCTAGCGAGGCAGCTAAGCGAAAGTTCTCGCCCGAGTTCATGAACCGCATAGACAAGGTCGTCGTCTTCCGTAGCCTGAAAGAGCATCATCTGAAGCAAATCCTGGAACTCGAGTTGGGACAAGTGCAGGGCCGAATTATGAGAGGGATCGGCGAGAAGTTTGTCTTCACCTGCACCGATGCCGCGAAGGATTTCCTGCTCGCTGAAGGGATAGACTTCAAGTATGGAGCGCGGCACTTGAAGCGTTCGATCGAACGCTTCCTGGTGTATCCGATTTCGAATCTGGTCGCGACCGCGCAAGTTGCCACCGGTGACCTGGTCGTCATCGACTACGACAAGGATACCGCCAGGCTTGTGTTCACCAAAGAAGAGGGAGGGGCGCTGATCGATCCCTACCGCGAAAGGTACGGCGAGATGTTCGAGGAAAGCCGCGACGAGCAAGCCGCTGCGGCTGAGGCAAGCGACAGCGCACTCACCACGGCGCCGCTCAAGGCTATTGAGAAGTAAGCTAGTTCTCATATTATCCGCGGTGAACAGCCCGGCGAGAGATGCTCTCGGCCGGGCTTGCTTGTCTGTCAAGGTTGGAGCGCGAGTTCCGAGCGCCCGACTTTAAACTGACCCAGGAATGTTTCACTTGATCGCCATCGCCTTGTTGTTGTGTCTCAACCCGTCGCGGGTTGAGCAGGAAGCGCCGGTGCGCATCTCGTTGTTCAGCCTGTTCAAGCCCGAGGCTGTCAACGTCAGAGTCGCTTCTGGCGCAGGCGCCGGGATCGAGGTTGACGGGCGCGAAAATATTCGGCTCGAGCAGGGTGAGACATTGCGAGTGCGGCTTGCTGGAGACCACTTGATCGTCGCGCTAAACGATCCGGCAAATAGACTCGCTCGCTCGGTGATGGCCCGTTTCGCGCGAGTAGTTCCTTCCCAGTCGGCAACTTTGGAGCTGATTCTACCGGGAAAGATCAAGCGCGTGATTCGCGGCGATGTCGTTCTGTCTCCTGGGATTGGTGAGCTGAGCGGCCAGTTGAAGATCGTGCTCGCCACTGATCGCGAATCGGCTGTGGCTTCGATTGTTGCTGCGGAACTGAGGGGCGAGGCGGCGCCTGAAGCGTTCAAGACACTGGCAGTTGTAGTCAGGACATTCATGATCGCTCACCCCGGAAGACACGCGGATGCTGGCTTCGATTTTTGCGACACAACTCATTGTCAGCTCTACCGAGGCGAGCAAGACTTGTGCATGGAGAGCGCCACACCGGTGATGGCGACGGCAGTTGCCAGCACCAAAGGCGAGGTGCTGAGCTTCGCAGGTAGCGCTGTCGAGAGCTACTACACGGCATCTTGCGGCGGCTTGTCGGCAACGCCGGAGATGGTGTGGGGCGGCAAGAGCGACGGCTATCCGATTCGCCGTGTTGCCTGTCGCTGGTGTCACGGTCACCGCAATTTCCGTTGGAAGCGATCGGCAGATATCGGGTCAATTCTGTCTGCCTTGTCGGGCTATCTGGGCGGACGATTTACGAACGCCGCTTCCATCTCCACCAAAAATGAGCCGTCAAGCCAATTCGTTCGAGCGGTTGTCTTGCAAGACGGGAGCAGCCAACGGGTGATAAGCGCCGACACATTTAGGCGCGCGGTTGGCCTCAAGCTCGGTTGGAACACGGTGTTGAGTCCGTCGTTTACGATTGAGCGGCGCGGCTCCCGGTTCGTATTTCGTGGACGGGGTTTCGGCAGCCAGGTGGGTCTGTGCCTTTCGGGAGCTGTGGCTCAAGCGGAGGCGGGCCGAAGCTATCGCGACATCTTGAGCTTCTACTTCCCCGGGTCGGAGTTGATTGGCGGAGTTGGCCGTGAGTGAAACAGGGTTGGCGCTGCTGACGGGAATCGGAAAAGCACTCGAGAGGTTGCTTGAATGGCTGTTAGCTTACGGCTGGCTCGGAGTATTCGGCATCTCGCTGGTTGATTCGATTGGCGTACCGCTGCCCGGCGGACCGGACGCGGCTGTGATTTTGCTAAGCTCAAACGCCCATGCGATGATGCCGGTGTATGCACTCGCCGCTACCATAGGTTCGACGATCGGTTGTACGGTATTGTACCTCGCCGCGAGGCGCGCCGGCTCGGCCGCGCTTAGGCGTGTGACTCCTCAGCGTCGGGAGCGCATCGAGAATCTCCTTGGCCGGTACGACATGATCGCGGTTATGGTGCCGGCGGTGTTGCCGCCTCCGTTTCCCTTCAAGCCGTTCGTACTGTCGGCGGGCGTCTTCAAGCTGAAGGTCACCCGATTCATTGTCGCGATCTTCATAGGTCGATCGGCAAGGTTCCTGATCGAAGGATGGCTGGCGATCAGGTTCGGACAGGAGGCAGGCAGCATAATCAAGCGAAATGGCCTGACGGTTTTGGCTTTAGTTGGTATAATTAGCGTCGCCGCGTTGGCTCTCAAGCTCTATCTTGCGCGCCGCAGTCCGACTGGCGCGATCAACGAAGTCCAGCCCCCGAACTAATCACCGGCGAGAATGGCTCGTGCAAACTTGATCGTAAGAGCGGCATCGGATGGATGACTGCCCCAACGGTGAATCATTTAGAGCCGGGAGGAAATGAAACTTTTCTCGCCGCATTCGCGTGTGTTAGCATTATCGGCTTGTGGAGGAGTCGCTCGGCCGCACATGAGAAAGCTACTATTGATAATCTCTCTGTCCCCGCTGGTTTTGCCTGCCCTGGCGCAGTCGCGTAACTGCTTGCGCCTGATGACGGTCGATGAATTGGTCCGTAACTCTATCTTGATCGCCAGGGTTAAGGTTGTGAAGGTGGGAAAGGCAAAATACAAGGGCGAGTTCAGTCAGATGGCAGTTCTTCGTCCGCTTGATGTCATCGAAGGCGACTTCACGCTTAACGAGCTTAACGTGCTGGCGCGCGCAAGCGTCCGATGCGCTGAGGACAACTATAACAAGGAGGATGAGATGGTCGTCTTCCTTGAAAATCAAGACAGCCTGTTTCACACAGTGAACTATCAGTACGGCCAGTTTCAAATCGTGGGAGATATGGTGAAGGGCTGGCGGGACAAGACTAACAAGCCGGTCGATAAACCCTATGCAGAAGTGCGTCAGGAGATTCTGGTTTACATAAGCGCCGCGCACTCACCGCCCGTTGAACCTGCGCCTCAGAAGCCGCCGGTCAAACCACCGGAGCAACCCTGAAAGTTCTGCGCTCAATCATCGGCCGCCGTCGAATAGGCAGCCGGTTCGCAGGCTAACCCGCAGAGCGCAAGCGTCACAAGCAACAAGCGTTTCAGCCCCAGCTCTCGACCAACCGGGTCGTACCACTCGGTCAGGCTGTGGCAAT
>DATMCM010000226.1:0-11424 GCA_035558335.1 Blastocatellia bacterium | reverse complement strand
CAGGGCCGGGGTTCCCAACGGTGAAGGCCGTTCAGTCCTACTCGGCGGGTCAAATCGACGCGCTCATAGCACGGTTGAGTCCGGCCGGGACGCTGAACTTCTCCACATACCTGGGCGGAGGGGCCAACGACGACGGAATTGGAATCGCAGTAGACCCGTCGGGCAGCATTTATGTAACAGGTGTCACGGAGTCGTTTGACTTCCTGACATCTGAAGCGCTCAGGGGGAAGAACTCCGGAAACCCGGATGCGTTTGTCGCGAAGATCGATCCGAACACCGATCTGAACGGGCCACGGATCTACGATGTGCGGCTTAACGGGAAACAGATGGTCGTGTTAGGGCAGAACTTCAGCGCTGGTGCTTTTGTGCGTTTGAACGACTCACCCAAAGAGACGAACGGCGGTGTAGATCCCAGCCAGGTTTTGACCTCCAAGAAAGCCGGAAAGAAGGCTAAACCCGGGCGCCCGGTTCAGATTCAGGTGGAGAACGCGAATGGCAAGCGCTCGAACCTGTTCTTCTTTGTCAAACCGGTGTAGGAATGCGCCCGGGCCAACACACCCCGAAATTGCGATGCGCGGGAAATCTGCATTGGCGAGGACCGGCCATGCCCGTCACCTTCCCAGTAACCCATCCAGTAACCCATAAGGTCTAGAAGCCGACCAAAACAGTGTTCGCCTTTCGTCCATGGTGTGTTTGGATAATCCATAATAATAGAGTTACGGCTCGGCACACGGTTTGCCCTATTCAGTGGCTGGAATCGATATGAGTGGTCGTAATCGACCAATAATGTCAGGGAGGGCATGATGAAAGTCAATTCGTTTAAACAAACGGCGGCGGCTTTTGTAGTTGGTGGGGCGTTATTTCTTGGAGTAAGCGGTCAAGCGGCCGCTCAGCAACAAGAAGATCCACAGCAACAGCAAAAAGCTCAGAAGAAACAACAGAAGCAGGCTCAGAAGCAAGAGCAACAGAAATCTCAACAGCAGCAGGCTCAGCAGCAGCAGGCTCAGCAACAGGCCAAGAAGCAGGAGCGGCAGCAAGCTCAGCAACAGCAGGCTCAGCAGCAGCAAACTCAGCAGGCTGCTAAGAAGCAAGAGCGGCAGCAAGCTCAGCAACAGCAGGCTCAGCAGCAGCAGGAGCAACTGAAGGCTCAGCAAGCTCAGCAGGCTGCCAAGAAGCAGGAGCGGCAGCAAGCTCAGCAAGAGCAGACTCAGCAGCAGCAGCAGGAGCAACTGAAGGCTCAGCAAGCTCAGCAGGCTGCCAAAAAGCAGGAGCGGCAGCAGGCGGCCCAGCAGCAGGGAGCTGTCCAACAACAAGTAGAGCAGGAGCGCCGGCAGCAGCAAGCGCAGCAGCAGGCTCAACGCCAACAATTAGAGCAGCAGCGCCGGCAGCAGCAGGAACAGATTCAGCAGGCGGCGGCGCAGCAACGATGGTCGCAGCAGCGAGTACAGCAGGAGCAACAGCTTCAGCAACAGCGGTTGTCGCAGTACTATCAAGAACGCGAACAGCTACAGCGTCTCGAGTGGCAAAGACGGGCGGCATTGGAGCGCGCTCGACGCAACGCGCAGTTGCGGTATCAGCAGCGCTATCTCGACAATCTACGTCAGGACCAGCTGCGACTGCAAAGCTGGCAGTACCAGTACGCGCAGCCACAGTATCGCTACTATCGCGGTGGCAGATACTACCAAGCCAACCAGTACGCCGCGGACATGCTAAGGCAGGCGGTGAGGAACGGGTATGAGGAAGGCTTCAGAGCCGGACAAGCGGACCGTGAGGATCGCTGGAGAGCCAATTACCAGGACTCCTTCGCCTATCAGGACTCAACCTACGGTTACAATGGTTACTACGTTCCGGTGAACGACTACCGTTACTACTTCCGCGAAGGCTTCCGTCGCGGTTATGAGGACGGCTACTACGGGCGTTACCGGTACGGTACCAACTCGAATGGTGCGTTTAGCATATTGGGCGCCGTTCTGCAGACGATTCTCAATCTGCAACATCTGTAAAGAGCGCAGACCAAGTCCCAATTCAGCGAGCGCCCGGTCCACTGACCAAAGAATGGCAGTAGGGTCGGGCGCTCTTGTTTTCTGGATCCGACGAGAGTGTGGGATTTCTCGGATGGCTGGAGCAGTTGCTATTCTGAGTAATGCCGGCGAATCATAAACTCAATTCGTATCGCTGCTCTGTTACGAGCGCGCCCCATAGCTCGCGAGTGTTTTCCTCGGTGATCTTAAAACCGAACGATTGATATAGCTTTGCTGCCGCGTTGAGCGCGCTAACCGTCCAGAGAAAAACGAGCGAGTAATGACAGTCTGCGCAAAAGCCGATGGCTTCTTTCATCAACATTCTGCCGATTCCCTGACCTCGCAGATGAGGATGAAGCAGCAACCATCGAAGCTGGGCCTTGTCGCTCGACGCTTCAACGATAGCGATCGAGCCGGCGACCATTCCGTCCTTTTCGACTATCCACATCCGTTCCCGATCACCATACGATTTTGCGAACTCGGCCATTGGTCCGGCAACGTATGCCTCGAAGGTGTGGTCCCATCCCTGTTCTGCCGCGTATAACAAGCCGTGCAAGTAGATCAAGTAACCTATGTCTCCCGGCTTCAGAGAATGTCTGGTCTTGATGTCTGACCACGGGTTGTCCGGTTTGGCTGTGTTCATTTGTTGTCAATTCCACTTGAAAGCGTCGGCGCTCGCGAGCTGGCTCCAACTTCATCCGCGTCGAGATCAACCTTCGCCTGAGGCTCAGGTTAAACTGTTTGCCGCGGCGACCGCTTCGTCCAGAGTCGTTACCTTCCCGTCCAGTTGAAGCTCATAAACGTTCCGAAGCACGCGACCCATCTCGGGCCCTGGTGCGTATCCGGCTTCGATCAAATGGCGGCCGAGCAACAGAGGTTCGGGCGGGCCGTGCTCTACTCCAAGCTTGCGGGCTCGCTCTATAAACCAGTCTTCAGCGATCGAGGACGACGCCGTCCCTCGTGCAAGAGCACAAGCTTTCGCAACCCGGTAAAGGAGATCGAGGTCGACTCTTTGCGCAAGCCTGCGGAAATCACCGTCGGACACCTCCTCGCGCAACTCATGGAACTGAGTTGGCCTGAGGTGCTCGCGAACCAGGGCCAGCACCTGTGAGCGAACGTCATACCCGGCGAGCGTGTGAAGCCCAAGCGTTTTCATAACCGCGCGCGCCGGCTCGACGCCCAGTTGCCCAAGATCGATTGCCTCTTTGTCTGTGTGCTGCGCCGCGAGGGGCTTTCCGAGATCATTACATAGAGTTGCAAGCATCACCGCTATTCGCTGGGGTTTAGCGAGGTCCCGCGCAAGCTTCACTGATTCATCCATTCCGGTCCTGGTGTGAGCGAAAGCGTCGTCCGTCATCTTGGAAGAGTTGTCGAGTCGGCAACCCGCAAGCGCTCGGATTTCCGGGAACAGCTTGGCCAGCACATCGAGCTCCAGCGCGATCTGAAGGCCGATCGACGGCCGCTCAGCGAGCACCAGAAGTTTTTCGATCTCGCCCCAGATTCGCTCCGACGGAAGATCGGAAAGGTCGATGCTGCGGCAAAGCTCGGCGGTCTTGGGCTCGACGGTCATCTCAAAACGCGCCGCAAGCTGAACCGCTCGGAGCACGCGAAGGCTGTCTTCGATGAAAGTGTCGGCGGACACCGCTCTCAGCGTACGCTGCTTGAAGTCTTTCTCACCCCAGTAAGGGTCGATGATCTCCTTGGTTAAGGGATCATACATAATCGCGTTTATGGTGAAGTCGCGACGGCGGGCCGCTTCTTCAAACGTCATTGCCGGATCGCCTTCGATGACAAACGCGCGATGGCCGCGCCCGGACTTCGACTCGCGGCGCGGAATGGATACGTCGATCTCCACGCGCTCGTCGTTTTGATCTCCGGCGGCGGCTTGCTGGTTGGCTTGCTGGTTGGTTGGGGCCTGGGGTTGGAACACGAGCTTGTAGACCGAGAAGTGTTCACCAACCGCGTTGACTCGAGCAATCGATTCCAGCACCGACCGCAGCCGTGCCGCTTCGAGCGCATAGACCTCAATATCGAAGTCTTTCGATTCGAAACCGTGGAGCCAGTCGCGCACCCAACCGCCGACGAGCACGGCCCGTCCGCCGGCCGCGCGAACGGCCTCGCAGATTCTCAGCACTTGCTGGTTCATTTACGGCTAAGGATAGCGAGGAAGCTCGAGCCGCGAAAGGATGAGCGGACCCGTTGAAGAAAAGAAGGTCAGCGGCTCGAGCTCGCTGACCTTCCCCGGCGGAGTAGGCGATTACTTCTTTCCAAACGAGCGAACGTAAGCGACGAGCGCTTTGATTTCGTCGTCGCTAAGCTTATCGCCGTAGGGCGGCATAGGCTTCTTGCCGTTCTTGATCACAGCGGCTAGTTCGGCATCACTCTCGGTTTTCTGCCACGCGGCGTCGGTGAAATCACGCGCGCCTTTGATCTTGCCCTTGCCGTCCGCGCCGTGGCAGGTTGCGCACTTATTGGATGTGAACAGCGCCGCGGCGTCGAGCTTCGAAGGCGGCTTTGTCGTACCAGCGGCCTTATCGTCTTTTTTCTTTTCGTCAGCTGTCTTTGCCGGTTGATTGGTGTTTGCTGAAGCCTGGCTGCCCAACGTCGAGTTGGCATTCGCGCTAGACGCAGCGGGGGCCGCGTTCGCGTTTGGCGCCGGAGCGCTTCGGCTTGCGTTTTGATTCGTCGTCTCCGTAGTGCTGCAACCGATAGAGAAGAGAATTACGAACGAGATGATTAAAGCAGTCTTGAGGACCCTCATTGAGTCTCTCCTTTCAATAGAGTTTGGAGTTACCGTCTTCAGAAAGCTCTCGGAGAAAGATCGATGTTTCGTATTCCGCTTTTCTCCGCGCCGGCTCAGCGTCTCTGGGTCTCTGCGGTTAGTTAGAATCGAACCCTGTTAACTGCAGAGCCGCTAAGCCGGTCACAGAGAAGACGTTCATCCGAGTTATCAGCGACCGAGCCTCTTTTCGATGATTGTCTCGATCTCGGCTATCGCGACGCGCTCTTGCTGCATTGTATCTCGGTCGCGAATCGTTACCTGATTGTCTTCCAGCGACTGATGATCAACGGTGACGCACAAGGGAGTCCCGACTTCGTCTTGCCGTCGATAGAGCTTGCCGATACCGGCCGTATCGTCGTAGACCGCGCGCATCGCACCGGTTCGCTGCAAACGCGACTTGATGTCCTTAGCGAGCTTGACGATCCCCTCTTTGTTCTTCGCCAGTGGAAGCACGGCGACTTTGATGGGCGCAAGATCGGGATGAAGCTTCAACACCACGCGCTTCTCATCTCGCACTTCCTCTTCCACATAGGCGTCCATCATGAACGCAAGCACTTTGCGATCGACACCGGCCGACGGCTCGATCACATAAGGAAAAACGTGTTGATTGCTCTCGTGGTCAAAGTAAGTCAGATCAGTCGTTGAGTCCGGATTGAGACGATTTCCTTCTGGATCCGTCGGCTTCTTCGAATGCGCCTTCAAGTCGAAGTCGGTTCGATTAGCGATTCCCTCGAGCTCGTCCCACTGCTTCTCCTGGTCGTCGCGGTCAGGGAAAAACCGATATTGAAGATCGACAGTCCGCTTCGCATAGTGAGCCAGTTCCTCGCGAGGTTGCTCATACTTGCGCAGGTTTTCAGCGCTCATCCCGAGCTTGATGTGCCAGTCATAGCGCTCGGCTATCCAACGGTCGTGCCACTCTTCGTCATTCGGCTCGCCGGGCTTGAGTACTTGCGGCGGCTTAACGAAGTACTCGATTTCCATCTGCTCGAACTCGCGAGTTCGAAAGATAAAGTTGCCCGGCGTGATCTCGTTGCGAAAGGCCTTCCCGATCTGCGCGATGCCGAACGGCAGCTTGCGATTGGTGGAGTCGAGCACGTTCTTGAAGTTGACGAAGATCCCTTGCGCCGTTTCGGGTCTCAGATAGGTCAGCCCCGATTCGTCTTCCACCGGGCCGACCGTCGTTCGAAACATCAAATTGAATTGTCGCGGTTCTGTGAGATCGGTCGAACCGCAAACCGGACACTTGTCGCCCTCGATCTTGTCAGCTCGAAGCCTCGCTTTGCACTTGCGGCAATCGACAAGCGGGTCGGAAAACGTCGCCTCGTGACCCGAGTACTTCCACGCGAGCCGGTTCATCAAAATGCCCGCGTCGAGCCCCACCATGTCGTCGCGCTCGTAAACCACCGAGCGCCACCAAGCGCGCTTGATGTTGTTTTTGAGCTCGACTCCAAGCGGGCCGTAGTCCCACACGGAGCCAAGGCCACCGTAAATCTCACTCGACTGAAAAGCAAAGCCGCGCCGCTTGGCGAGGCTTGTGATCGTTTCGATGTCCGTCATTAGCTTCTTTCGCTTGTACTGCGCGCAAAAACCGTTGAGGTTGAATCACGAAATATACATCAGAGCCGAAGACATTTGAAAGCTAGCGCAATGGTCAGTCGCCACTAAGGCACTAAGACACGGAGGAGCACGAAGCGGGCGTTCATTGACTTTGTGCGGCTTTGAGCCTTGGTGTCTTGGTGGCAGGCCTCCCCTCGTCCTGCCAGAACGCGACCCGCGGGTTCGTTGGATAAAACCGCGCCCCCGACGATATTCTGTTTGGGCAACAATGAACATTGTTAAAACAATCTGCCCGGAGTGCGAAGCGCGGCTCGAATTCCCGGCCGACCTTGATAACGTGGTCTGTTCCGGATGCGGCGCGACCCATCGAGTCAAAGATTACAATGGCGCGATCAGCCTTCAAGTCGTTCGAACCGGCCCAGTCGAGTGGGAGGACCAGGGCCGCGCCGCGAACAAAGAGAAGGCGGCCAATCAAGAGGCTCTCGCCGAACTGGATGAGCTGATAGACGAGGTGAAGGCAGACATCGAAGCTGTGCGAGCCCGGGAGCAAAGCGCACCGTTGCAAATGGGATGCGCGGCCTTCGGGATTTTTTGCCTGGTGCTCTGTGTGATAGCCGGTTTCATGTTGGTTGGCCGGAGTCTGGTTGGCGGCGCGCTGTTTTACCTTGCGTTGATTCTTGTGACGATCATCGGTATAGCGAGGATCCGGCGGAAGCTAAAGACTGAGCCGTCTCCTGCCACGTTGCGGCGAGACCGGCTCAGTCTTGAAGAAACGCTTGCAGAATTCGAGGCGGAGCGCTCGCGGCTCGGCGGACGCTGATGGATGAGAAAAAACAGCTTCGGCCAGATCTCGGGAGCTAAACCACCTGAACCTCTCGTTGCTCAAACAAGTGGTCGAGCCAGAGCGACGTCAACTTCTCCGCTGCAGAGTTCTGGCGCAGCCGTTGTCCGAGAAACTGGAAATCTACCTCATCCAGCTTCTGGTCCTGGTTGAAGCAACTAAACACCAGTTGCTCGCGGCCGGTTACTGGATCAATCTGCCGCTGCAAGCACTGCGAGCAGACCTCCTTCATCATGCATTGCATTGGCGAGTTGATCGATCCGATGGCGACGTGATCTCGCAGCGCGTCCTTCAACAGATTGTGCCTGGCGTCGCGCACAGCGTCCATCATCCGATCCGAGCCTATTGCGATCAGCCGGTCAACTTCGTGCAGCGGAATCTCCGGATCCCCTAACTCGCCGCGAGCGAACCTGTCCATTGCCTGAACGATGTTGCCGACGATGCTGCGATCCTGAGGCCGATGAGCGGCGATCGGCGGGCCTTCGTCGACGCTCCAGACAACTATGTCGCAGGCTTCCTCGATCGCCCGGCGCTTGAACAGATCGCTCGGTCTCTTGTAGCCGGCGAAATAGATCACGCGATTGCCCGCCTTCTTAATCGCGGCCGCGATCGAAAACAACACAGCGTTGCCGAGTCCGCCTCCTGCAAGCAGAACGGTCTCGCCCTTCGGTATTTCAGTAGGAGTTCCCGTCGGGCCCATCAGCACGATCTCCTCGCCGGGCTCCAGCGTCGAGCACAGTCTTGAAGACCCGCCCATCTCGAGCACGATTATCGAAATCAAGCCGCGCTCCGCGTCTGTCCATGCGCCCGTCAGCGCAAGGCCTTCCATGGTGAGCCGAATCCCTTCGACGACCTCCGCGGTCCCCTCGTAGTTTTGAAGGCGATAAAACTGACCCGGTCTGAAGTTACGCGCCGCCATCGGCGCGCGAACGATGACCTCGACGATTCGGTCGGCCAGACGAATCGCATCGACGACGGTCGCGCGCATTCCGTCCTCGATCACCTCCGCGAACCGAACCCACGCGTTCTCTCGCTCTGCTTGCTCTTCAAGGTCTTGCGCCGCGACCTCACTTTCGAAGAGCGAAGCTATCTCCTTGTAGCCGCGCAGCGCGGAAGCCATCGCCTTGACTACGTTGCCCGCGAACACCGGGTGCGCGTCGCCGTAGAATGTGATGAAGCGTCCAGCCTTTTGATACGACGTGAAAAATCCGGTCTCGCCAGGCTTGACTTTCTCCAGGTTGAACGAACCGTTGGTTTGTTCGACCGCCCGGTGCATTGCAAAGCACGATTCCTTTTCGTCGATCACGAATGTGCCGGGATGCTCCTTCTCATAGACCACGTTCGGGTGAGTTCCGGCCGCGACCATAACCGAACGTGCCGGGAGGACGACCGTCTCGCCGGTGTCTTTCCACTTTCCGTCGACCAGTGACATCCGTCTGCACTCAAGCGCGCGCACGTGGTCGTGCTCGTCCAGCAGACAGGATATGGGGCTCATGCACTCGACAAAGCCGATTCCTTCTTCAAGCGACTTGATCACCTCTTCGTGATTGAGCCGGTAAGCCGGCGAGTCCTGAAGGCGTTTGCGGTAGGCAATCGTGACACCGCCCCACAAACGAACCAGCCGGGCGAAATCGGGCGGCCGTCCGGCGGCTGCGGCTGCGGCGCGTTCGGCGTGAACCATGCGCCCGTGATCAAGCCAGGTGCGAAGCGTTCTGGCCTCCTCCTCGTCGAGCTTCTCCCAGATGGCCGCTTCGTCGATTCGACGCTTCAAGCGCTCGAAGCGCTCGTGCGCCTTCTCGACTTGTGTGACGTAATAAGCTTGCAGCTCGGTCGCTGTGTCGATAGCCGTGAGCCCCCCACCGATCACAACCGCTGGCAATTCGACCTGGACGTTAGTCAGCGAGTTCTTCCGATAAGCGCCCTGTCCTTGCAGACCCATCAGGAAGTCCGAAGCCATTCGCACGCCTCTTGCGAGATTGTTTTGCATCGATACGAGAGTGGGCCGACCCGCGCCGGCCGCGATCGCGATGTGATCGAACCCGAGCGCCCACGCGTCGTCTATCGTCAGGGTGCCGCCGAAGCGAACCCCGTCAAGCAAGCGAAACTTCTTGCGCCGCATCAGAATCACATAGTTTATGTCCAGAAAATTCTTATCCCAACGAACGGTTATGCCGTACTCGGCGACTCCGCCAAAACCAAGCGTCGGCCGCTCGGACAGCGGACCCGCTATTTCTTCGATGTTGCGGATAGGCTGGGGCACACGACGCTTAGAACCACGGAGCTGAATCGCGAGCGGTTCAACCTTTAGTCCTTCGACGCCCACCACACCGAAACCCTCGTTCAGCAAGTGTTGCGCAAGGGTATAACCGGCAGGTCCCATTCCGACCACCAGGACGTTCTTGCCGTTGTAGCGCAACGGGTATGGCCTGCGCGCGTTGATCGGGTTCCAGCGAGTCAATAACGATACGATCTCGAAACCGTAGGGGAGCCGCAGTACTTCGGTGAGGATGCCGGTTTCAATCTGAGGGATATTCACCGGGTCTTGCTTCTGGAATATGCAAGACTTCATGCAGTCGTTGCAGATGCGATGCCCGGTGCCCGCGACCATCGGGTTGTCGATCATTATCACCGCGAGCGCGCCAATCGGATGGCCTTCGCGGTAGAGCTCTATCATCTCGGAAATCTTCTCGTCCAACGGGCACCCTTCGAGAGCGATGCCCAATGGGTTTCGATCGATCGATCCATCCTTTTTGTGAAGACCAGTCGAGCACGAATCTTTGCCGCGCTCGTGACAGGTCAAACAGTAGTGAGACTCGCGCAGGTTCTCTCGAGGAGTGTATCGTGAGTCAGTGAGATCGAAACCGTCTCGATGACGACGGGTCTCGGGCGGTCCCATGAAATATTCGGGCAGATTGGGACGCGGCCGGATGCGGGGTACCAACTCGTCGTAGTCCGTTTTATGGACAACGTGAAGTGAAGTGATCTGTCTTCGACGCTGACCGAGCGCGGGATGAAAGCGAAGGGCTCGGACCCAGGCCTGGACGCATGCAAGCTTCGTCTGCGCCGCTTCGCGAGCCTCCTGACTGGTGCTCGCGTTTTCAGCCATCTCTTGCAGCTTGGTGGAGACCACAGCAAGCTCCCGTTCCGGGTCTGAAGTCAGCGACGCATCAGGCATAAACTCGTCGATGACCTCCCGGTAAGCGAACTCGAGCTCGACAGGATCCATCCGCCCGAGTTCTTCAAGGGAGGGAGGGTTCTTGAGCACGTGCCGCTCGACAAAGTTGCGTTTCCATCTGAAGACAACCTGATCCGCGCGGACGCGCTCGCAAAGCGAATCGTATTCAGTCTCGATATGAAACAGCCGGGCAATAAACTCGCCTATGTAGGGCGCAACCTGTATCAGAAGATTCGATTCCCGGAGCCGATCACGGTCTTTGCCGCCTGAGTCTCGGTAACGAACGAAGTCTTCGGCCAGGGTGGCATCCGCATCCCGGAGTTCGGCTATAAAAGCGCGGTCGAGAGCTTCCACTCTTCGCACACGGTTCAGATCGGCGTATTTGAATCCAGGCACGCCGAGTTGAAGGTTCCAGGCCCGAGCCTGTTGTCGAGGGTTCTCCGGCAGATGTCTTAGAGCCATCGGTCTCCTTGGTTCCATTTTCGAATCGAGTCCTTAATATCTCAGTCTCCTTGGGAATCAGTAAAGTCCCGGGGTGGATTTGGCAGGTGGTAACGCAGCTGCGGCGTCGCCGCTATTGGCTCGCAGACGCAGAAGGCGCTAGCGGGCTAGTCACGGGGAGCCGCGCTGATGGCCTCGCAGCTCATACAAGGGCCCACCGGCCTCCCGGCGGCCATCTTTGGCCTTGACTTCAAGTCCCTTTCAACTATACTTAATATAGCTTAATAATTAAGTGAGCTTAGTAATATGTTAAATGCCGGCAAGATCGAGGAGGCGGAATCGATACTGGACGGCTTTGTTGAGGCGATGTTCAAGGTGATATTTGAGCATCATCATCGGCGGGTCATGGCGCTCGAGCTGACTCTGCCGCAGGCTCAGACCTTAAGGATCCTCTGGCGCGAGCCGCTGTCAACCAGTCGGCTGGCCGCAGAATTGCGGATATCCGCGCCGGCGGTCTCTCAGTTAACTGATCGCCTTGCCCGCAAGTCGTTGATCGACAGGAGGCCGGTTGAGGGTGACCGGCGGATGGTGTTGCTTTCGTTGACGA
>DATMCM010000225.1:0-7340 GCA_035558335.1 Blastocatellia bacterium | reverse complement strand
GTCGTCTTGCCAATGCCGCCGGGGCCGAGCAGTGTCACGAACCGTTCGTCTCGAAGCTTGTCGCTAACCTCGCCGACCACCGTTTCGCGCCCAATCATCATGAGCGGTCGCAGGGGGAGCCTGCCTTGGTGGCGGAACTTATCGTTCCTGATCTCCGTACTGCCGGCGAGAGGGACGACGGTGCCGACGAACGAATAGCCCCGTCCCTTGATGTTTGCGATGTATCGGTTGCCAAATTGGCCGTCACCAAGCGCCTTGCGGATCGCGGCGACGTGGACTCGTAAGCTCCCCTCCTCTACGGTTACGTCCGACCAGACGTGATCCATCAGTTCCTGCTTTGCGATCACCTCACCCGGGCGGTCGGCAAGGTAGATCAGGAGGTCCAGGGCCCTGCTACCAAGGGGCAGCATCACACCGTCGCGCCGAAGCACCCTCTCCCTGCTCGAAAGCTCAAAGGGGCCAAACTGCAGATTTCTATGAACGTCATCGTCAGCCATGGCTCTTGGCACGGACCTAGTGTGCTTGTCTGAGATGTTCAATCATCTGCGCGAAACCCAATCGTGCGTTCCTGATAGACATCAGCTTGCTTCGGCTCTCTTTGCCCAAAAGGATCAGCACGCGGCGACCGGCTGCGGGATGCTTGCAGCCAACGACGCCTGCCGCTTCCCTCGCGCTAACAGAGGTCGTACACTTTCACCATTGTTTGCATCCCCCGAATGGGGGGAGGACCGACGTGGATAGGGGGAGCCCTTGATCCAGCCGCGCTTGAGCCATCTTACATATGGAACGGGCACCTTGCCCGGCGGAGGACCGGTGCCATTTCTGGCGACCAAGATTGTGCCGGCACGATTCCGGGGGTTGGTCGCACGTCCTCGGCTCCTCGCCATCTTGTCCGAACTCCCGGCTAAGCGACTTGGCGTCATCAAGGCGCCCGCGGGATTCGGCAAGAGCTCACTGGCGGCCGCCTGGGCCGAGAAACTCGAGCAAAGCGGCAATTGCGTTGGGTGGATGACCATCGATTCAGACGACGACGAGGCCACACGGTTTCTATTTTACGTATCTCAGGCCCTGCACCATGCCTGTCCGGACGTTGGCGCCGGAGCGATTGGGCTGATCCTTGAGAACAACCTGATCGACCCGACAGCAGTCCTGTCCAGCTTGATCAATGACCTGGCAGAGATAGAAGATGATGTATACCTGTTTCTCGAAGACTATCACTGGCTCCGCGCTTCTCGCATCCACCAAGCGGTCGCCTATTTTCTGAAGCACGCACCGTCTCACTGTCATGTGGTGCTTACGACGCGCGCCGAACCTCCCCTGCCGCTTGCGACTTTGCGAGCCCAGAATCAACTGATCGAGATTGATGCCGTAGCCTTGCGGTTCGACATGCAGGAGACAAAAGCCTTTCTGGACAGCACCAAGCCTGGCGTTCTGGAGCTCCCCGACGTCCAACTCTTGCAACGCAAGACTGAAGGGTGGCCCGCGGCCCTGCGAATTATCTCATCCATGCCCTCGCAGTCCGGATTCGGCCTGAAGGAGTATGTACACAATCTCTCGGGTTCGCAGCGTCCAATTGCTGCCTATTTGGCGGAGATGTTGGATGGGCTTCCGGTGGAATTGGTCGACTTCATGCTGCGAACGGCCATTCTTGATCGGCTCTCCGGTCCTTTATGCGAAGCCGTAACGGGTTCGAGCTCGAGCCGCACAATCCTGGCATCGCTTGCCGAGCGCCAAATGCTGCTCACGCCGCTCGATAATGACGGTGTCTGGCTTCGTTATCATACGCTGCTCGCTGAATATTTGAGACAGAGGCTGGAGGCGGACCGCGGTATTGAAGTCCGTGAGCTGCACGGACGTGCCGCTCTTTGGTATGCCTCCCAAGAATTATGGACTGAGGCGGTTCAGCATGCGATCGCAGCCGGCGATTCCGATCGAGCGATCAGTTGGATGAAGAATTGTGCCATGGCTCTGATAAAGCGGGGTGATTTGTTCACCTTGCTCGAATGGCAGCGCCAGTTTCCCGAGGAACTCATGCGAGGTCAGTGCGAGGTCAGATTGGCCATCGCTTGGGGGTTGGCACTCGCGCTTCGTTTTGATGAGGCCCTGAAGCTCGCAACTGACATAGAAGGCGATATCGCTGCAACGCGTCTGCCAGAGAGCGACTTGCTGCACGAATGCCAAGCGATCCGCTCTGTTGCTATCGCGCTGACGGATGACAGCGAAAGAGCGCTGCCTCTGGCACAGGATTGCGTGAACCGTTCGTCCGATCCGTGGACTGCGAACGTTGCGTCAAATGTCGTTCGCTTCGGCCATATGAAGGCGGGCAACCTCAAGCAGTTCCATGCGACGCCATGGATTCCATATTCAGTCGACGAGGATCGCAGGAACGTATTTGCCTCGGTGTATCGACACTGCCTTAAAGGACTTGCGGAGGAACGGCAAATACGCCTCGCGGCGGCAGATGGGCACTATCGCGAGGCCTTGCGGATCGCCGAGCAAGATGTCGGGCCGAACTCGATTGCCGCGGCTTTGCCGGCAAGTCTGATCGCGCGAATCAAATACGAGCAAGGTCAGCTCGATGAGGCGGAGGCCTGGGTCATCGATCGCGTATCGCTGATCAGCTCTGGGACAATGCTCGACTGCGTGTGGAGCGCCTATTTCGTGATCGCCAGGGTCGCTACCGCTCGGATGAATTTCGACCGAGCCCGCACTATTCTGGAGCGAGCTGAAAATCAGGGCGCCGCACGCGACTGGGGAAGGCTCTCGGCTGGCGCAATAGCAGAGCAGGCGCGACTCTACCTGAACGATGGGCGACTGGATGAAGCGGCCGCATGCGTCGATCGCCTGGAGCGCCTTGCGCGGAAGTACCCGGCGCCAAGGCCTTGCGCCTGGTCGGAAATTGAATGGCACCACAAGTTGGCGCGCGCTCATTTGTTGGGGCAACAAGCTCGTCCCGACGAAGCTATTGCAATCCTGCAACAGCTACAACGCGAAGCCGAAGCAATGCAGCATCGTCAGTTCTTGATCTGCATTGCGATCCGTCTGTCAACAGTTCAGCTCAGTGCGGGCAAAGTCACGGAGGCGGCGAGCCGTTTTCGACGCGTGCTTGCCGCGTGTGCTGCAGCCGGTCTTTATCATACCGTTTTGGACGAAGGGCCACTCATTTCCAAGCTTCTCCAGACGACCCGGGAAAGTGGCAATGTCACGGCGGATATGCTTTCCTATGTCGATCGGCTCGTGGCGGGTCTGCATCGAGCAGGACAAGATGGTTTGGCGCCGACCTCCGGTGCACGGATTCTAAGCGCATTGAGTCCTCGCGAGACTGACATTCTCACGCTGATCGCGGAAGGATTGTCCAACAAGGAAATCGCTCGGAGCCTTGATATTGGTCCTGAGACCGTGAAGTCGCACCTCAAGAGCGTTTTCACCAAGCTGGGTGTGGAAAGGCGCGCGCAAGCGGTATCACGCGCGCAGACCCTGGGCCTTGTCACCACGCAGTGAAGCTAAGCCCAGGCACTATTCGATACAGACGATAGAACCGACGAACGAGTAGACTCCTCACTTATGTTTCAGTTATTTGTCATTCGGGGCAACCGTCTGTTCAAGCTTTCGCTCTGCCCGATGATTTCGCCACCCTTCGCCCGGTTTGCCGCGCCCGAACGCTCGTCTGTTCGAGGATTCGCTTCGCCAAATTGAGATCGGGTGTTGTGAGACCTTCGGAGAACTGAACGTAGACAGGACTGATCAGATCACGGGCTCTCTGCACTTCGCCGCGCCCGATCCAGATACGCGCGAGTTCCAATCCAGCACGCAATTCGAAAGGCAGCGCTGATTCTTGCCGCGCCTGCATCATCGCCTTCGCGAAAAATTCCTCCGCCAAGAGACTCTCGGGCACGTCCCCGGACGCAAACGCCGAGCCTTTCGCCAGGAAGAATGCGGGCAGGTGAAGAGGCTTGTTGGCCTTGACAACGGCGGCAATCGATCGATCGATAAGCGCCAACGCTTCCGAGCGCGCGTCTTGCTTCGCCAAGCTAACCGTTAATTCAGAGACAAGATCGCTCGTCAGTATTTCGTACCGGTGAATTGCCAGTTGCTCCAAACTCTCCTGCAGATATTGTATGCCATCTGCCATTCGGCCGACGCGGACCAAGTAGCGGCCCCTAAGCCCCAAAGCGACCGCACGAGCTGGTGCCAACGAATGCCTCTCAGCGATATGCTCGAGCCTTGAAAGACTGCGTTCGACCTGCTCCAAATCGTCGACCCAAAAATAGAGCCGCATCGGGTTGGTGAGCGCGCGACACAGTCCGATTGGATGCCCTGACCTTGCGGCCTCCTCAATGTTCATTTTGGCATAGTGGGCGGCTTGGTCGAGATTGCCAGAGAAAAAAAGTGAATGGGTAAGAACGCTAAGCGAAGAACTCCGCAAATCGAACAGGTATTGGCGCGCGTTGAACCGTCGGAGGTGAGGCAAGCCATGCAATGACCGTTTCAGATGTTCTTGCGCCCGTAGTTGGTCAGAACGCAGACAGTATGCTGCCCCCAGCAAGGAATCAGCGATGGCCGCATCGTCTGGACTTCCGGTTTTCCTTGCGGCGGCCACGCTACGAAGCGCGAGTTCATACGTTCCTGCCGCGTCGACAATGCCATGAAGATACATCGACATTCCGCTAAGTAGAGACAAGTGCAGACGCGCATCTTCGTGCCGCTGCGCAAAGTTCAGCGCTGCATGGAAAGCCTCGCGAACCCTCTCACTATTCCCTTCGGTGTACATGAGCGACAAAGCAAGCGCTGCCTGAATCTTCATCTGATGCCGAGGATCGCAGTCCGGCGTCATGCGATCGATCGCTTTCTCCATCCATGTTCGGCATTCCAAAAGAAGCGACATGGTCAGGAGTAGCTGCGAAGCTGCGGCCGCCAATCTTATGGCTTTGAGGTCGTCTCCATTGGGACCAAAGCTCCATTCAAGCGCGGCACGGATATTTCCAAGATCGTCCCGCACGGCGTTGGTTGCAGCTTCCGTGAACTCCAAATCGAACAGATTGACCGCGTTGCTTTCCAGCATTTGAATCGAGAAGCTCGCGTGCCGCTCGGCAACAGAATCTTGCTCGCCACTGGTGGCCAACTTCTCCAAAGCATAGGCGCGCGTCGTATCAAGCAACCGGTAGCACGGTCCCCGCGAGCTGGTCCAAACCCCGATCAGAGATTTATTGACGAGATTTCCTAACGCACCCGAGATCTCAGACTCGTCTATCCCCACTTCCTCCGCCACTGCGAGCGCTGCCTCCAGCGTGAAGTGTCCCACGAAAATTGCGACACGTCGAAAGAGGACTCGTTCGATCTCCGAAAGATGGTCGTGGCTCCAGTCCAGCGTTGCGATGAGCGTTTGATGCCGTGGATTTGCGGTTCGTCGGCCGAACTTCAAGAGATCGAGGCGCGAACCCAGTCTTGCCACCGTGTTCCTGACGCCAAAGATAGCGGCCCTTCCGGCGGCGAGTTCGATGGCGAGTGCAATGCCGTCAAGCTTGCGGCAAATCTCGGCAACCATGGGAGCTTCGTCGTCACGGAGCGAAAAGTCGCCGCGGCGAACACTGACACGCTCGGCGAACAACCGTGCGGCCGGATAGGCAAGCACCTCTGACGCAGTCAGCCCCGGCTGCTCTGGCGGGCACTCCAGTGGACAAAGACGAAGTACGCGTTCACCAGGGACGTGCAATGCCTCCCTGCTGGTCGCAAGTATGTAGATGTCGGGGGTATTTTGAAAAATATGGTCGGCGATCTCCGCGGTTTTCTCGATGAGATGCTCACAACTATCAAGAATGATAAGCACCCTGCGAGGGCGCAGAAAATTAAGCAACGCCTCCTTTGGATCGACTAATTGCGAGTCGAGCCCGACCGCGGAAGCGATGGCGCCGATAAGATGCTCCTTGTCGTTTACGGTTGAAAGATCGACAAAGAATGCCGCGCCAGAGAAGTCGGCCAGCGCCCCGTGTCCGACTGACAGAGCAACCGTTGTCTTGCCTATTCCGCCAGCACCCAGAATTGTAATCAGGCGCTGTTCCGTCTGGAGCAAACTCTGAATCTCGAGAACAACATCGTCGCGACCGATCATGCGGCCCAGTGCGGGCGGCAGATTGGACAATCCCGAAGATGCGTTTCTCCTATCGCTGTCCGCGGGAAGGCGCGTGACCGGCGCGATGAAGCTATAGCCGTGGCCTTGTATACTCGCGATGTACTTATTACCCAACTGACCGTCACCCAGTGCCTTGCGCAGCGCCGATAGATGGACGCGAAGGCTACCTTCCTCGACCGTTACGTCCGGCCATGCCTTCGCGATCAGTTCCGACTTCGCGACAACCTCGCCGGCCTTTTCGAGCAGAGCGATCAGGATGTCGTAAGCCCTGCCACCAAGGGGAATAACCTGGTTCGCCTTCTTGAGAGAGCGCTCGGCGACATTCAGCTCGAATGGGCCAAACCGAAGCCGGATTGCACTCGGTGCGCCAGTTTGTTGGACCGACATGAGTTATTCCGCCAAGATTCCTGACGATTCGATCGTTGCGTCGTTCGTCGTCAGTCTTGTGCAAATATGCCCCCAGCCCATCAAGTGTTAACCGAATCCTCCTCCAGCAACAAGCCGTCAGTGTATCGAATTGATGGCGCTATCGCGCCAGTATGAGCCGTTCAACACCTGCTTGGCCAACCGTAGGTCGACGGTCTCAAGGCCTTCTCTAAATTTTGCGTGAGTGGCTTGTAAGGTCCGCCACGCGGCCTCCTTTCGCCCGGCCGACTTTTCGGCAATAGCAAGGCTGGTCGCGGCCCTGAGCGCCCACGACAAGCTCGCTTGCCTGTCCGATAGTTCGAGCGCACTGAGAAAATACTGCCTGCCAACCGCAAGCCCCTCGTCGTTGCCCAGGGCCAGTTCGCCCCTGATACGACGCAGTTCCGGAGCGTACCATTGGGTGTCGTCAAGATTGATCTTCGCTCGTTCGAAGACAGCAAGTCCTCGCCGGGGCCGACCGGCGACGGCCGTACATCTTGCAAACTCTGCTTGCAGGATCCAATTGAAGACCCCATAGCGCGCCGCTGACAGCTTCTCCAAACCGCGGTAGAGCGTCGCCGAAGCTGTATCGCCCTCGCCCCGCCTGGCTCTGCAGAGAGCCTGGATGCTGAGGCCGAAGCCGTGATAGCTTTCCACAGCGTATTTTGCGGCGTGGTCGATAAGCTCGTTGGCGAGCGCTTCAGTCTCGAGATCGTCCGGACTTGTCAGGTACGTGTTGAAGCTTGCCCAGGCGAGCGCCACGCAGAGCGGTACCGCGTGATCGAGTTGGCGTGCCTCAGTGATC
>DATMCM010000224.1:0-13978 GCA_035558335.1 Blastocatellia bacterium | reverse complement strand
GGGCAACACTGGTCAAGTTTCTGAATCTGGAATCGCTCACTGCACGCGATTGGGCGCGCAAGGAGTTTTGCTAATCTCAGGGCTGACTGAACTTGAATTGAGCTACAAGCCGGCGCAGGCGAGGCTGCACGGCTCGACCCGCTGAAATAGACTCCAGCGAGCCGGCCGGCAGTTAGACTTACGCGTCGTACAGGGCGGCCATCAAACAGCCCCGCGCGGTTGCAGTGAGCGGGTCGGCAGCCAGGCGAATTTCCGATATCTCGAGCGGGAAGCCATCCCGATTGAAGGTATGCTGGAACTTCTCCAGGAAACCTTGTGGCTTTGCGGTGCCGCCGCTCAGCACAATCGGGATTGGATGATCGATCTTAGGCATGTTCTTCGTTTCGGCAAGCGCGCTCCGCAGTCCCTCAACCAGCGACAGGATCACGTCGTCATAGTAGACGTGAAGCGCGCTCTCGTACTTGTTCTTTGGCGCGGATGACAAGTCGAGGCCTTCTTCCTTGATCGCGCGAATGCGAGTCGGGATCTCGCCGGTGACTGCGCCGACGTTGCGGTCAATGTAGTCGCCGGCCTTGTCGATGCTGAACGTCATCACCGGTATCGACATGAACGCCAGCGCGACGTTGCACATCCCGCCGCCGCAGCTTATGCCGATGCCGCTGAAGTTCTCGTGTTCGAGTTCAGAAAACACGACGGCCAATCCTTCGTTGATGCCCTTCGCGTTGTAGCCCATTGACGTGAGCAGGTCGCGAAGCATCGCTTCGTGATAGACCAGGTCGGGAGAGCCGCCGTTGCGCAGCGGGCCAGGCACGCTGAATCGGAGCGTCTCGTTGCTCTTGGCCCTGCGTACCAGTTGGGCAATGATCGCACTCATAACCGACATCGAGTACTCCTCGGTCGGGTTGAGCGTGCCGCCCATCATCGGCCGCCGCACCTCGGTGTTGAAGACGTTGGCAAATCGCGTCGCTTCGTTGCCGAACACTTGCAGCGTCTTGCCCCCATTCAACTGGTAGTTGACCTTGTTTTGCTTAAGGATGCTTTCGGTGAACTTCGAGTAAGGCACAGTAATGAACGCGTTTAGTTCCGACTTGGCCTTGATGCGTTCGGCTGCGCCGCTTGCCAGGACCATGCGGCTGGTTCCGATGTCCAGGCCAAGAGCCGAGCCCTCACCGGCCGCCGTCTCACTTCCGTTGTTCTCTTTTTCTTGTTTCATATTTCCTCCAATGTGGTTTTCTGTAATGTCGAGCATGAGGGGCTCGGTGTTCAGGCTAACGACAGCGCTTCGCGTCGGTATGAGTCGTACGGCCTTGCCTGCTGGAATTCGAATCGGGGGACCGCCATCGAAGGCGGGCAGGAATCCGTGTCTTTTTTGTTTCAAGTGCAAGCGGCCGAGGCCGCGAATACTAACGATGTTTTCGGCGCCCAGCTCGCGTTTGACGATGTCCAGCGCAGCTTCTACGCCACACGCCGCCCGTGCGCGAGTCAGGCCGCTACGCCGCGCCGCTTCTCGGATTAGATCTGATTTGTTCATCTCTTAAGGACTTTAATCCTCAGTCCTCAGTCCTCATCGATTTCCTCTCCAGTTCGCGCTGCTTGTTAAATGCGCGCTGGAATATGCGCGAACGCTCGCGGCGTTCAACCTCGACCGTCACGCCGTGACGCGCGGCAGCTTCATGCAGTTCGGCGTCCGCGCGCTCAAGGCCGGGCCATTTCGCTCCCCCGGCGGCCGCCACGTATGCGCTGTCGTATCCGAACCCAAGCCGCGACACGGCGCTCAACTCCGTCTCGTACTTGTTGCTCAGCCCGAGCGCTGCGAACGGGAACGCCGAAACCCAGTCGGTGTGATAACCCATCAATCTGTTCGACGGATTGACGCTTACCAACCCGTGTGTCACGCAGTTGGCATCGTCGATTCCGTACTTCGAGCGCAGCACCGCAGTTAGGACCCTTGCCGCATAAATCTGCGCCTCGTTGATTCCGTCCCCTCCGACAGCCGAACTGTCTCCCGATTTGCCCTCGAAGCACACGCCGATGAAGCTTGCACTCAAGTTCACGTAAACGCTTCGGCCATCACTCCAGAGCGAATTGCCGGCGTGGCTCGCGGCCGATTCGTCTCGAACGATTCGATAAATCCTTCCAAATCGGTCTATCACGTAGTTGTACAACCGATGGGTACGAGCGTAGTCGAGCAGCGCTCTCGAATGGTTCTGCAGCGACTTGTTGTAGCCGCCGGCGAATGGGAGCAAATCGCTTTCGGAAACGTGATAGACAATTCCGACCGGTCTCGCGAGCCGCTCGGCGGCTTCGTCGCCCGCCTCAAGCGCTTCCAGATCGAATCGATAGAAGCTGCGGTTGGGTCCAGCTGTCTCGAACTCGGTGAGCACCCTCGCGCCGTTGCTGTAGAACTCGAAGCCCGCGCCTTGCTCTGCCAGCCAGACTTTGTCGAGCGACAGTCCCGCTTCGGAGCCGATCACTGCTACCGCCGATCCCGCTGAACTGCCCGTTGACTGATTTGGCACTGCGATGTCTCTTGCTTCCGTCGAAACCGAAAGCGTGTTAACGATCTTCGCGGCCCCGTAGACCAGAGTTGCGCCTACCAGCAAAGTCGTCCCGAGGCAAACCGCGTAGACCACCACTCGAATACGATAGAGAAGCGCCGTGAACCGTATGGCGAGCGGCGCCGGCCGATCAAGCGGCAAGACCTTCGAAAGCTCTGCGATAATCATCGCGCGTTCAGGTAACTCGCTGGCAAAAGGCACGAGCTTCATCCAGCGGCTTCGAGGCAGGTCTGACTTGAGCGCGCTGTTCAGAAACTTCAGTCGCAAAACCGGGGACTCGATGAATCTGGAATAGCGGTCGACCAGTTTTGTGTACCTCTCATTCTGTGGCGTAAAATCCTGCATCTCTCCAGGGTCTCTGAATCAGGGCTTGTCGTAGCTGCTGACGATCAACTGCAAATTCAGGCCCGATGAGCGCGCCCGAAGCCGCGCTTCAGAAGCGAACTTCTCGGCATCCTGAACAGTTTCGAATCTTCCAACTCGAACTCTAAACCATCTGCCTCGGCCGGCGATTTCGGCGGACACGACGTAAGCGGGCACGCCTGCGCGTTTCAAGCGTTCGCAAAACTCGTTTGCACCGGTCTCATTCGGAAAGGCCGCTGCTTGTAACGAATAACGCCCCCCGGCTGCTTCGTTTCCTGTGCGCGCGCCCTGGCTTTCTTTGGCTTCAACAACTGGGGCGGCTGCCCGCGCAACAAGTTGAGAGGCAGCATTACTCTCGGTCACCGCCGCGGGTGTGTGATCAGCGCGCGCAGTCTGCGGTTGCGTCATACCCGGTCGGGACTGCGAAGCCTGGATCGAGGGCCGGTAGATCAGAAAGTAGCCTGCGATCCCGCAACAAACCATTAAGGCTGCAACGAGTGGAAGCCTCAGGCTTGCGAACTTACTGTGGCCCGCAACAGACACCAGGACTGGGTAGTCCGTTGGTAAATAGTTCGTGCTGTTTGCAGCGTCTGCCAGCGGATCGAGTGCGACTTCATCCTGGACGGACTCTCGGGCCGGTGGAGCGTCTGTAGTGAGGCCAATGTGATGATCAGACGTCGGGTCGCTGTCGCTGATTTCGGCCGGCGAGACTGGATAAGTGACTGCGACCATCGCAGACGGCGGTTCCGCAAATGCGTATGGGGTCGCTGGCTGGACTGGCGCTTCGCGAAGCGGCTCATCGATAATGTGTGTGATCTGCGCGACCCGCGGCGAAGTTTCGGTGGCGTGCCGTGGTTCTTCCTGCCAGCCGAAAAACCCATCCGCTTCGAAAAGTTCATCGAAGTTAAATGGATCCTGCTCGACCAAGCCGAGCGCCGGGACGGCCACCTCCGAAGACTCGCAAATCTGGGTGGCGTTCTCGAGAGAGTCGTCTGCTTCTTCGGGCAAGCCCGTCGCGGTGAGCGGTGCTTCGGTTTGAAGCTGGACGGGTGCTTCCGGCCGAGGATCGAAGCAAGGCTTGGGCGAGTCTATCACTGCAACCCGAGGGTTGCTGGTTGGCCGGATCGTTTGAACGATCCTCCGGCAGTTTTCGCAGAGGCGCGTCGGATCGGACGTTTCGGTGCTGGCGCTGACCGGGTGTTTGCACAAGGGACAAGTGGCCTCAATCGCTGTGTACTGCATAAGAATCCTCTCACCCCCAGACTGCAAGTCCACTGCAAGATGGGCGAGCCTGAGCCTGCGGTTATAGCTTTCAAACTGGGTGGCCTGGGGTCCTGGTTACGGGGCAAGAAGCTTGAGCGGGGGCGATTATTGCACACCGACAATACCAACACAATAGTTTATTTTTTTTGCGCGAAACAGTGACGGGATTGGGGAATGGATCGCCCGCCAGTGGCTTATTCAACTCACGCGCGAGACCTGGCGAGTCTTGAGAATCGCTATGTAGGTCTCGATCTCTTCCCGGTCTTCAGCATCAAGGCTAAGAAACTCGACTCCCAAGCCCTGACCTTTTCTGACGTAGCAGACTCGAGACACGGCGATCACCCGATGTTTGTTCGGAAGCTCGAAACGCACGACCATTCTCGTTCCAGCGCGTATCGGTTCCTCGGTGGTGATGAACAATCCGCCGATGCTGATGTTGGCCATGTGCTTTCGGACGCGCGAAGGACCGCTGCTGCTATTGGTCAGTTCGAATTCGACCTGGGCACTTATGGGGGCGCGCTCGAACCTTCTTCGTTCAAGTTGCGCTGAACTCTTCATATTGCTCCTTCTGTACATTGCGCGAAATTCGTGGAAGGGCTCAATGGCACACGCAGCGCGCTAATATCTGCCCCGTTTCGGAGGCCTGCCGAAACTGCTGCTCGCAGTCTGGCAGAGGCTTGGGCTAAAACCGGTGACTGCTACATTACACAGGTCCGGCAGGGTTTGACAAGTCCAGAGAGAACTATTGTGTGGTCGATTCGGGGAAGGCGAATACCCAGTGCTCGTTCCCAGGCGCGACACCTCCAACGATCGCGCCGGCTTCTTCTCAGTTAATCTCATCGAGCAAGCGCCATCCCTGCCTCGTAGTTAAAAGCGCGGCAGTTATTGCTGAGCGAAGCAGGTCATCCGCGCAGGAACTTTGCGAGCACATTGCCGGTTATGGTTCGGCGATAGTGTTCGGTCGAACGAAGGTCGGTTATCGGCGAGATCTCCTCGCTGATGGTGCTACGCGCTCGGGCGATTAGCTCATCGGTCAGCTTTGCTCCGGCCAATAGTTGCTCTGTTTTCCTTGCTCGGATCACGGTGGGCGCGACGCTGCCGACGGCGATACTGATTGAGTCGATGACGGAATTCGTGCGTTTCTCTTTGACTGCTAAAACCGTCTTAGAGATCGCCTGAGCCCGGCGGGTTCCAACCTTCCAAAAGAAATCGCGCTCGTCGCTCTTGAGCTTGGGTATTCGCACCGCAAGCACCAACTCGTGAGGAGCGAGAACCGTTCGCCGATATCCAGTGTAAAACTCGTTGAAGGGTACGACCCTCGAACCGTGTGCGCTTCCGATCTCGACTGCGGCGTCATAGGCAGCGAGCACCGGCAGGCTGTCCCCAGCAGGAGAGGCGTTCACGATGTTGCCGCCGAGCGTTCCCCGGTTCTGAATCTGGATCGCCCCGATCGTCCGCGACGCGGCGACGAGTGCCGGTGCATGCCGTCGTACGAGAGCCGACCGAATTATCTCGGTATACGTTGTCAGCGCACCGACTCTTATCGTGTCGCTTTCATCGGTGATGCCCCGAAGCTCGTTCACGCGCCAGATGTCGAGGAACTCCCGCGCGTCGAGTTGATGCGCGTTCATCAGGACCATCAAATCGGTCCCACCCGCGATAATCTTCAAATCAATCCTGCGCTCGGCCAATATCGAAAGAGCTTCAGAAAGAGAGCGGGGTGAGTGTGTTGTTGGAAGAATCTGACCGGCTGTCTGGTTCATCGCTTGCGCTCTACCGTTCCTCCTCAATCTCGGTTTCGAAATCTACGAGCAGTCTTACATGGCCGCAGTCGTTGCAGGCGATGGCTTGAATGAATCGCTCTTCGTCATCATCGGGAAAGAATATTGTCAGCTCCCTGTCGGCGAACATCTGCCCGACTCGCATTGCGCCGCCGCAAAGCTCACAGGGCAAGAGGCTCTTTCCTGAGATTGTCGCGCCGCTCTCTTCGTCGTCTTCATCCTCGACGTCGGCGCTGGGGTCGAATTCAACACCACGGCTCTGCAACTCACGGGTGGCGAGTTCGATCGCTTCTCGTCGATAGTCGCCGCGCTCGACGGTGACGATCTTTAGCAGTTCCTCGTTCGACATCCCCGCGAGGCGGGCTTTGAGTTCCCGGAGTTCATCCTCCATCAATGCCTCTCTTACCTGACGGTTTAGCTGTTCGTCAGATCGCTATTCCCGGCGGATCGTTGCCGCCTGCTCGATCGCGTCAATGATTCTCACGTAGCCCGTGCAGCGGCAGAGATTGCCCGCGATTGCTTCCTTGATCTCTTCGCGGCTCGGATGAGCATTCCCATCAAGCAACGAGCGAGCGGCGATGAGCATGCCGGGCGTGCAAATTCCACATTGAGCGCCGCCGCATTCAAAAAAAGCCTGTTGGAGCGGATCAAGCCGCCCGTCATGAGCTAGACCTTCGACGGTCGTTATTTGCGAGCCTTGCACCTGGCAGATGGGGACGAGACAGGAGTTGATGACCTCGCCATCGATGATGATCGAGCACGCGCCGCATTCGCCTTCGCCGCAGCCTTCCTTCGTTCCGGTAAGCCGCAAGTCTTCGCGCAGTACGTCGAGCACCCGCTTCATCGGCGGCGCTTCGACGCTTCGGGCGATCTCGTTAACCGTAAAAGCGAAAGTCATGAAAGCAACCATCAATGAACACAGATCAAACAAAGCCCAACGGCGATTTCAGAGTTCATATGCGGTTCAACGCCTCCAACCCGGTTTGAAGCCGTTCGGGCGTTATCGGTATTTCGGTCACAAACGCTCCGGTCGCGTTGAATACCGCCGCCGCAATCGCCGGAGCTCCGCCGTCCATCGGCAATTCGCCGACGCCCTTTGCTCCGAAGGGCCCGTGCGGATAGCGATTCTCGACAATGATCGTCTCCATGTCCGGCGCGTCGAGCGCAGTCGGAATGATGTAGTTGGTAAGCCGGTCGTTCACGATCCGTCCCTTGTCCCACACCAGCTCTTCAAGCAGGCAGTACCCGACCGCTTGCAAGGTTCCCCCTTCGATCTGGCCCGCCGCAAGCACCGGGTGAATCGCGCGTCCGATGTCCTGCGCCGTAGTGATCTTAGTGCAAGTCACTTCATACGTATCCATATCGACTTCGACTTCGGCCACGTCTGCACCCCACGAGTAGACCGGATACGCATCGCCGGAATACGAGTCGTCGTCCCACTCGATACCGGGCGGGCTCGCGTATCGAGCATAGACTCGCAGCTGATGATGATCCGCAATGTAATCGCGAGCCATTTCCTGGAAGCTCGCCAGCTCTTTCTCGCCGGCCACGAATCGTCCATCGACGAGCGTTGCTTCGGCCGCGCCGAATCGTTCCGCGACAAACCGCGTCAGCTTCTCTTTCGCCTCGCGCGCCGCAAGCTGAACGACTCGTCCCACGACCATCGTAGTGCGTGAGGCGACGGTCGGTCCGCTGTCGGGAACTCGCGAAGTGTCTGCCTCTTCCACTTCGACGAGGTCAAAGTCGAGGCTCATCTCGTCGGCTACGATCTGACAGAAGATGGTTCGCGTGCCTTGTCCGATTTCAGTCGAGGCCGAGAGGACGCGCGCGCGGCCGTCGGCGGTGATCTCGACGCCGGCTTGAGCCTTCATTTTGGCTTCGCCGCTGCCAGTAAAGCCCGCTCCGTGAAAAAAGAACGAAAGACCGACTCCTCGTCGCCGGGCGTGCGAGCTGCCAGCCTGCTCGTTATACAGTTGTGCTTCTGCCTTCTTGGCCGAATAACCAGACCGCTCGATTGCCGCGCTCAGGACATCTTCCGACCCGACGCTAATCGACAGCCGCTGACCCGTAGCCGTGATGTCGCCCTCTCGAAGCATATTGATGCGTCGAATTTCGAGCGGATCGATTCCGAGCGTCGCCCCGATCTTTTCCATGTGCATCTCGTAGGCGAAGGCGACCTGTGGCGCACCGAATCCGCGAAACGCTCCGTTTGGAGGTGTGTTCGTCGCAACAGCGCGGGCTGTGATGCGAACGTTATCGCACCGGTACGGCCCGAGCGCATGAATTGCCCCGCGCGACAGCACGACCGGAGTCAACGTCACGTAAGCTCCTCCATCGAAGACGATGTCGATTTCGCTTGCGACCAGCCGGCCGTCGCGCGTCACTCCAGTTCGGTGATGAATCACACCGGGATGACGTTTGGTCGTGGCGGCGATGTCTTCGGCGCGGTCATAAATCATCTTCACCGGCCGCCCGGCTTTGTGCGCAAGCAGCGCCGTGTGCGCAGCAATCATCGAGGGATATTCTTCCTTCCCGCCAAAGCCCCCGCCAGTCGTGGTCTGAATAACGACCGCTTGTTCGTCGCTCAGATTGAAGAGCTGCTTAAGCGCTTTGTGGACATAGTATGGGCACTGCATCGAGCCCATCACCGTCATTTGTTCAGCGCCCGGAATCGCGATGATGCCCTGAGGCTCGATGTAGAGCTGCTCCTGATGGGGCACGCGATACTGGCCTTCGACTATGTGATCAGCAACTTCGAAGCCTTCGGATACGTCGCCGCGCCCGATCAGAAATCGCTTGAAGACGTTGTCCGATCCGTAGATCGGTGTCGAGCATGCGAGCGAGTCTTCGATCGTCAACACGGGCTGGAGTTCTTCATACTCGATGTGAATCGCGCGCGCGGCTTGTTCGACTCGCTGTTTTGTTTCAGCCGCGATGAGCAGGATCGGTTCATCGTAATGGCGAACCTCTTCTTCCACAAGCAGCGGCTGATCGTTCTCGATCAGCGCGACGAAGTTCGCGCCGGGGATGTCGCGGTACTGAGCTACAACAATAGTGGACCAATCGAGACTTGTGTCGAACGTGATTGATTTGATGCGCCCCCGGGCGACCCGGCTGCGGACCGTCTTGCCGTAGAGCATCCCGTCGAGCGCTATGTCGTCGACGTACCGCGCCGCGCCGGTGAGTTTCTCGTATCCCTCTTTGCGCAGAACATTTTGCCCGACCGCCATTGGAGCCCCCAAAAGATTTGCGTTAGTTTACTCGCGGGCCTTTGGCGGCACAAGCTGGCGTTCTGTAGAAATTGTTGCCGGCCAACCTGAGCGCCACTGAGCCATGAAGGTACAAGGAAGCACAAAGACCATTGCATAATGGCCTCGCCGACTCTCGGTAGCTTTTTGTCTTTCTGCACTTGAGCGGCGAACTCCCATCTCTAAGCATCCTGCATTGAACTGCGCGGTGCTTGAACATCTGGGCGCGAACGGGTACAAGACTTCGAGCACGGAGGCGCACTCTCGGAGGCCCGAAGCTCAAAAGAAAGTACTTATGAACATTGAGGCATATCTAAGACGGATCAACTACAAGGGCCCTACCGAGCCCAGTGTCCGCACGCTTCGCCAGTTGCACGTGGCTCATCTGCTCAGTGTGCCGTTTGAGAATCTCGACAATCATCTCGGTCGGGGGATCGTTCTGGAGGAGGACAAACTGATCTCGAAAATTCTGGACCAGCAGCGAGGCGGAATCTGTTATGAGTTGAACGGCGCGTTTGCCGGGCTGCTTCGCCGGCTCGGCTTCGATGTCGCGATTCTGTCGGCGGGAGTCGCTCGCGCTGAAGGCGGGTTCGATCCGCCGTTCGATCATATGACCCTGATGGTACGGCTTGAAGAGCGCTGGCTCGCGGACGTCGGATTCGGCGATTCGTTTCGCGAGCCGTTGCTGCTCGATAGCCGGGAAGAGCAACGGCAAAACGGAGAGGCTTACCGGCTGGTAGACGCAGAAGACGAACACCTGCTTCTCGAACGTCGCGAGGGCGAAACCTGGAAACCGCAGTACCGATTCACGCTTCAGCCGTACGAGCTAGCTGACTTTGCAGAGATGTGCCGCTATCATCAGACTTCGCCGGAGTCCCCGTTTACTCAGAGGCGAACCTGCTCGCTGGCTACTCCCGAAGGGCGAATAACCGTGACCGGAATGCGGCTGATCGCGACCGTAAGAGGCGAGCGGGAGGAGCTGGAACTCGCCGGAGCGAGCGAATACGCCGCCGCGCTGCGAGAGCGTTTTGGCATCACGCTCGACGAGGCATTGTTCAAATAGCAATCAGTTGGAGGGCGAATGCCGGGTTATTCGGGAACACCGCTGGCAAAGAAGCTTGGGATCAAGGAAGGCTTTCGCGTTGCGCTGGTCGGTGCGCCCAAGGGCTTTCGCGGCGAACTGGAAGGTTTACCGAAGAACGTTAAGTTCGTCACAAGCATCGAGGCCTCACTCGACTTGATCGTGTTTTTCGCTAAGAGCCGGTCAGAGCTAATGGCTAACTTCTCGAGGCTCGCAGCGAAGCTCGCGCCTGCGGGAATGCTGTGGATATCGTGGCCAAAAAAGGCATCAGGCTTCGCGACCGATCTGTCTGACGGTATTGTGCGCCAGACGGGACTCGACGAGGGACTTGTTGACACGAAGGTCTGCGCGGTCAATGACGTCTGGTCGGGTTTGAAGTTTGTGATTCGTGTGAAAGACCGCCCAAAGTCTCCGCTAAGGCAATAGATGTGACGGATGAGAGATCGGCGATGCCAGCAAAAAGATCCCCAAAGACTCCGCCCAAGAGCTCTCATCGGGTAGCGCAAGCTGCCAGCTTGCGGCCACTAAAACCTGCTCGAGTAGGGTTCGGCTTTCGAGTCAAATCCGGCCGCGCGATCGCCGTCGCGCTGACAAGCGCAGGGGAATCACCGCAAGTCCTCGCGCGTCGCGAAATAACACTTTGCGATGCGGCTGTTCCCGATTCGATCCAACCCTACCACGCTGCGCTCGAAGTGTCCGAACAAAAGGCGTCGAAGGTGATTGAGCGGCTGGTGAAGTTGGTCAAGCAAGCGACAACCGAGTCGGTGACACAGTTGCTGAAAGAGTGGCGCGTCGCGGACTACGAGATCGTCGGCGCGGGTCTAGTGGTTGGCAGCGTGATCGATCCGGCTAAGATCGCTAACGATCACATCCGTGCGCATGCGCTTGAGGGCCAGTTGTTCAGGGTTGCGATGCAAGAAGCGTTGCAGTCGAACGGGTTGACGAGCATCGCGATTCCCGAGCGAGAGGTATATTCAACGGCGGCCGCAGCGCTCGCTAGATCGGAAGATGAATTGAAAGGGGTAGCCTCTGAGCTTGGCCGCATGGTCGGCGGTCCCTGGCGCTCGGAGGAAAAGACGGCGGCCCTGGCAGCGTGGATGGTCCTGCGGTGAGTAATGATGAGCGGCCAATCGCTGTGCGCATCTAGTGCGCTCAGCTTCGCGACTGAGCCTTTGATCATCTCGCGAGCGCAACTTCTCGGCGACTGGCCAATCGATACCATGCTGAATTGCGCGCCTCCGGAAGTTCGGGCGTCATGTGGCGGGAAGCGCGTCATTTAGCCGGGAGGACATTTCTCGCGCGTCGCGGATTACATCCTGCTGATCCATCGTAGTGAGCTTCCGATCTCGCATCACCACTCGCCCGTCAATAATCACCGTTCTGACATTGCTTGCCTCGGCTGCGTAGACAATTGTGGATACAGGATCGGAGCAGGGTGTTGTGCGCAGTTCGTCGAAATCAAACAGCGTCAGGTCTGCACGCTTGCCAACTTCGATGCTGCCGATCTCGCCTCCAAGCCCCAACGCTCGGGCGCCGTCAATCGTTGCCATTCTCAACACTCGCAGCGCTGGAAGCGCCTCGGGTCCGTGCAGCGCCTTTTGAATCAACCCTGCAGTGCGCATCTCGGTAAGCATATCGAGACGGTTGTTGCACGCAGCCCCGTCCGCGCCTAACGAAACCGAAATCCCCCGCTCAACCATCTCAGTCACGCGGGCTATGCCAGAGCCGAGCTTGAGGTTCGAAGACGGACAATGTGCTACGTGAGTCCCGGTTCGCCGCAAGATTTCCATTTCGTCGTCGTTCAAGTGAACGCAATGAGCCAGCACGACGTGCTTGTCGGCAAGCCCGACATCGGCCAGGTATTCGATGTTGCGTCGGCCCGTCTCGGTTTCGACTATATGAATTTCGTCAGCGTTCTCGGATGCATGAGTGTGCACCAACACCCCGCGCTCTCGCGCAAGACCTGCAACTCGTTCCAACAGCTCGCGACTGCAGCTCAAAGCGAACCGGGGCGCGAAGCAATAGCGGATACGCCCGCCGGCTGCGCCGTGCCAATGCTCGAGAAGCTCCATTGACTCAGTGACAGAAGCTTCAGTCTGCTCGCGCAGACCAGCCGGCACTTCGCCGCCGCGGTCCATCATGCACTTGCCCACGGTAGCTCGGAAGCCTGACTCCTCGACTGCGCGGAAGACCTGTTCGGTGTAATTTACCGTTTCCATCGTCAGCGCGCAGGTGGTCCCGCCTCGAATCATCTCCGCGATGCCCAGTCGAGCCGACGCATAAATCGACTCCGGCGTGTGAGCGGCTTCCATCGGCCACACTCGCTTCTTTAGCCAATCGATCAAGGCGAGATCGTCTGCCGCTCCACGAAACAATGTTTGGCAGAGGTGGACGTGGGTCTGCACGAAGCCTGGCAATAGTACCTGTCCGCGAGCGTCGATAACTTCGGCATCTTGCGCTGAAGGCGATTCACCGAGCGACTTGATGCGCGTGCTCTGGACAAACACGTCGCCTTCGAAGATACGACTCTTAGCATCGAGCGTGATGACGGTCGCGCCTTTGATGAGAAGACTGTCGCTCATTATCTATGTAACGCCTTCGACCAACGTGGGATTGGGTCAGTCGCGGCTGAATCGCCGCCGGCTTGAACACCGTTGAGTGATTGTACTGATGGAAATCAAGGATTGGAAGCGAAATGGGAGGTTAGAACGGCCACTTAAGATCCAGAAACCTAAGACACAACCGCTCAAAGCCGTCCTTGCCGGTGAACTGGTTGCGTACGAGCGCGAGGCCTTCAAACGAGCTGTCCATCTTAGCGATTCGCACGAATTCGAACTCAGGCGGGATGGATCTCGTGCAAACGCGTGCACCGCTCGGGCTGATGTTTTCTGTGACGGCGGAGTCATGCCGAATGGGTTGCTTGTTTTCGTCGAGGTATTCCAGTACCACTGGTTCGATGTGATCGACTCGTCCTTCCCTGCGACGTTCGGATCCTACCCACTTCTGGGTGCGAAATGTCGCCCACGGTTTGTCCAGGTAGCCGGCGGGCGGATGGTTCCCGATGAACTCGATGCCGACGAGTCTGGTGCCATCTTGAATCGGCTCGACTCGGCGCACGATGGCATACATATTGTAGCCCGGATCAGAGAATCCATGATTTCGAAGCTTTGTCGGAAGCGGTAAAGTTATGTGCACCACCGCGCCGCTTTGCACTCGCCGCTGCAGGCGAACGGCGACACCCATTCGACCTACGTCGACCGTCTTACCGACTTCTTGCCAGCGCTTGTTCTCGCGATCATAGCCGGCTACAAGTGCCGGCACCGTCAACTTGAATCGCTCGCAACGCCGCCGATTCTCGGTCGCTGCCTTGTCAGCTATTTTGGTGAAGATCGGTTGTTGTCCGCTGCTTACGTTGATGTCGATCGTGTCGACTGCGGTCGCCCGATCGTGCTTGCTTGCGACGGACTCGCTCTCTCCTGATTGCGCTTTGGATTCGCCCGGTTTGGACCTGGGCGTTTCGCTCGGAAGGCTTGTCGGCAGCGCGGTGCGCACGGCACGCTTCAGCGACTTATCGTACTCGGCTCTTTTCTTATGGCTGGCGAGAAAACCAAAAGCTTCTGAGACCTGCTTGAATGCTTTGTCGACCCTCACCATCATCTCGTCGGGCAGAGCTGCGCGAACTTT
>DATMCM010000223.1:0-13069 GCA_035558335.1 Blastocatellia bacterium | reverse complement strand
AAAAGCGTTCTTGAACCCGGCTGCTTCGAACGCTTCGTTCCACCACGACGCGCCTTCCACCAGCGCGCTGCGAATCGGCTCGGGAGTTCCGTTGTCAACGTAGTAGACGATGGGCTTGACCGGCTCCGACACAGCAGCACTCGGGTCCTTCTTTTGAAGCCGGTGACGGCTGATCCATCTCTTTTCGACCGGCTCGGTGATCGGCGAGGCGTAATCGTAGAACTCGATTCCGAATACACCGACCCGCGGATCCAGGCGCCGCGGTTTGTAGCCACCGTCGGGAAGTTCGACAAGCGAATGGTGCTCGCGAACCGTGATGGATTGAGGGGACGGAGTCACCTGACGGACCAGCGGCCCCGGTTCTTCGGATGAGAAGGTCAACATCGCCTCGACCTCGGAGTTCTTGGGAAAGACCTTCGTGCGCGGAAGGTAGATCGCGCTGCGTGATTCATCAAACCGATACGCTCCTTGCCGAGCCTGGCGCAGCCGCTCGATCACGCCGTGAGTGTCGCGGAGAAAAAAGCCGGTCGCGTCTACAAGAACGCGGTCGCCTTCCGCGGCTTCGACCTTGAATCCCCACAGTACCGAGCGTGCGAACGACTCCTCGACTGCGCGCCGCTCCGCCGCATCCGGCGAGATCGCTCGATAGCGATAGTTGGGCTGAATGAGTAATACCTTCGGGCCGATCCTTTCGAAGAACACAACATGAGTCCCACCAAGCTGGCCTCGATCGAGGCCGATCGGGTTTGAGCCCACACCGGTCGGCAGCGAGACTTGATAAAGGAACTCGGTGTTGAATCTCGAAATCTCCATCAGCAGTTTGCCGCTCGCAGCGTCCCAGTAGAGCGGAATGAAACCGTCGAGCTTTTGCAGACCGCTCGTGCGGGCGTTGATGGATTTGTCCTGAGGCTTTTCCTGCGCTGAAGCGGGAACTGCGAATAGCGCAATCAAGAGTCCGGCGATAATGCGTAACATGAAGATGTCCTCTCAGAGGTTTGAACTTGTTTGACGGTGTTAAGTTGAAGAGGATCGCAAGCAGCAGCTTGCTCCACTGAGCACGGCCGGAATCGTATGGGGAAGCGAGGTGCAAGTCAAGTTTTGGTTAGGCGACATACGGTTCACGCAAAGACGCAAAGGTTCGCAAAGACGCAAGTCTCTCCCTTCTTTGCGAATCTTTGCGGCTTTGCGTGAAAGACGTTTCCGCGAGCTTTGACACCCGAGCAACGTGCTCATCTTTGTTGGTGCTCAAACACTGACGTATAATCTTAGAACCGTTAAATTCATCAGCAGGAGGAAGCGGCAATGTCGATCGAAACACTTATCGAAACCTGGAAGGACGTTCGGAAAGGTGTCATCGCCGAAGTCTCAAAGATTCCCCCCGACAAGTTTGAGTTCAAAGCTACTCCGGACACTCGCACCGTCGCCGAGATCACGGCTCATATTATCGGAACACAAGCCCTGCTGGTGGGCGAGATGTGCCGGTCAGACACGAACCTGATGCGAGCACCATTCCCCGACATGGTCAAGCAATACTCGCCCGAACTCAGCGCGACAAAGGACAAAGACGGTCTGCTGAAATTGCTGACTAGCGGCCAGGAAGCAGCCGCGGAAAAGATACAAGCGTTCGGAGAAGAAGGATTGAAGGAGCAGACTCGCCGGTTCGATGGCAAGATGATCACAAAGCTCGCTTTGTTGCATTTCAGCTACAGCCACGAGATGTATCATCGCGGACAGCTTGCGGTCTACGAGCGGCTCCTTAATATCGAGCCCGCTCTGACGACTCGTTTCAAAGAACTCTTGGCGGCGAGGCAATAACGTATGCCAACACCCGACGTCACAGCAGTTAAGCGTGCGATGGAAAACCTCCAGTCGCTCATCACCGTCCTGCCTGTTCGGCTACAAGCGATAACCAACGACCAGGCTGCAGCCAAGTCTACGCCTGAGAGCTGGTCGAAAAAGCAGAAGCTTGGCCATCTCATCGACTCGGCGGCAAACAATCATCAACGAATCGTTCGAGCCCAAATGGAGGGCGGCCTCGATCTTCCCGGCTACGACGGCGATCGGTGGGTTGAGCTGCACGGCTATCAGACTCGAGAATGGCGGGAGCTGATCGATCTGTGGCGAGCTTGGAATGCGCAACTACTGTCGGCCGCCCGTTCCTCGCCTGCCGATGCCTGGTCACACGCGGTCACGGTCGCCGGCGATGCGCAGACTGCCGGCTTCGTGATGGTGGATTATGTGCGGCACATGGCGGGGCATCTTCGACACATCGGAGTCGCGATCGACGACCTGCTCGGCTCAGAGTCGACAGCTGCGTCAGCTCAGTACCCCGAAAGGCCGGCACCGGTAAATCTTCCAGTCAACGAGCTCATGAAGCGCCGCTGGAGTCCGCGGGCGTTCCAAGAAGACCGAGCGGTCGAACGCGAGCAGATCTTCACGATACTCGAGGCTGCGCGCTGGGCACCGTCCTGCTTCAACGATCAGCCGAGGTTCTTCCTGGTCTTTGATGGCTCAAACCCTGAGGCGCTCGACCGCGCGCGGGAGTGTCTGGCTGAAGGCAACGCGTGGGCTTTGAAAGCGCCGGTCCTTATGCTGTCAGTAGCGCGTGACACTTTCGAGCAGAACAACAAAGCTAACCGTTGGGCTCAACACGACACCGGGCTGGCTACCGAGAACTTGCTGCTCGAGGCGGTGGAGCTCGGGCTGGCTGCGCATCCGATGGCTGGATACGACGCGGAGCGCGCGCGCAGCGAGTTTGGGATTCCTGACGGCTTTACTCCGATTGCGATGATCGCGATCGGGTATCCGTATCGCGGGAAGCTAGAGGATCTGGACGAGAAGCTCAGAGGGAAAGAACTCGCGTCTCGGACCCGGAAGCCAATCGGGGAGATCGCATTTGACGGCACCTGGGGCCGTCCGATTCGAAGCCTGTAGCAATTATCTCCGGACTTGCAGCGTTCGAGGCTTGCTAAGAATGAGTTCTTTATTCGCGGATAAGTATCGGAAAGAAATCCTTCCATGGACCCACCTCGACGTCGTACTGCTTGCACATCACCCTTGCTATCTGTGCGATATGACTCAGATCGTGAATCACCCATGTAGCCAATAGTTGTTCGAGAGTCACCACTCCGAGCGATGGGTGAGTTCCGCGCAGCTTCAACTTGTCCGCGGTCAGATCCATCTCAGCCAAAGCTTTGAGATTGTTCGCGCGCAAAGACTCGAAGTCATCCAACAGGTCAGCAAAAGACTTCCCGATTGATTTCTCTAACATGCCCTCGCGATCGAACGGTTCGAAGGCTCGTGACTCGCCGTGTTCAAGAATAATTCGCGCGCGCGAAATCCAGTCCGTCTCTTCGCCGTGAATCAGATGACCCAGAACATCGAACGCGCTCCAGGAAGCTTCGCCTTCGTTGCTGCGGACCCATTCGTCCGGCAAACCTCTGAGCAAACGACTCAAAGTTTGAGGCGTTCGAGACAGGATATCTACCGCTTGATCCAACTGGAAGCTCATGATCCCTCCTTTTCTCGATGAGTGTCAGAGTAAGTCAAGCTGTATACAACAATCTCTACTCCTAGTCGTATCGCAGCGCCTCCATCGGATCTACTTTAGCCGCTCTGCGAGCGGGAACATAGCTCGCAAGCATCGCGACGCAGGCCAACAGCACCGATATCCCCGCAAAAGTGACGGGGTCCGCCGGGCTCACTCCAAACAGCAAGCTCGCCAGAACGCGGGTTAGCACAAACGCAGCTCCGAGCCCGATGGCGACTCCGATCACCGTCAACTTCGCACCGTCGCCGAGAATCATCCTCAACACTTCGCCTTGCTGTGCGCCCATCGCCATTCGAATGCCTATTTCGTGCGTGCGCCCGGCGACGATGTATCCCATCACACCGTAGATCCCGACCGCCGCAAGCGTGCCGGCCAGAGCGGCGAACACTACAAGCAGCGACGTGCTCAACCGCCGCTGCGAAAGCGAACCGGACAAGACCTCTTCCATGGTCTGCACCTGGGAGATCGGAATTTCTTTGTCGAGCGAGCGCAGCTCGTCTCGAATGCCGGCCACCAGACTCTTCGGCTCGCCGCTTGTCCGCACTACCAGAAACACATTGCGCAGCGCGTTTGGATACGGGTTCTGCGGCATCGGAACGTAGACTGTGGGATTGATGTCCGCATCCAATCCAAGCAATCGCACGTCCCCGACCACGCCGACTATCTCGCGCCATCGCGTTGGATCGGGAAAGATCTGTATGCGTTTGCCGAGCGGGTGTTCATCGGGGAAAAAACGCTCTGCCATCATCCGGTTGATCACAATCGCCTCGCGCGCGTCTTTGTTATCACGCTGGGTGAAGTCGCGTCCGCTCAGCAAAGGGATTCCCATGGTCTTGAAGTAATCTCCGGTCACCGCGCGGTAGTCCGTAGTAGGTTCGCTCCCCGGCTGAACCGGCTTCCCCTGAATTGTAAAACTCGTGGAGGCGTTGAAGCCCGCCAGCGGAATCCGAATATTGCTCGCGGCGGATTCCACGCCGGGCATCATCCTTACCTTCGCGAGCAAGCTCTCGTAGAAGCTCGCCTGCCTAGCGATGTCGGGATACTTCGAAGACAGCCCGATGCCCAGGGTAAGCACTCCCTTCGGATTGAACCCCGGAGAGACTTTACTGATCGATAAGAAGCTTCGAATCATGAGACCCGCTGCCGCCAATAGGACCAGCGCTATCGCTATCTCGGAGACGACCAGCCCGCTCAGCAACCGTTGGTGAAGCACGCTGCCGGTCGTTCCTCTGCTCCCTTCTCTCAACGCATCGATTGTGTCTCTGCCGGACGATCGAAGGGCGGGGACTATTCCGAACGCGATCCCGGTCGCCAACGAAACAATCGCTGTAAACCCAAGCACTCGAAGGTTTATGCCAATTTCCGAGGCGCGTGGGATGCTGTTTGCGCTGATGCCGATCAGTGCCGGAACGCCCCAGACCGCGAGCAGTAGCCCAACCGCTCCGCCAACAAAGCTCAACAAAACGCTTTCGGTGAGTAGCTGCCGGACGAGCTGGGAGCGGCTTGCGCCAAGCGCTGCTCGGATTGCAAATTCGGTTCGTCGGGAAGCTGATCGCGCCAGGAGCAGGTTTGCTACGTTGGCGCAGGCGATCAACAAGACGCAACCGACTGCAGACAACAAGATCATCAGCGCCGGGCGCACTCGGCCCACGACCTGCTCGTGCAAAGGAACTAGATCGAGACCGTAGCCGTTGTTGGTGGAGGGATATTGCTCGGCTACGCGGCCTGCAATTGTGTCCATTTCGGCCCGGGCCTCTGAAAGCGAAACGCCTGGCTTCAGCCGTCCGATCACTCGCAGGAAGCGAGCGCCGCGAGCTAACTCATTCGGCTGAGCAATGAGCGGAATGTAGAGAGACGAGTCGGGAGTCGGATAATAGATGCCCGGCGGCAAGACCCCAATAACAGTGTAACTCCTGCCATCGACGTTCAACGATCGGCCGATTAAGTTGGGATCGGCGCCGTAGCGCTGCTGCCAAAGACCATGGCTCACAATAACGACCGGCTCAGCGCCAGATAGACCCTCGGCTTCAAGAAAGTCGCGCCCGAACACAGGTCTCACTCCCAGCAGCGAGAACAGATTTGTCGCCACGCGAACGCCTCCAATTCGCTCGGGCTCGTCACCGCCGGTCAGGTTGAAGGCCTGGCTCCTCGTCGCCGCTATTTGCTCGAAGACGTGATTCTGCTCCTTCACGTCATCATAGTCCGGCACCGACGCCGGCTGCTGGTAGAGATTCGCCGCCGCGTTACTGCCCCAGATCATCATCAACTCGTCGGGCTTCCCAAACGGAAGCGGCGACAACAGCACCGCATTCACAACGCTGAAGATGGCCGCGTTGGCGCCGATCCCCAGCGCCAGGGTCAAGACGGCTACCGACGCAAACAGCGGCCGCTTGAGTAGCGTTCGCGCTGCATATCGAATGTCTCCGAGCAGTCGTTCCATTCTGTGCCCCCACGTTGCTGTTTTGACTCTTACTAGAGTTGTTACGAGGGCGCTACCGATCGTGATGATTCATTGTTCTCACGCTTTTGATGAAGTATTCTCATAGCGGAATGGGACTGATTCGTAGTAACGCATTCATGCGGAAGTTTGCTGGACCGGCGCCTCCGAAGTTACAAACTTCCGCCTGAAGGCGGGACTACGAGCCTTCGCAGGAGAATAAGAATGGCGTTGCACCTTGAAGTACGTCACTTGAAACTTGTTGAAATGATTGCGACCGAAGGCGGCTTAACCAAGGCGGCGAACCGGCTGCACCTGACTCAATCGGCGCTCAGCCACCAACTGCGCGACATCGAAGACAAGCTGGGCACTCCGCTGTTTCTGCGGCTCAACAAGAAGATGCTGCTAAGCCAGGCGGGCGAGCGGCTGCTCGCCTCGGCGCCGGCAGTTTTGGACGAGTTGAAACGAGTCGAAGAGGACATTCGCCGGATCGCGCTCCACCGCGAAGGCATTCTGCGCATCAGCACCGAGTGCTACACCTGTTATCACTGGCTTCCGCCGGTGCTCAAACCGTTCGGCCGCGAGTTCCCTCGCGTCGAGGTCCGAATCGTCGCCGAGGCGACTCGCCGGCCCATTGAAGCGCTGCTCGATGGCCGGCTCGATCTGGCCATCACCAGCGAGGTTATCCGGAATCAAAAGTTGCTGTTCAAGCCGCTCTTCAAAGACGAGATGGTCGCAATCATGAACCCGGAGCATCCGTTGGCAACGCGATCTTACGTTACTGCTAAGGATTTTGCTTCGGAGCACCTTCTGGTTTATGCGCTGCCCAAAGAAGAGTTGACCATCTTTCAAAAGATCCTGATTCCAGCGGGCGTCTCGCCAAAACACGTTTCTCGAGTGGAGCTGACCGAAGCGATCATTGAGATGGTGAAGGCTGGTCTGGGAGTTGGCGTGATGGCTCGATGGGCTGTGACCCCGCAGGTCAATGCCGGAACGCTGAGCGCGGTGCGGCTCACTCCGAGAGGATTCCACCGGAAATGGACCGCGGCGATGATAAAGAATAAAACCACGCCACCGTACCTGCTGAGATTCGCGGAACTGCTGGCGGCGAATCCGATGGCGATGATCAGAGCGTCTTCAAGAACGCGAGGAGCGCTCGTTGGTCGTCAACCGTAAGCTGCAGCCCAAACTCGTGGCCTTTCACCGCCCGAGTCTTCACGCCGGGACCCTTCCAGCCGCTTGGCACGTAATCGTCCTTGAGCCTCCGCGCATCAAACCATTCCTCGAGCGAAGCCACCGACCCCGAGTGCTCAACCAACCCGCGATACCAAATTCCCTTCAGCGAGGGCACCTTGTAGTAGCCGGTTCCTTTTCGAGTCTTCAACGCCAATGACGAGTCCGTGCCAACTCGCATGCCTTTCATCACGTGAAGTCTCGCAGTTCGCGGATCGTCTTTCGGCGGCGCGAATCCGTCGGCCGGGATCAGCATGTTGTTGGTGTAAAGCGGAGGTGTATGGCACATAGCGCACCCTTCGCTTTTGAAGACCTCCTCACCGCGCCGCGCCAGCTCATCCACCTTGTGCGGGCTGGGCGGCACCTCGAGCGAGTAGACGAACTTGCCCAGGGCGTACAACGCTTCGTCGGGAAACCGGGAGATCAGCTTGCGCTGCTGATCGTTGAAGAACCTGTAAGGCCCAATCGAACCGTCGTCGGCGGTGTTCACCAGAATCGCGTATCGAGCGATGTCCTCCGGTCCGCGATTGAGGTGAGTGCCGGTGTGATCGATGTAGCGGCGATCCTTGATCCCGTTAAGGTCCAGGATCTTGGTAACGTAATACGGGCTGCCGTTGAACCTTGCGAACGTCCCGTTGATCGGGAATCCGTCGACTTCGAAAATCTCGCCGGGATTCATTGTCTTGAAGCGCGCGTGTACGTCGTCCTTTACCCACGGCGTTCCGTAGGATGCGTACTCCGCTTCGTTGATGGTGATCTTGCGAGCCTCAAGGTCACGGCCAAACCCCTCCACGAGAATACCGATCCCCCCGTTTGTGAATGTCCTGGTTGGCGCGCCTAAGAGAACGCTACCGTCAGGCATGAGCCGCGAGTGACAGCCTGAGCAATCGGCGAGGCTGACTTTCAGCTTGCCGTCTTTGGTGACGACATAACGCATTCCGAGGATCACGCCGTCACTGGTCACCTCCGCTTCCGCTTTCTTTATTGCCTCTCGGTCACCAAGGTATTTGAAGATGCGGGGATCATCGGTTCTGGTGACCGGAAACTCGAGGCCTTCGAAGACCCGGCGGCCCGCCTCGATCCAGTCGCCCTCGGCCTTTAGCTTCTCGAGTTCAATCATCGGCTGGGCGCCTTGCTTGATCATCCATTCGCGATAGCCTTTTGGCTCGCGATCGGGATGATAGACGGGGTACGTCCGCATGTTGTCGACCGGCGCGGCATAGTACTCTTCTTCGCTGTAGAAGTTCGGCGTGGCGTTCACCCCGGCGACCGGGGTTGGCCAGGTAGCCAGTTGGTTGGCGTCCCAGATCCTTGGAACGACGAGCTTCTCGGGACCCGTGGCGGATCTGGTTTGGGCAGTGGAGCCTGACATCGTGAGAAACATAGTGGCAGCTGCCCATAGAAGCACGATAACCAACCGATCACACCTTCGCATTTTCCACCTCGCAATCAAGTCGAACATCCATTGTCTCTGACTGAATAAACTACCGGTACGTTGAAAAGTCACGGCTGGTTCGGGCCTCACCTTGATAGCCGTTGGAAGCGTCCGGTATACTCCCACGAGTCTTTTGATGGAGAAGTCGCCTAGTGGCTGAGGGCGGCGGTTTGCTAAACCGCTATAGGCTGTAAAGGCCTATCGAGGGTTCGAATCCCTCCTTCTCCGCCATTTTTCTTCTTGTTGTTGAAGAGCCTCGACTTGCAGTCCGAGGCTTTTTCATTTGTGCCAAATTTGTGCCAACGACTTTCTCAGGTATGAAATCAAGTCTTTCCACTCCTGAACGCATGATATCCATGTCGGTGTGGAGGTATATCATAGTCGTTTCAATACTACTGTGCCCCAGGAGCTTGCTGACGGTCTCGATGTCGACGCCTTTTCTAGTCAGGAGATGCGAAGCAAAGGTATGTCGAAGCGTATGAAACGTGGCAGCACCAATCCCAATCTTCTTACACACGCGAACGAACACACCTCGCGGGTGCGATAGCTGCTGGCCGGTCTTTGAAGCAAATACCCAGTCGCTGCGCCGCGGTAAATCCTTGAGTGTGTCATACACTAACGGGTGCATTGGCATCTCTCGCACTTCCCAGGTCTTTGGTATCCAAGATCCCACGGGCCGAATGTGAATGAGTCGGCGTACAAAGTCAAGATTCTCCCAAGTCAAGTTCTGGAGCTCTCCCTTCCGCATCCCTGTATAGAGAGCAACCAGGAAAAGGCCGCGGTACATCCCTCGGCTGTGGCTAAGGATTTCGGCTACCTCTGTCTCACTCAGTACGCGAGGACGCGTTTTTACAACCTTGAATCGCTCGATGTTCTTGACTGGGTTGCTTCGAAGGCCATGAAGCTTCACTGCAAAATTGAACATCGCCCGAAGAATGTCGAGTTCGAGGTTGATGGTATTGCGGTGCATCGTTCCGGGTGGTCGACCACGTCTGCTAATCTGGCCCATCCTCCATGACTTATAGGTCTCGATGTGATGACGTCTGACATCAGTCATCTTTGCAATTTCTCGATGCTCACCGAGAAACTCAGCAAAATGCTCCATCACCGCCCGATACCTTCTATGCGTGTAAGGCTTCCGGTTTAGTCGAACGTAGTCGAGAAACTTTTCAACTAACGAATCAATGTTAAGATCTTCAGCTACCGCGAGATTGTATTCGCCTCTTATGATCTCCGCTTCGCGCTCTCTTAGCACCGCAGCGGCCAGCTTCTTAGACGTGCCAATAGCTTCGCGCGTGCGCCTGCCATCGACGGCGTAGTCGATGCACCACGTCCTATTTCTTCGGTAGACTCTGCCCATCGCTCTTCAGTCTCTCCATCAATTTCGATTGCGGCATGACTTTGTTCGCCTCAAGCCAAGCAAGAACCTCATCATATGGGAACCGTACAAGTTTCCCAACCTTTATGAATGGAACTTGGCGCTTGCAGGTCCACTGATAAACCGTGTGGATCGAGACACCCAGCATATCACTCAGCTCCTCTGGAGTTAATAACCTCAACATCCTTTGCACCTCCAGTCATCGTCAAAGAAGCGTGCCAGGCGTGGCGATGTTTTGACACCGAACTCTGGACTTTCGATTATGAACTAAAGGACGGTTTTTGTCTATACATTTATCCAGGCTCTGGTTGGCGTTGTTCGAAGAGGGCTTAGACGATAGATCACGACGAACAAGTCATCACATCTTAGGGATGGCTATAGTAAAGCAGTTCGATCAAATCTGCGGCATAGGTCTCGGCTCTAATACCTCTGCGTAGGCTCCATATTCCTGCCAAAACATCCTTGACCTTATGACCGTCGGGCCCGGGACTTCGATCTCTTCTGCGCTGTCCTCTGCGACTTGATCTCCTTTAGAGCGGCTTCGAACCGAGGGCGGTCGCGTTCATGTTCGACTCTGATCTGCTCTGCCGCATACTGACTGACCAGGCCGCTCTTCGTAGTTCCGCGTAAGAGCGCCACAGCCGCGAAGCCTTCATCGAGATCCTGTCTAATTCTCACTGTCATCGTCAGGCGCCTGCGTTGCGCCAATGGCAGTTTTGGTCGAGCCATCTCTTCCCTCCGTTGCCGCGTTTGCTAGTTCCCAATATTCACAGATTCGGATTGCCGTGTTGGCCCATCGCCGCATTAGTATAGGGCCGCCCATCTCCACAGACAACAGACAATATATTTCGCCTAGTTATAGTATAGCCATAAACCTAGGTCTAGCTCTTGAATAATCGAAGAAACCAGACTAGTATTGTTAGGGGAATGTTGATGTCTATACATTATCATTTGCGAGCACGCGAATCATTCGACGGCGACAAAATGCGGTTGAAGCCGATTCTTCGGTGCGAACGTTCTGACAAACCGGCTAGAGCCCGCCCCCATGCTCCCTGCGCGACTCAGCTGCGTCTCTCGTCACTTTCGGGTCGTATCGCGGTCAACGGAGCTGCTTCAACCCCAACTTGTACTTTGAACCGCAAGCGGGTGCGCGGCCCGTTGCGAACAGGTGGATCGACCTGGCTGCGTTACGCCGGTGTCATATCCGCGACGAGATGTGCGCGTGATAGTGCCTGTGGGCACCGGAGAGTCAGCACTAGCTAGCGCCGATTGCACTGGCGAGCGCTCCCTCATTTGGGAGGCTGAGTTCCAAGTCGCGATCGCTGCCGGCTCAACGCGTATCGCTTACAACCACAAGATGCACCCAAAAATGCGCGCCAACTCTTCCCGGCAGTATCCAGAATGGGGGTCATCTCTGGTAGCGGCGGCCGTCCCAAATCCGGTTAATCCATCGCGAGATCCGAGTCATCGACTGGTGAACTCGCACAGAGTCTCCGCACATGCCGCGGTCAAGGCCCAGTCAACAGGTCCTGAGCTGCGACGAAACATCGCAGACAAGCTTCGATAACAAGACGAGAGACAGGTGACTGAAGAACCTGAAACGGCAAAGAGAGAACTGAGGTTAAGGCGGGATACGTCTTCGCGCTACCGCGCTCAGACACTGCGCTCCGCATAACCGGAAGGGAGCTTTTCGTATGAAAGGCTCGAAAAAGGTTAGACAGAAGAAATATCCAAAAATGTTCACGCTGCGAGCAACAGAAGGCGAACACGAGCGGCTCGTTCTGCGCGCAAAGGAGTCGCAATTGTCGCTCTCACGGTTTCTGATGGGGTGCGAATTAAGCAAGGAGGCTCCTATATGGGAAGACAGACAACAACGAGAACGCGCGATCATTCAGCTCATTAGGGCGGGAAATAACCTCAATCAAATAGCGACCGTGGTGTACCAGGACGAGCCCGACGATCACGATTCTAATGAGCGAGAAGGAACAGGGGGCGAACTACTGCGCACTTGATCGATAACGGACAGCCAGTTTCGCCGCGGTCAGCGCGGGCGAAAGGGTATTCGGGAAGCGCTTCAACGGATAATTTATGGCGACGGCAGCACCAATAGCGAAAGTGAGTGTAGGGAAGGCCGGCTACGGCGTAGCGCACGCCTCTTACATAACGCGAATGTCTGCGCTTGACCCCAAAGGAAGAGAAGGGCTTGGCGTGAGGGAACAAGAGCAGGATCAACCGTCGCTGTTTATCCACGACGGAGTAAAGACGGAGCCAACCGTACGCGAGACGCTTGAACAGAACCTCCACGAGCAGGCGATGGACAATGCGGGAGCCAACAAGAACCGTGGCCCTGCTGACCCGGTCTGGACTTGGAACGCACCCGATTTCTTGACAGGAGAGGGCTTTGGTATCAGACCAGAGTTCCAGTCAAAGCGAGCAGCGCGAGCGGATCGACGACTCGCAAGATCAGATGCCCAGGGTACGCTCACGCTCAAAGAGAAGATACAGAACGTCAAGGATTACTTCGCGTCCCTTGAGGACTATGAGAGAAGAAAGGGCGGCAGGACTCATTATCGGATAATACTCTCGTTTGATGTGCCTGCTACGAACGTACAAATCAGGGATCTGACGAACAGCTTCCTTGAGCAGGCGTTTCCTAAAGCGATCGGGTTCGGCGCTATCCATCGCGATACCGACCATCCGCACGTCCATCTTTACCTCAGTTCTCGCCAGTGTGACGGCAGGCGTATACAACTTAAGAACAACGAGTTCAAAACCATAGATGAGAAGTGGGCCAAAATATACGCTGATTTCGCGGGCGACAAGAGTGTGTACGTTGAGTATTTGAGGAAGAAAGAGGAGACCAAACAGTGGAAGATATCCGCAGCAGAAGCCTACCGAAAGGGCGAGCCGATCCCGCCCAAGCCCGAAAGAGATAACGACCGAAGGGAGAGATTGGCTGAGCAGAGACTATCAGCTCAGAGGTCCGAGGCCCGAGATCGCGGCAAGCAGCTTGAGTCCCGGCCTTCAGCCGAACCA
>DATMCM010000222.1:0-19032 GCA_035558335.1 Blastocatellia bacterium | reverse complement strand
CTTACGAATTCCTTATAAACCTTTTACGGAATCCTTACACTCGACCCTTTATGATCAAAGGTGAGAACTTCTCTCAGCAGAACTGTCGTCGCGCAAGTACGGCAGTCTGAAGAGAGCCTCTCGCCTATGTTATCGGTCGGTCGCGAAATCAACATCACAGCAAGGAGCCTCATCTGCGGCGAGTGCGCGTGGGAGGGGGGCGGCCCAGAGCTCAAGACCGGCCTGGTCCGGATCAACCTGAGCGATATCTATCTTTACTCCTACCGATGTCCCGATTGCGGAAGCTACGACTTAACTTTGAAGGGAAAGCTGCTGGCGTTCGCATCGCGGTTTGGGTCGAGCGAGATCGAGCCTGCTCGGCGAAAGGTGGATGAAGAGGTCGAGCTTCGCGCTACAGCGGAGAAAGCAAATCGCTCATGGAAATAGAGAAACCCACTGCGCAGCCGAGCCCAGGCTCAGGTCAAACTCGCGTCAGAGTTGTTGTAGCCACAACCGTGATGCTGTCGTTTATCTCGTTCTGGCGGGCGGCAGCCATCGTGTTGAACGACCTTGGCTCATCCGCTTTTTACGTCGGTGGGATCGCCGAAAAAGCGGTAGGCCGTTCCGCGCCGTGGTTCATTCTGGGTGTGATGCTTTTTTCCTACGCCGTGCGAGCCATCTACGTCGAGTCGTGCGCGATGTTCACACGCGGCGGCGTCTATCGCGTCGTCAAGGAAGCGATGGGCGGGAATCTCGCAAAGCTCTCGGTGTCGGCGCTGATGTTCGACTACATCCTGACCGGCCCGATCTCCGGCGTGTCAGCAGGTCAGTACATCGTTGGTCTCGCTGCGCAAACTTCAACATATCTGGGTCATCCGTGGAGCCCAGAGCCTTCAACGGTGAATCTGTTGGCTGCGGGGATCGCGGTTTTGATCACAATCTATTTCTGGCGGCGCAACACCAAAGGGCTTCACGAGTCATCGGGCGACGCGTTAAGGATCATGTATGTCACAACGGCGATGGTGGTCATGCTGATTGTGTGGTCGGGCTTTACGATACTGACCCGCCCTGAGAAGCAAAGACTGCCGCCGTCGCCTGCGCCGCAGAATCTGGCGTTCAATCGCGACGCCGTTGGCTGGCTGCCTCAGATCGCGCCAAAAGCCCTGAGAGAGCTTCCAAGCGAGGCGGCGCCCGCCGATTCTGCCGCGCCGGAAAAGACAGAGGCGGAGCCGCGCTACGGAATGGCTCTAAACGCGGGCGCTCTGCTCGGGCTAGTCGGAATCCTGATTGCTTTTGGCCATTCGTTTCTCGCTATGTCGGGCGAAGAGTCGCTCGCCCAGGTTAACCGCGAGTTGGAATACCCCAAACACAAGAACCTGATGCGGGCCGGGCTGGTGATTTTTGTGTACTCGCTGCTGTTTACCTCGCTGGTTTCTTTCTTCGCATACGCAATTATCCCTGACAGCGTCCGGCCAAGCTATTTGGATAACCTGATCAGCGGCATTTCGATCTACCTCGCGGGGCCGATGCCGCTGAAGCTCTTGTTTCAGGCATTCATCGTGATAGTGGGATTCCTTATGCTTGCCGGGGCGATCAACACATCCATCATCGGATCGAACGGCGTGCTCAATCGGGTCTCGGAGGACGGAGTGCTGACCGCGTGGTTTCGGGCGCCGCACAAGAAATTCGGGACGACGTTTCGAATGATCAACCTGATCGTGGTTCTGCAGCTGGCCGCGATCGTGGCCTCGCGCGGGAACACCTACACGTTGGGGGAAGCTTATGCGTTTGGCGTCATCTGGTCATTCGCATTCAAAGCGCTGGCAGTACTGGTGCTTCGCTTCAAAGACAAGTCGCGTCGCGAGTGGAAGGTCCCGTTCAACATAAACCTTGCGGGCAACGAGATCCCGGTCGCGCTCGGCATTATCACGGTTTTGCTGTTTTCAGTGGCTGGCATTAATTTGCTCACCAAGGAAGTGGCGACCGTTGCGGGTGTGGCATTTACCATCGTTTTCTTTTCGATCTTTACGATTTCCGAGCGCATCAATCATCGCAAGCTCGATCACTCGTTGGCGGCGCTCGACCAGTTCAAGCTCAACTACGAGCAGGAGGTCAGTGTTGAAAGCGTCCACTCGCGGCCGGGCAGTGTGCTCGTCGCCGTGCGAGATACCAACACGCTCTCCCACCTCGATCGTGTATTGGCGGAGACCGATGTCGAAGAGCAGGACATCGTGGTGATGACGGTCAGGCTGATTCAAGGACCCGATGCCGGCGAGCGCAACCTGTACGACGAGACGCTGTTCACCGACTACGAGCAGCGGTTGTTCACGAAAGCCGTCGCGCTTGCCGAAAAGCATGGCAAACCGGTCAACCTTCTTGTTGTTCCTTCCAACAACGTCTTTGATGCCGTGGCTCAGACGGTGCTGCGTTTGGACTCGGCTGAAATAGTCGCCGGACTGTCAGCCAAGATATCGGCGCAGGAGCAAGCGCGGCAGCTCGGCCGCGCGTGGGAGCGGCTGCCGGAAATGCCGCGGCGGCAGGTGCGCTTCAAGATAGTCGCTCCCGGGGCTCGCGATCAGATCTTCTACCTCGGTGCCCACTCGCCGCGCTTTACCGAGGAAGACCTCGGCCTGATTCACCAGATATGGCTGGAGGTCAGCAAGATTCCCGCCCGGAGCAAGGTGCGGCATCGCGACGTTGTACGAGTAGCGCTCGACCGCCTAGAACGCGACCTGCGAGGACCGGGCGACGTTATGCTGGACTTTTACCGACTCGAGCACACAAGAACCGAACAAGAGAGGGTCGCGCTTCCAGAGCATGCTCGCGAAGGGACCATCAAGTTAAGATAGGTGGTTGGCTTTCGCAATGTCCGCCTAATACTGCTGGTTCCGCCCAAATAAGGTGGCCGGCCACGGGCAACCCGTCACTGCTCTCAATCATCAGGCCTACGAAGCTTCACCACGAACCACTCAATTAAGACTCCGGAGGAATCACATGCGAAGCAAGCTGGCAAGCTTCCTGCTCATTCTCTCTTTGATGGTGTTGGCGTTGCCCGCGGCAGCGCAGGCCCAGAGTAGAGATGGGTTTGGAGGCATAATCAGACGCGACAAGAACGGCGTCAGGGTCGGCGACAGTCGAATCACCCTGTTCGACGGCCCCGGCATCGTGAACTACAAGTACAAGGAAAGATGGATGCCAGGGGCGGGCGGCGCGGCCACCGTGATTGGCATCGGGGCAGGCGCAGGCGCGGGGACCGGCGCTATCGTCAAAGGCAAGAAGGGCGCCGTCGTCGGAGCACTGATCGGCGGGGGCGCGGCCACCGGACTCTGGTTGTACAAGAACAGGACTGTCACCCGCAGAATCTTTTGATACTGGAGGGCGGCGGCAAACCGCCGCTCTCGAGCGCGGGCGCTTTCTAAACCAGTCCGCGCTCACACTCTTTTTTTCTGCTCGGCGGTGTTGTCATCGCCGAGCCTTTGTTCTTTAATGACTCTGGCTAATTCGACCAGGAGAGCGAACGATGACTAGAAGCCTGATGCGCGCGTTCTTGTTTGTCTTGGTGCTGTTCAGCTTCGCCACCGCGACGCTGCCGGCTCCTGCTGAGAGTCCCGAGCGAAGGGCGGCTCTAAAACTGTGCAAGCAAAAGTACCGCGAAGCGACCAAGGGCAAAAAGTATCTCAAGAGTTCGGACAGGAAGGCTCGCGTGGCTGCGGCTCGTGAAGAGCGTCGAAAATGCGAGGAGCTCGCTCCCCGACATTGAACAAGGTTCAGAGGTCAACTCAGGATATCTTTGTAGACTTGCGGGTCCACGTTGCCCCCGCTCACGACGCAGCACACCGAGCGATCGCGGAAGCGTTCAGGCTCGGTCAACAGCGCGCCGATCGACAGCGCTCCGGTCGGTTCCACTTTCAGGTTAACCAGCGAGAACAACAGACGCATCGCTTCTTTGATTTTCGCTTCGGGCACCTCGACGATTCCTGCCAGGCCATCTTTTAGAACTGCCCAGTTGTGTTTGCCCACGCTGACGGTGCGCGCTCCGTCAGCAATCGTTTGCGGCTCAGCTTCATTAGTCACGATGTGCCCGGCTCTAAGCGAGCGCGCCGCATCGTTTGCCATGAGCGGCTCTGCGCCGAGGACTTTGATGTCGCGGCCGGAGGCGCGAATACCGCTAATAATTCCCGATGTCAAACCTCCCCCTCCAACTGGAGCGATAACAAATTCTATCGCGCGCTCGAGCTCCGCGATTTCTGCTCCGAGACTGGAATTGCCGGCAATAACCAGCGGATCATCATAAGCGCTCGCGACGTAAGCGTCGGGACTCGCGGCCGCAAGTTCCGCGACTCGCGCCGCGCGACTCGTCTGATTCACATCGATCAAATCCACCTTGCCGCCGTACTCGCGCACCGCGTCGATCTTCACCTGGGCCGAGGTCGCTGGCATGACGATAGTGCAGGATTTGCCGAGCAGCGAGCACGCATAGGCCATCGCTTGTCCGAAGTTGCCGGAGGAAGCGGCTATGACAGCCTTCTCGTTGACCTGTGCAGCTACGTTGTAAGCAGCTCGAAACTTAAAGCTGCCGGTGTGCTGGAAAGTCTCCGTAGCGATAGTGATCGACGCGCCGAGGAGCTTCGATAGCCGCGAAGCTTCGATGATGGTCGTCGGTCTTATGACTTCGCGAAGAGACGGCTGGGATTTGCGAGGTTGTTCCATGCTAAAGAATCAGGTTGCTTGCCACAAAGACACCCAGCCACCAAGGAAACACTAAGATAACTTCGTGCTGCTTTGAGCCTTGGTGTCTTTGTGGCGGATCTTTTCGCTCCTAATGTACTCGCTTGTCATAGCCGGACCAGTACTTTTCGCGCAGTTCCTTCTTCAAGATCTTTCCGGTCCCGCCCTTGGGAAGCTCGCTGAAGAACTCGATCGACTTTGGCACTTTGAATCCCGGGAGCTTTGTGCGGCAATGATCGATGATGTCTTTCTCGCTTGCCGACTCGCCAGGTTTGAGCACCACCAGCGCCTTTGGCACTTCGCCCCATCGATCGTCCGGCACCGCGATCACCGCGCATTCGAGCACCGCCGCGTGAGAGAAGACAGCTTTCTCGACTTCAATCGAAGCAATGTTCTCGCCTCCGGAGATGATTATGTCCTTCTTGCGATCGACGATCAGCAAGTATCCCTCGTCGTCGATTACGCCCATGTCACCGGTATGAAGCCAGCCGCCGCGCATCACGTTTGCCGTGTCCTCAGGCTGCTTCCAGTAGCCGTGCATGACATTGTCCGCCCGTACCACGACTTCGCCGACGCTGACTCCATCGTGCGGCACCGCCTTGTCATCGGTGTCGAAGATGTCCAGCTCGACTCCCGGCATCGCGTATCCGGCCATCGCCTGGCGCCGCCAGCGTTCTTCGTCGGGCAGACCTTCGAGATGGTCCTTTATGAACGATTGACTCAGAACGGGCGTCGTTTCAGTAAGACCGTAGCCGCCGTAGCAACCACACCCAAGCGCTCGCTCGACATCGCGCATCAACTCCCACGGTGAAGCTGCGCCGCCGATCGCAACGTAATCAAGACTGGACAGATCGAACTCCTTAATCTTTGGATGATGGATCAATGCAGTCGCCATTGTCGGCACCATCGCGAAGTTTGTAACTCGTTCGCGTTGAATCAGCTCGAGCACTTCGGTTGGATCAAACCGTCTGGTCATGACATGCCGCGCGCCCATACAGGTCAGCGTGTGAGGAGTGCCCCAGCCGTTCACATGAAAAAGCGGGATCGTGTGAAGCTGAACGATCGATTCCTTGACTCCCAGTCCACCGATCACCTGCATCGCGTGCATATAAAGATTGCGATGAGTCATCATCACACCTTTTGGGTTCGCGGTCGTACCCGAAGTGTAGAACAGCTCAGCGAGATCGTCGTCCTGGATGTCGGACGGAGGCGTGAAACTGGCTTCAGCAGCCGCAAGCAACGGTTCGTACTGGCTTTCTATCGCGACATAGTTCCTCAACAATCTGCATTGCGGCCGAAGCGCGTCTACCAACGGTTGGAAGTCTGTGTTGTAAAACAGCGCGACGGATTCCGAGTTGTTCAGTATGTAAGCAATCTCTTCTGGGGTCAGCCTTATGTTCAGCGGCAGGAGCACCGAACCCATCTGCACCACGCCGTAGTATGCCTCGAGCAGCTCGTGCGAGTTGTAGCCGAGCCAGGCGACTCGCTCGCCGCGAGCGACGCCCAGTTCGATCAGCGCGTTGGTCAGGCGATCACAGCGTTCGCCGTATTCACGATATGTGAAGCGCTTGTCTCCATCGACGACGCCGACCTTCGTCGGGAATTGGGAAACCGCACGTTGTTTGAATCTGATTGGAGTAAGAGTTCGATTCATGAATGCCTGCAAGCCGCCGATAAACACAGATGACGCGAACGGGAGGGCCGCTTTCCCTTTCCATATTCAGTTGTGTTCATCCGTGGCTCCTTTCTGTTTTGACTTAACTGATCAGCCGGGACTGCCCGTGCCAGTACTTCTCGCGCAATTGTTTCTTCAATATTTTCCCGGTGCCGCCCTTAGGCAACTCGCCTTTGATTATCTCCACTGAACGCGGGAGTTTGTAGTTTGCCAGCCGGCCGCGACAAAACTCAATCAGTTGTTCGGGTTCGACCCGCTCGCCGTCGCATAGTGTCACGCAAGCATGAACCGCTTCGCCCCAATCCGGATCCGGCACCGGAATCACTGCCGCTTCCTGGATCGCGGGGTGTTCGTAAAGCGCGGCTTCGACCTCAGTCGAGTAAACGTTTTCTCCGCCGGTCACGATCATATCTTTCTTGCGATCTACCAGGTAGATGTAGCCATCTTCGTCGACGGTAGCCAGATCGCCGGTGTGAAGCCAGCCGTCGACGATCGCCTGCTCGGTATCGGCGGGACGCTTCCAGTAGCCGGCCATGATGTTCGGCCCGCGCGCGATGATCTCGCCGACTTCGCCTGGCTTTACGTCGTGGCCTTTGAACGATACGACTCGCACGTCGACGCCCTTCACCGGTTTGCCGCAGGACGCGAGTCGCCGTTCGCCCGTTTCATCGGTGACCGCATGATCTTCGGCGGTCAGCACTGTCAGCAGCGGCGAAGCTTCGGTCAGCCCATAGCCCTGACCGAACTGGCAACCGAAAACCTTCATCGCTCGCCTCAGCACTTCGGGCGCGATCGGCGATGCGCCGTAGGTGATATGCCTCAGCGATGACAGATCATACGAATCGAGATCAGGCACTTGAAGCAGGAAGTTGATCATCGTCGGAACAAACAGGGCCAGCGATATTCGCTCGCGGGCAATTGTTTCGAGAACGAGCTTCGGGTCGAACCTCGGGATGAACGCCTGAGTCGCGCCGCGCGCAGTGTTCGAAAAGACCGCGGCGCCGTCTGCAAGATGAAACATCGGCGCTGAGTGGAGATAGATGTCCGTCGGCAGATATTTGTAGACGCCTTCCGAATTTGCGATGTTCGCAAGCATGTTTCTGTGAGTCAGCATCACGCCCTTTGGCTCGCCGGTCGTGCCAGATGTGTAAAACAATCCGAGCAGCTCGCCGTCTTCGATCTGCGGCGGATCAACCAGCGGAGAATTGCTTGCGATCAAGTCTTCATAAGCGAGGAAGCCGGACGCGGGTTGATCCGCGATCGAGATGAATTGCTCGACCGTTTCAAGCTGCGAGCGCACCTCCTCGAGCGATGGTGTGAGCGCGGCGTCGACTGCAATCGCGCACGACCCTGAGTGATCGAGGATGTACTTGATTTCTTGAGGCGGGATTCGAAAGTTTATCGGAACCGCGACTGCGCCGATCTGAGCGATGCCGTAGTACAGCTCAAAAAAGCGATGGCAGTTGAGGGCCAGAATCGCAACGCGGTCGCCTCGGTTGACCCCGAGTCCGAGCAGCCCGCCTGAAAGCCGGTCGACTCGATCGGCTAGTTCGCCGAAGCTGTAACGAGTGCTTCCGCAGACAGCCGCGGTCTTGTATGGGCTGGAAGCGACCGCCTTCTTAAGCCCGTCAACGATGCTCATCGGGAACCCCGCTTGATTGAATCACTCAGGAAACGCGTCAAAGCGCAGGCAACAATCGCACAAGTGGACTTGCGTTGTAAAGCTGGAGGATCTTTCGCAGCGCGGTCTGTTCCCCTCAGCCGCGCGTCGTGAATTCAAAGGGTGCTAGAATCGTACGACAACCGCATCGGAGGCGAGTTGATGAGCACGGATCCTCTTTTGTCACTGCTAGTTTGCCTCGCCATCGTCCCTGCTTGGTTTCCGTCCTCGATCTCTCAGAAGCAGAAGAATCAGGGGGCTCCCATCGCCGGCGGATCAGCACACCAGACGAAGGCCGGCGCCTCGATCAAAACAATCCGTTCGCTTGAACGCATCGTCTCTCGCGCTGATTTCGACCGGATGGCGCGAGTTTACTATCGTGGTCGCTTTTATGCGCTGCCGCACCTGATGTTCGTGATAGACCGGAGAGCTCACGACCGGGTGTACTACGTGAACTCGAACGCGTTCCAGTTCCACAAGGACTTCGTAAACGCAACGTACTTGTCGCTGGAGCGGGGGCGCGCCTTTTACGAGAACAACTATTTGAAGCCGGATAGGCGGTTCATTCTTGGGACAATCGCGTTTCAGACAAGCTCGGGCAAGTTCACCTTCGAGTTTTGGGAAGGCGACCGGCTCACCGGTGAATTGCTAGCCGAGGGCTACGAGTCTTTGAGCAAGAGCTTCTTCGCGCCCCTGTTCTTCAAGCCGAACTCGCTCGGGCAAGAAGAGGTCGGCTCGGAGATAAACTCTGAGCGCGTGAAAAAGGGGAAGCCCGCGATCCCGGTGCTGACCGCCGGCGAGCTTGCCGCCGACGAGCAGTATCAGCCGCTGAATCTCGGCGCTGGGATCGGGCAGCTTCGAATACTTGACCGCGTGACTGCCGAAACCGTCATCGATCGCAACCAGATCGTGATCTTCAAGGAAGCGCCGGTTCAACTGACGCCGCTTTCAGGAATTATCACCACCGAACCGGCTTCGCCGCTGTCGCACGTTAATATGCTCGCCAAGTCGTGGGGTATTCCGAACGCGCGAATCAGGGGCGCCGACAAGCTCTTCAAGCAACTCGATGGCAAATACGTCCGCCTGGAAGTAGGCGAGAACGACTATCACCTTGCGCCCGCAGACCCCCGCGAAGTCGAAGAGCGCAATCGCCAATGGGTAAAACGCGGCGATCTGGTCACACCTCGCGCTGACCTTGACTATGATCGAATGACCGATCTGAGGAATCAGCGAGCGCGTGACGCGATTCGCTTCGGAGCGAAGTCTGCTAACCTGGGCGAGTTGATGAACGCGAAGTTGCCCGGGATTGAGGTGCCGCTGGGATTCGCTGTCCCGTTTCGTTGTTACCAGGATTTCATTCGACTAAACAAACTCGAGGAGCGCATCGCGTCGGCGGTGGAAGAGGACCGGTTTGTTCACGATCCACGGTATCGCAAGACGCGACTTGCAGAGATTCGCGCGTGGATTCAGGCGGGAAAGCACGACGACGGTTTTAGAGAGAGACTGCTAGCCAAAGTCCACCGCGAATATGCGGCGAAGGGTTTGTTCGCTCGAAGCTCGACCAACGCCGAAGACCTTCCGAACTTCAGCGGCGCGGGCTTGTACACGACTGTGCCCAACGTTCGCGGCGACGAGCAACTGCTGGAAGCTATAAAGACAGTGTGGGCTTCAGTTTGGAATTATGAAGCGTACGAAGCGCGCGAGAGCTTTGGAATGAATCACTTTGGAGTCTACCCAGCGGTGTTGATTCAGGAAGGCATCAACGCCGATAGCGCCGGAGTCGTGATCACTACGGATCCGTTCGACCCTGCTGATCGGGGAGCGGTCTATATCAACGCCAAGCGCGGGCTTGGAATGAAAGTGGTCGAGGGAAAACGTGTAGCGGAGCAAGTCCTGTATCGTCCGCGCTCGGGGACGGTTCAGGTGCTGACTCGCTCGGACGAAGACACGATGGTCGCATTCGATGAAAACGGCGGCATAAGGGAGCTCAAGATCGAAGAGCATCGCGCTGTGCTGACCGATCAGATGGCAAGGCGGCTCGCGCGAGCGGCGATTCAGATCAAGCGGGTATTCGGCGGGCGCGACCAGGATATCGAGTGGGTTTATGCGGGCGGCCGTTTGTTCATAGTTCAGTCGCGTCCTTACATAGAAGGAAACTAGACTTTTCGATGCTCGCATTCAGGCGGCAGTTTGTTGGCTCGAAGTCTTCGCCTGACTGGGTGGTGCTCCGACCAAGTGAGTATCGTACGCTCGCAAGCGCAGCGGTAAGCTGGCTGGCTAGCTTACGATACTGCTGCTTTGGCTGCCCTCGAGCTGCGATGCGCTTGGCGCGCTTCGAGAGCCGACAGGCGAGGGTCTCCCAACGAGACGTTGCCCACTCGCAGACGCGCCGCTCTGAGTTGGAGTACGTTAGAGGCCAGCTCCGACGCCAGGACGTAACTTGTTCCCCCGCACCGTGCGCATCTCCCTGATTGGTCGAGACAGGTCCTTACAGGGCGCTCACCCTCTCCAGCACAGTCGCCGCATACGATTTGAACCGCCACGGTCAACACTTCGCTGCTTCGATGCTCGACCTGCAAAGGGAACGAGCTGCTCCGCCTCACCACGAGCCAACTGAAGAACAGCGCTGCAGTCGAAGCCACGATTATGCTAAGCATGAGGTACTCCTTGCTGGGCCGGCCTGCTGCCGACCCTCTTTCTGCAACATTACTTAGACTATATGTGGAATGCTGGCTGGTTTCGGGTTAGAAAGCTTTTCGGCGTCCGACGCGATAATCCCATTCGCCGCGGCGCGCCGAAAAACCGAGGAAAACAGGGCTTGCGGCTCGTTCTTATCTGCTGGGTGTCTTTGTGAGCGAAAAGATGAGCTTTGCCAGCTGGACGAGCCTCGATGAAGCTGAGTGCTTTGGGCAAGGGCGCTGACGAGCTTGGGTTGAGGAGCGATAAGAGCACAAACGAGCGGTGCGATGGCGAAAACAACTCGCCCCGCACCGCTCGCCACGTTTTTGTCTCGCTATACTAAAACTTATCGATTCCTGGCTCGCGCCGTTTTGACAAGTATTTCTGTGCCGCTATCGAGGACCAGGTCCTTGTTGCCCTCGATCGCAACGGTGCCGACTCCGGCCGCGCCGCCAATGATAGCGCCAAGAACAGCGCCCTTTCCGCCGCCGGCTATCCCGCCGAGTATCGCGCCGGCCGCGGCGCCCACTCCGCCACGCACCTGCGAGTCCTTGGTTCGGCTGCTGGATTCGACGTTCCCTTCTTCGTCAACCTTCTGGACGTGCTCCGATTCGTATACCCGCTGCAAGTCCGCCGAGAACGGCGCCTGACGCCCATCTCTCAGAGTGATCGAGTCAAACTCGATTGCCAGCTCGGTCTTTCCACTGACGCGACCGGAACGATTGAGCTTCGCGATGTGCCCGACGACCGTTGCTCCCTCGAAATCCGAAGGATCTACCACTACTGCGGTAAAGTTGTCGCCAGCGCGGCTCGTTTTGGTATCGATCTTCGAGGTCAGGCGGAGCTTCATATCCAGATCGCCGGGAACGTTCACCGGACCGGGATCCCGATCCCGTTGCCGGCCCTGGTTTCCGCGAGTCCGACTGTCTACCGAATCATCACGCTGGTCGCGCGAGTTGTCCCTCGCCTCCGCTTCGTCGTGCGCTCTCTGCGCAGCCGCTTGCTCGCGGGCTCGTTGTGCATCGGCTTGTTCGCGAGCTCGTTGTGCATCGGCTTGTTCGCGGGCTCGTTGCGCATCCGCAAGCGCCGCGGCCTTCGCGAGGACAACAGCGTTTCCAGGAACCACATTGTTGCGCGCTCGCCCGTAGTACGCATCCGTGTAGCCAAATTCGAACCCCAGGTTGTAACCCTGGTGGTATTCTTCGGACTTTGCAAACTGCGGGGCGATGGACTGATCTCTGTGCTGATACGCATTCGAGTTCTGGAAGTCACGCGTCATTCCTTTGCTCCAATCGCCGTGTCCCTGCGCGAACCCGTCGGCATAGCCTTTCTGATAGCCCTGCCCGTAAACAGTCTGCCGTTGTGCCGGAGCTTGCTTTACCGGCGTGTGTGAAGTTTTCCTCCGTGCTGAGGTCGACGCCGAAGCTGCCGGAGCCATAACGCCTGACAGCAGCAAGCCTGTTACGAAAAATAATCCTAACTTCTTTATCATTTGATGCCCCTCAATAATCCCACTATTGTTCCGGAATTGTGGTTAAGATAAAGCTCTCTTGGGCTGGCCACTTTCGGCCCGAGCATCATCAACCGCTGCGCCGCTGGTAAGACTCGAAGTAGTCAGATTAAAGGTAGCGCGAAGATAGTGACACCGTCAACGACGCCGGCGGAAGCTTGGGGGTTCAATAGGCGAACCAATTGCGTACGGGCGGCTCTGGACGCCTGCTGGGGCTCCGAGAAGGGCAGCCGAACTACTTGTTAATGAACGCTTTGCGCTGATCAGGCAGCTATTTACGGATCATTCGCCACAAGAACAACAACAGAATCGCACCGAGAATCGAGAGGAGTAAGCCACCGGGGCGGAAGGTTCCCGTTTCGTGCCGCCAGATCAGAGTGGCTACGAACCCACCGACGAACGACCCCGCTATTCCAAGCAAGATCGTCATAAGAATACCCATCGGATCCTTGCCCGGCATGATCAGTCGCGCCAGCGCGCCAGCGATCAGCCCGACGATCACCATTCCGATAATGTGCATGCGTTGTCTCCTTTCAGTGTCTCTCAACTAATAAGCCCAGTAGAGTAGCGCCGAACTCGCAATCGGATTCCTTGCACGCTCCTCGGCCCCGATTATTTAAGAAACTCAAATGCATGAACTGGCTGAGCAATCCGGTTGCTGCGCTGAGAAGTACGCTTGATTGTGTCGTGCGGGATTCTACGTGACCGAGTTGCAATCAGCAATCACGGAAGGCACGGGTTGTGCAACTAGTCGTTTCCAAAGAGCAGGGCGTCCACTGCAGTCTCCGCAACCCGTTGCTTGACACTCAGAAATTGCGGCCCGTAGTATGGGCGCGATGCCTCCCTCAAAACGTAAGCGACTATTCCTGGTCGATGGGATGTCGCAGATCTACCGCGCGTTTTATGCGCTGCCCAGCCTCTCGAATTCAAAGGGCCTGCCGACGAATGCGATCTACGGCTTCACGATGATGCTTCGGAAGCTGATCAACGAATACAAACCGGACTATCTCGGCGTCGCGCTCGATTCCTCGGGACCGACATTTCGTCACGAATCGTTCGAAGCTTACAAGGCGACTCGGCAAACGATGCCAGACGACTTGTCGCCCCAGCTTCCCTACATCACTCGCGTTTGCGAGGCGCTGCGAATCCCAACCACGATCGAGCCCCGCTACGAAGCCGACGACATCATCGGCACGCTGGCAAAGAAGGCTGAGCATGCCGGAGTCGATGTTGTGATTGTCACCAACGACAAGGATATGTCACAGCTTGTGACCGATCACGTGACGCTGCTGCGAACCGAGCGGACCGGTGACATGAAGGTAATGGACGCTCCCTTGGTCGAAGCGAAATTTGGTGTGCGGCCCGATCAGATCGTAGAGCTGCTGGGCTTGTGGGGGGACACGTCGGACAACATCCCGGGTGCCCCGGGTGTTGGCGAGAAAGGCGCGCAGCAGATCATCCAGCAATACGGGACGATCGAGAACGCGATCGCTCACGCGGATGACATCTCTCGAAAGACTTATCGAGAGAGTTTGAAGAACAACGCCGAACTGATCCGGCAATCACGCGAGCTTGTGACGATCGCTTGCGACATGCCGATCGAGCTCCAGCTCGACAAGTTGGTCTACGAACAGCCCGACCGCCGCGCGGCTTACGAGCTGTTCTCCGAGCTCGAATTCGCGCAGCTGAGCCGCGAGTTCGCGGATGCCGCCGAAGCGCGCGAGCCGGCAGCAAATGCCGCCGGGGCATCCGCGCCCGTGAATTACTCGCGGATCACGACCCGGGCCGCGCTTGCCCGCCTTGTGGAATCGGTACGGTCTTCAGGCCGCATGGCACTGGGCGTCGCCGAACGCTCTGGCGTGCTTTACGGAGTGGTGATCTCGACCGCTTCTGGTCAGGCTACGCTCATCGACTTCGAGCGCTTCGAGTCTAAAGGCGACCCGCTCAAGTCGGTGAAAGAAGTTTTGGAGAATGGGCGAGTGCGCAAATGCGTGCACGACTGGAAAGGCGCACTGACAGCGTTCGATCGGTACGTCTGCGAAGGCGAGACGGGACCGTTGTTTCGCAACGCCGCGGCCAACACCGACGGTTGCATTCAGGACTTCACGCCGGCAGTCCGGATCGAAGGCGTTGAAGAGGACACACTGCTGGCAGCTTACCTGCTCGACCCGAACCGAATGAACTATCGCGTCAAGGACGCCGGTCGAGAGCAACTGGGCGTCGAGATGGCGGACTCGATCGACGGCTTCAGCGAAGATGACGCGCGCGCGCTGCAGACGGCGGATTTGACGCTGCGCCTGGCGAAGGCGTTGCGCGCGAAAATCGAAGAAGCTGACCTCAATCGAGTCTATCGCGAAATAGAGTTGCCGCTGGTTGAGATCCTCTTCGACATGGAACGAATCGGAGTACGCATCGATACCGGCGCGCTCGACAAAGCCGGCCGCGAGATGGAACACGAGCTCGGGCGTCTGACGTCCGAGATCTATAAGCTTGCGGGCGAAGAGTTCAACATCAACTCACCGGCGCAGCTCGGCGATATCTTCGAGAGGCTGAACTTCGAAGTCGCGCGCAAGACAAAGACCGGAAAAATCTCCACATCATTCGACGTACTCGAGGAACTCGCAACGAAATACGAGCTGCCGAAATTGATCATCGAGTTTCGGGAACTCGCCAAGTTGAAGAACACATATGTCGATGCCTTGCCGAAGATCATCGACTCGCGAAGCGGCCGAGTGCACACCACTTTGAATCAAGCCGTCTCAGCGACCGGCAGGCTGTCTTCTACTAATCCCAATCTGCAGAACATCCCGATTCGATCGGAGATGGGCAGACGCATTCGAGCGGCTTTCGTAGCTTCGCCGGGATACTCGCTTTTGTCGGCGGACTACTCGCAGATCGAGCTGCGTGTCTTCGCTCACATAACCGGCGATCCGGCGATGACCGAGGCGTTCAAGAACAATGAAGACATTCACGCTCGAACCGCGCGAGATGTGTTTGGCGCGAAAACAAAAGAGCAGGAATCCCAGTTTCGCCGAGTCTCGAAGATCGTGAATTTCGCGATTCCATACGTGATCGGCCCATTCGGCCTCGCTCAACGCACCGGGCTGACTCGCGCAGAAGCGAAGAAAACGATAGAAGATTATTACAAGACCTACACAGGTGTGCGGCGCTACATGGAGGAGACACCCGTAGAAGTTCGCAAAAGCGGCGTGGTAAAGACCATCTTCGGGCGCATTCGTCCGATCCCTGACATCAACAACCGCAATCACAACCTTCGAGCGCGAGCCGAACGCGAAGCTATCAATGCTCCGATCCAGGGCACCGCCGCCGATCTTGTGAAGATCGCGATGATCAAAGTGCACGAGCGGTTGCGCCGCGAAAAGCTTGGGGCACGGATGATCCTTCAAGTCCACGACGAGTTGCTGCTCGAAGTGCCGGAGAACGAAATTGAGCGAACGAAAGAAGTAGTCAAGGAAGAGATGGAATCAGTCCACGAGATGTCTGTTCCGCTTGTCGTCGATATGGGAGTAGGCAAGAACTGGATGGAAGCGAAGCCCTAAGAGTCTGGAAAGTTTTGAAATCTCGAGACTCGATGGATCACTCGAGTTTCAGAGTCTGAATTTCCGGATTCTCAGGGCTCGATCCCTTTCTTCCAGAAGAGAGCTTTCGAAGGAATGCGAGGAGCGCGACCGCGCCGATAACGATGAACTTCTTGAGCGCGAGCAAACCGGACAACAGCATTTTGAAAGCCCGACTTTTAATGCCAGCTTGCCCGCTATCAGAGCACCGATCCCGTACGCCGCGATCTGGTCAATTGAGGGATTGAGATCAAGAATACTGGTTGCCCGGGCTAAACTGGACGAAGCCGAGTATCTCTTCATAATGATGGGCATTCGATACCGTTCGCGCAGTTGAGAACGCCACCTGCATTGGCGCGCCTCAATCGACAGTTCGGACGGTGACGGAGGCGAGGATGCAGCGTAAGCAGTCAGGCGGTCGGGCCAAGAGAGCCACCGATTCAACGCCGCCGCTGGGCCGCTACTACGACGTAGAGGGTCGGCGGTTGTTCGTCCATCGATCGGGCAGCGGGAACCCGCCAGTGGTGTTCTTGGCGGGCGCCGGCACGGTGGGTCTGGACTACCTGAATGTTCAGGAGAAGGCTGCGGAGCTATCCACCAGCTTGCTCTACGACCGCGCTGGTAGCGGTTGGAGTGACCCCATCGGGCTTCCGCGTACCTTGACCCAGGTGGCGGATGAGCTTCGCGAACTGCTGCGTGCCGCGAGCGTGCCTGCTCCCTACGTGCTGGTCGGCCACTCTCTCGGCGGCCTTTATGCTCGCAACTACGCGCAGCGCTTTCCGGGCGAAGTGGCCGCGCTACTCCTGCTGGACCCCGCGCACGAGGATTGGGATGCCTACATGCCGCGGGAACTAACGGAGATGCGGGAGGGGTGGAGCAAGAAACAGCTCGGCCGCCTAGTGAATCTTGCCCTCGCCGGTGCTTTCCGGTCTGCTCTTGGCCGCGCTCTCCTCATCCGACTGCCTGTTATCCGGCACTACCGCAAGCTCTACCGTGCCCTGTTCGCGCAGGAGATGGCGGATTGGCCTGAAGGAATCCGCGAAGTGCTCATCGAACGCCACGTCAGCCTGGACTGGCTGTGGGTCGGCCTCCAGGAGTCCAAGAACGTTGATCAGCTCTATGACGAGGTTCGCCTCGCAGGACCGATGCCCGACGTACCGCTGATCATTCTCTGTTCCATGGGGACCGATGGCTTCAAGGAGGCGGTATCGGTGGGGGAATCCGAGTCACTGCTGCGCGAGGAAATCGAGGGCAAGCGACGACTCTACACGGCGCTGGCCGAATCAGTCCCGCGAGGCGAGGTCCGTCTTGTCGACTCGGGACACGTCACCATGCATCTGCGCCATCCCGAAGCCGTTGTTGAAGCGCTCCAGGACTTGCTCCAGCGCACGGCTGCTGTCGCGAGATGACGAGCGGGCCAGTGACTGCCTGAAATGCGGGATTTGACTCCCAAATTAACGGCATGGTAAAGGTTGCCAGCATGTCAGTTGCGATCCGGCCAGATGACGCAATGTATCCGCCGGTTTGTGGCATGTTCAATAGCTATTCAGAATTTCATCCGCACTCTCTCTCCATAGATCTCGGACGCCGGCATCACCGCCGGTCACCACAATTCGGTTCGACCTACGGACCGCGCGCAGGAGGCGCTGATCTCGCGCTATGGCTTCGTCTAATGTCACGCTGAAACCAAACGCCTTCGGCCAGACTACGCGCAGCGGTGCGTGGTGGCTACAACCGTTATTAGTCTTTCTCGGCTTTTCGGCGTTTGTAGTCTATTCAACCTGGGCGGCGTTCCAGGGCAACCACTACCGTTTCGGCTCTTACCTCTCGCCGATGTATTCACCCGAGCTTTTCGGCGATGCCGTTCATAGCTGGTTTGGACCGAAGCCGAACTGGTGGCCGGGCTGGTTGCCGTTTTCGCCCGCGCTCTTGATCCTCTGGGCGCCCGGCGGGTTTCGGCTGACTTGTTACTACTACCGCGGCGCATATTACAAATCGTTCTGGGCCGACCCGCCGGCGTGTGCCGTAGGCGAACCCCGGAAGCTCTATCGCGGCGAGCGCTCGTTCCCGCTCATTCTTCAAAATGTGCATCGGTATTTTCTCTACCTTGCTTTGGTGTTTCTCGTGTTCCTCGCGCACGACGCGTGGAAGGCGATGTGGTTCACGAATACGGCTGGCCAGCAGTCGTTCGGCGTTGGATTGGGCACAATCGTACTGACGGTGAACGCGGTGTTGCTTGGCGGCTACACGTTTAGTTGCCATTCGCTGCGTCATCTTGTTGGAGGCGGGTGCGACCAACTCTCGAAGATGCCGATTCGCCAGCAAACCTGGCGCTGCGTGAGCTGTCTCAATCGCAAGCACATGCTGTGGGCGTGGATGAGTCTGTTCTGGGTTGCCTTCGCTGATGTCTTCGTCCGCCTCTGCTCGATGGGTATCTGGTCTGACTGGAGGCTGTTCTGATGGCCGAGTACCAGACGGTTGAGCACGACGTTTTGGTGATCGGAGCGGGAGGCGCCGGGTTGCGGGCGGCCATCGAAGCTTCCGCGGCCGGTGTGTCAGTCGGACTGGTATGCAAGTCCCTTCTTGGAAAAGCTCATACGGTGATGGCTGAAGGCGGCATCGCCGCAGCCCTGGCCAACGTCGATGAGCGCGACAACTGGAAGGTTCACTTCGCCGACACCATGCGCGGCGGGCAATACGTCAACAATTGGCGGATGGCCGAGCTTCACGCCCGGGAAGCGCCTGATCGCGTTCGCGAGCTTGAAGCGTGGGGAGCTGTGTTCGATCGCACCCAGGATGGACGGATACTTCAGCGCAATTTCGGGGGTCATAAGTACCCGAGGCTCGCGCACGTCGGCGACCGCACCGGTCTCGAGATGATCCGAACGCTTCAGGATCACGGCATCCACCAGGGCATTGACGTGCACATGGAATGCACGGTGTTGACGCTGCTCAAGGACGGCGATCGCGTTGTGGGCGCATTTGGCTATGATCGCGAGCGCGGGCGCTTCCGTTTGTTCAAAGCGAAAGCGGTTGTGCTTGCGACCGGCGGGATCGGCCGTGCGTTTAGAATCACGAGCAACAGTTGGGAGTACACCGGCGACGGTCACGCGCTCGCGTATCACACCGGCGCAGAGCTGATCGATATGGAGTTCGTTCAATTCCATCCGACCGGCATGGTCTGGCCGCCGAGCGTTGAGGGTATTTTGGTCACCGAAGGGGT